>JAPZAP010000027.1 GCA_027460585.1 Candidatus Methanoperedens sp. | reverse complement strand
TTGGGATTTCAGATATATTTTTAAATGTAGAAGATATTGTTACCATGGTCAGTTGCAGGTAATATCATTACATTAAAGAATAAATAAGTATTTATTGTGATGATATTACTTTGACCATAACTGGATTATGTAACTGTGCCCAAAAAGAGTACATATTTATACGATAGAAACTATAATTAGAATTGGAGGTTACTATGTCTAGATATATTATAATATCAAACTTAACAGACGAAGGCGCAAAGACTTTAAAGAAAAATCCCGGGAGGGTCAAAGAAGTTAACAATGAATTTAAGAACATGGGGGTAGAGGTTATTGACCAGTACGCTGTTCTTGGAAACTTTGACTTCTTATCGATAGTAGAAACGGATGATGAAACAAAGATCACAAAGGCGATCGTGGAAATAGCGTCACGTGGAAGCATCAAGACAGTTACTTACAAAGTGATGGAAATAGACGATTTCATAAAAGCGCTTAAGTGAGAATCCGAAAAAAAAACGGTAACTAAGATTACCGCTATAGGTCTTTATAAGACATTAGCGGTATAAAAACGAGTTTTTTTGTGGCAACGGAACCATAAACGATATATCACTTGAATCATTATTTAGCATGCGAAACTGCGGCTGTGGTCCAGTGGCTATGACAGAGGCTTCCCAACGGCTTTTGTAATCATTAACAATTGCAGGGAAATAGTCTCTAACCCGGGTTCGAATCCCGGCAGCCGCACTATTTACGGAGTTCGAACTTTTCACCCCAAAAAAACCGTTATGCAGCGAAATACTTTCAATTTACTATAGTTTTTTACAGAGTATAAGCACTTTTACATCACTCTCACTGACTTTTTATTTATCGCAAGCTTGTTATTGCAATATTGTATATACAATGGTTCACTATTTATATTTTATGTTACTACAATACTACTACATGGTGGAACAAGTCAGAAGAAAAATTACTATCAGCGTAACATTATCACCAAATTTAGTTAACCAGATTGATGAGGTTGTAGAAACAAAAGACTTCGCAGGGCCGAGTGATGTTATTTCTCAAGCATTGTCAGAATTTTTTGCGCGGTATTATGATCGCAAGAAATCCCATGCTCAGTGCACGCATGAAATAGAAGATGACATTGATATTGAGAATAACTTTAAGAAATTAAAATTTGACAACAAACCAGCCAGGGCAATAGAGGAAGCTTTGTCGGTTTAAAAAGTAGTGATTGAATAAAATAGCCATAAAAGAGGTATGAATATGAACGGAGAAGTAGCAAAAAAAATGAAACCAAAAAAGCCCGGTGATTATCCAGGACATACAACGGTCACGCCACTAATCAGCCAAGTGGAAGAACGTAATCAAAAAATTCAAACGTCAAACGTTGCGACGGTACAACCATTCACAGCAGAGCTGCGGGGTATAACGACAAAATCAAAGAAACAAAAGGATTGAACTGATAGAGATGCTGAACAGAGCAAAAATAAAAAGCCAGCTGCTTATCAACATGTATAGGCTTTTATTAATTCCCGCATTCAGTACAACGTCCTGCCAGTCCGCTATATCCTTTGCTGAATTCCCTAACTCAGTTATGACATCAGAAGAACACTTGCTGAAATGATAGTTTATGTTGATAATTCCCTGGTCTTTCAGCCAGATTGTCATAAAAGCAAAAAAGATGCTCAATAACAAAAGTACGAGAGAAATAACCCATGGTACACGAATATACGGAGAAAAGGGTTTATCTGCAAAAAATAACAGGATGCCTGTGATTATGGGAATAAGAAGACTTGAGAAGTTAACTATGTTCATTGCTTTAGTATCTAATCGGTCATTTCTCTGCTGTGCAACTTCTCGTCCTTTCCAGGCAAAATCATACATCCAATCTTCAAGCGTCTCAACCATATTGAATATTTAATATCACTATGCTTTATAAAACTATGTTCGGGTGATTGAATGAATCTAAAATGTGTTTATTGCGAATGAGAAGCATAATACCTGGTTAATGGAACAAGCTATTGTAAGGAACATCTACCTGCTGAGAATCAATCTCAAGATACACTGGTTGAGAATTTCAATTTATTAGAATCGAGAGTTAATAGGCTATAACAGATGGATGTCCCTTCGAATTTGATGAGTATAACTTATATCAAACCAAATTCATGCAAAAAGTTGCAGAGACTAGTTCTTCGTCGTTGGGAAGACGTCAAAACTTGTTCGATTTTATTGTAGCTGTGGGTATTACTGTCACCGTGAGTTCAATTTTGGCCTTTTCATCTATCAAACCTTTTGAAGAAATCGGAAAATATGTTCAATCTTTAGGTTTTGGATTACTCTTAATGTTAGTTATTGGAATTATCTTAATAGGTCTTGCGTATTTATTTACGCCAAAAAGGAATCAACATGACACATGCGATAAAATCATCTTGAAAGCTGAAAGACGAATCCAAACACTCAACAAAGAAGCGAAAAAAGAATATTAAGCCAATAATATTATAGGAATCTAAAAATGTATTTCAAACACTCATGTCCAGTCTGTAATTTGCAGCTTACAAGCGACGGCAGGATAAAAGAATACGTCAGTAAAAAGGTAGCACATACTATGATATAGAGATACAGGATAGCTACACCCCCACCGATCTCAGGATTAACGTGCTTCGCTGTGCTGAATCGCTAATCCAGACGGAATGAGCATCAAGGAACTTTGCAAGCACATAATGATCTATTTTAATACGGGCCATATCAAGGCTTGCGACCTGACCAAAGACATCCTATATGTCATGAGAGATCGGATTTATCTGCCGGACAGGAGAAAAATCAAATTAATATTAATCGCGTGATACTATTATGCCTGAACTTTACGTAACGGATAAAAAAAATGTAGGTTAGGTATCCATAACTTGCAAAGCACCCAAATCCCGGCAGCCCATCCATTATGGTATAATATTTTTATCTGGCAACTTGGTTTGCAAACTCCTTCAAAAAGGCACCGGGTCACCATATTTGATTTCTCTGACTTGCTATCTTATCTAAAACCAGCCTCGATCAAGCAAATGTGCTAATTCTTTGCGCCAGCTTTAAATATCACCGCGAAAATATTATCTATACGAGGAAATCCCCATGGAAAGAACTAAAATACTTTTAGATGAGAACGACATCCCCAGGAAATGGTACAATATCCTTCCTGATATGCCCACACCTCTGTCCCCTCCGTTAAATCCGGGAACTAAAGAACCCATAAGTCCAAAAGACCTGTCAGCTATTTTCCCGATGGAACTTATTAAACAGGAGGTCAGCCAGGAAAAGTTCATCTCCATCCCTGAAGAAGTGCGTGAGATCTATAAGTTATGGCGTCCTTCCCCGCTTTACAGGGCTCATCATCTTGAAGCTGCTCTAAAGACTCCTGCAAAGATATTTTATAAATACGAAGGCGTAAGCCCGGCAGGCAGCCACAAACCAAATACTGCAATTCCCCAGGCATATTACAATATGAAAGAAGGGATGCAGAGGCTGGCTACAGAAACAGGAGCAGGACAATGGGGAAGCGCACTTGCCTTAGCATCCAATTATTTCGATCTCAAATGCACGGTTTATATGGTAAAGATCAGCTACCAGCAAAAACCATACAGAAAATCCCTGATGCATCTTTGGGGCGCAGAAGTAATCCCTTCACCCAGCAACAAAACCAATTCGGGAAGGAAGATCCTGGAAAAAAACCCGGATTCGCCAGGAAGCCTTGGTATTTCGATAAGTGAAGCTATTGAGGATGCAGCAACCCATGACGATACACATTATGCCCTGGGAAGCGTTCTTAACCATGTCATGCTCCACCAGACCGTCATAGGGCAGGAAACAAAAGAACAGCTCGCAATGGTAGATGAATATCCTGATCATATAATCGGATGCGTGGGCGGAGGAAGCAATTTCGCAGGGATGACCTTTCCTTTCCTGATGGATAAGCTTTCAGGCAAAAAAGATACCAACGTAATAGCAGTTGAACCAACAGCCTGCCCAAGTCTTACATGTGGTGAGTTCAGGTATGACTTCGGCGATACTGCCGGTCTTACCCCGCTTTTAAAAATGTACACGATGGGTCATGAATTTGTTCCGCCATCCATACATGCAGGGGGTTTGCGTTATCATGGCGATTCCCCGATAGTAAGCCAGTTGTATGCCGACAAAGTGATCGATGCTGTCGCTTACCACCAGACAGAAGTTTTCGAAGCTGCGGTTAAATTTGCGCGGACTGAAGGTATCGTTCCTGCTCCAGAATCTGCACATGCTATCAAGTGTGCGATCGATAAGGCGCTTGAATGCAAGCAGAGCGGTGAGAAAAAGACGATCCTGTTCACGCTTAGCGGGCATGGGCATTTTGATATGGGATCATATGACAGCTATTTCAGCGGGAATATGAAGGACAACATGTAGAGACAACTTGTAAGAATGCACAAGTCACCGACTCCCGATTATTATAGTTGAATACCAAACAATTCTAACTATCTTAGCGCCCTTTGCGGTGAAAAAAACCATGCACCGCAAAGGACGCAAAGATCGCAAAGTTTTAGCAAATAAGTTAAATAGATTATGTACTTGACTATAATTGGGAGCGATTGAAGCAATGGATGATGGCACCCAGAGGGCAACACTTGATATGACATAAGATTTCAAAAAGGATTTATACGAACAAGTAAATACTTTAAATAAATGGGGGAAATTTCATTGAAAAAATATGACCTGATAGTAATCGGCACAGGCTCCGGGATGAACTATGTCGGCAAAATCCTTGAAACGAATCCTGGTTTTAAGGTTGCTGTGGTCGATAAGGATGAACCCGGAGGAATTTGCCTTACCCGCGGATGCATTCCATCTAAACTCTTACTATATCCTGCAGAACTTGTCAGGACGATTGGAACAGCAGGGAAATTCGGGATCGATGTGGAATTAAAAGCCATCGATTTTAATTTTATTATGGATAGAATGAGATCAATTATCTCAGAAGACATCGAATCCATACGCAAAGGACTTTCCAGCGACCCGAATACTGATTATTATCACGATGTCGCTGAATTCATTTCACCATATACTATGAAAGTTGGCAATGAGAGTATTACATCAAAAATGATCTTTCTTTGTACCGGCTCAAAAACCATTATCCCGAAAGTGAAGGGATTGGAGGAAGCAGGTTATCTCACGAGTGACACTATATTGAAAATGACCCGGCTTCCACAAAATATTGCCATCATGGGAGGAGGTTACATTGCAGCAGAATACGGCCATTTCTTTTCTTCAATGGGCGCAAAGGTAACGATCTTAGGCCGGAATAAGCAGTTTATCCCGGAAGAGGAGCCAGAAGTTTCAAAACTTGCAAAGAGAGATATGTCAAGATTCATGGACATCTTCACAGGTCATGAAGTTGTGGAAGTTCAAAGAACTGCAGATGGCAGGAAAAAGGTCATTGCACAAAACGAATCTGAAAAAGTCGATTTTATTGTCGATGAGATAATTGTCGCATCAGGGCGGGGGCCTGATAATGAGATATTGCATCCTGAGAAAGGAGGAATAAAAACAGATCCGAAAGGATGGATCATCGTAAATGAATATCTTGAAACCACACAACCAAATGTCTGGGCTTTAGGTGATGCTGATGGCAAATATCTTTTCAAACATGTAGCCAATTATGAATCCAGGATCGTCTACTATAATGCGATCATGAAAAATAAGTTCAAAGTTGACTATCATGCAGTCCCTCATGCTGTTTTTTCTTATCCTGAGATAGCAAGCGTTGGAATGGGAGAAAAAGCTGCGATTGAAAAATACGGGATGAATAATGTATTGATTGGCTTTGAGAGATTTGAAGATACGGCAAAGGGCCAGGCTATGGATGTCACAGATTATTTTGTGAAGGTAATATTTGAAAAGGATAAGGGGCAAATATTAGGCGCCCACATCATAGGATCGTACGCATCCATCCTTATCCAGGAAATCGTGAACCTCATGTATACGGAAGAAGGAAACTCAGACCCCATTATCCAGGGAATGCATATCCACCCTTCATTAAGCGAGGTTGTTCGAAATGCTTTTTATTCGGTGATGCCGCCGGAACATTACCATCATATGCTGGAGCATATGGGGCTTGATTAAGTCGCATGCGGGGCAGATTTCGGTTGAGAGATGGGAAGACCAAACATTTATCAAGCTAAGTGAAAGTAATACACCATATGAAAGAACTCCTCTCCTGGGACCAGACGCTATTCAAAGACAGCGAGTTATTTGAACTTGACCACATCCCGGAACATTTTCTTCACAGGGATGCACAGATGCAATCGCTCATGTACTGCATCCGTCCGGGATTTAGCGGAGGAAGAACACTGAACAGCCTGTGCATAGGAGCGCCGGGAACAGGAAAAACAACAGCTGTGCTAAAGGTTTTTGAAGAGATCGAAAAGTATTCAACAAAACTTGTGCCCGTGCTTGTTAATTGCCAGGTGAATTCTAC
>JAPZAP010000026.1 GCA_027460585.1 Candidatus Methanoperedens sp. | reverse complement strand
TTGGGATTTCAGATATATTTTTAAATGTAGAAGATATTGTTACCATGGTCAGTTGCAGGTAATATCATTACATTAAAGAATAAATAAGTATTTATTGTGATGATATTACTTTGACCATAACTGGATTATGTAACTGTGCCCTGATAGAATGTATTTATATAAAAATGATGTTTATCAAGGAGCGATTAATTTTTTAGATTTATTTGGTTTAACAAGCAATGATTCAAAAAATGCCGAATTATGAGAAACAGGATGTGCATAAAGACTTCCTACTGCCCAATATAGAATCTCAGCGGTTAGAAGAAATATTATCCGATATCGAAAAACAGAATTCATTTCGAATTTTTGGATATATTTTAATGCCTATAATCATCGGTTTTTTTATTTTGAAGAAATTGAATGATAGAATTCTCATCTTGACAAAGAATAAGGATGAGTTAACAAAAAGGGTTATTAATGAGTTTGAAACCTCAAATAATCAAATTAAAAATGTTTTAAACCATTTAATATATGCTGACGCATATCTTATTTACTCTGATAGTAAAAAGCGAAGGAGAAAGAACAATATTTAATTTCATTTTCACTCATAAAATAAATGAGAAATACATCAACCTTCGCTATGAACATCCTGCAGAATGGATGAATTATACGAATGAAAAAGGTGAAATAACAACTCCAAAACCAGATTTCTTTTTACCAGAATATAATATCTATATCGAGCATTGGGCGATTGATGAGTGGGGCAATGTTCCTGAATGGTTTGATCAAGACTACAGGAAAGGTATGAATGCAAAGATCGATGGATTCAAAAACCAAAAAAAGTATTCTCTAATAGAAACAACCTATGGAGAATTTAAAAGCAATAATTTTATAAACAATTTTGAAAACAAATTAATCAAAGAGATTAGAAGAAAATATCCAGACAAAGATTTTGATTTTACTGAAATTGGCTATTCTGAACTTGTTGAAAGGGTATGGAAAAATCGTAAGGAATCTATGGAAAGAAATCCCAGAGATATCGCCAATTTCATCACAAAAGCAAAAACAAATGGCTTAACACCTGAAAAAATAGTTGAAAGACTGGAAAAGGAAAAGTGGACTCTGAAACAAAAGGCTTTTGCAGAGCTTGCACTGGTAATTTACTGGGAGTACGAAAAAGAGCTCAGGCTAACTAATGAGATAGATTTTTCTGATATGATCAATCAAGCAATTTTGGACTTGAATAAGAATAAATCACTTTATGAAAATTCGTTCGATCACATATTGATAGATGAGTATCAAGATATTAGTCGACAAAGATATCTCCTCATAAAAGCACTGATGGCCAAGAATCTTAATTGTAAATTATTCTGTGTTGGAGATGATTGGCAAAGTATTATGGGCTTTGCAGGCTCAAATTTAGAGTTTTTTATAAAATTTCAAGACTATTTTGATCATCCAGCAAGAACTGATTTATCGATTAATTACCGAAGTATAAAATCTATTGTGGATGCCGGAGCAGAACTTATCAAATATAATGGCGATGGGCAACTTCCGAAACAAACCATTGCAAACAATAATCACGAAAAGAAAATCCGTGTCTTTTCATATTCACATAAAAATACTTCGATATATCATGAACAAACTGCCGAACATTGTGTAAATATGGTTAAAGAATACCAAATGAAAGGATATAGTCCTCAGGATATAATGATTTTATATCGATCAAGAAAAATTCGATTGTTCAATCTAATTAATGACCGCGCTGGCTTCAATAAAGTAAGTATACAAGAAAATTCTCAAAGTCCTCGTTATAGTCCATTAATGACCATCCATAAAAGTAAAGGTTTACAAGCAAAAGTCGTATTTCTTCTATGTGTTGATAAAGGATTGTATGGTTTCCCTAGCGAAATTGAAGACCCATTTATTTTTGAGCCCGCAATGTATGGAAAACCAAATAATAAGGAAGAGGAGGAGAGGCGACTTTTTTATGTAGCAATTACAAGGTCGAAAGAAGATGTTATAATCTACACTCAAAAAGATAATGAAAGTATGTTCTTGAAAGAAATTCAGAAATATACTGAAGTTATTGAATTCTAATCTGGCTATAAAAGGGTTATTAAGTTGAAATTAAGAAAATTGCCAACAAGAATTGTAACGGTCTCAAGGAAGCGATCACCCGATATACCCCAGATCCTGCTCCTTCCTTCTTTTTTCCTGGAGTTCTTTCATGTATCTCTTGAAACCCTCGTCGAATTTCTTCACTTCATTTTCAATTTCGCTCGTATCGATATTGATCTCAAGAAGTTCAGATACTTTTTTTATCCCTGCATAACACGCTTTTATATCCAATGCTTCCGGAAAGGCAGTCTCACTGAGTAGTGATATCCCGTTTATCCCATGGCGCATCGCATACTCAATAACCAGCCCATTTACTCCGCTTATCTGCATTCTACCCTGTGCTATCGGAATTTCCTTGCTGCCAATAAATTTTAAAAGTTCAGGGGATGTCGCGACTCCGTTTACCGCCGGCTCTTCGACATAATTCTTGACAAAATTAGCAAGCACGGTATAAATGATATCAACCCCGAACAGCTTTGCCGATTCAACTATTTTTTCAGCAAGTTCATTATCTTTGGCTATGTACCCAAACTGGATATCACCTGAAAACAATATAATATTCTGTTCTTTCGAATAATAGAATTTGAATGGACTGGTATCCCTGTCAATGGGTACTACAAGCCCTTTATCAAAAAAAGTAAGAGAAGGCGAAAGATGCAGTACCGGAATGTCCGCGAAAAGTTCAGGTTTCAGGATATTTATGAAATAATTTACTGTGTTCTTCGCTACCATGCCCATACCGGGCAGACCAACCAACATGCGCGGCTTTACCATTTCTGGTTTTGAATAAAATCTTAGTTCCATTGTTTCTTCAAATCCGTTTATTAATCGTGTTGATTACTGCTATGACTATAAATAATCTTGTCATTATTATGTTCATTTTTTGACGACAAACATATATACTATGATTAGTATTATTAGTATCATAGGTATTTTTTTGAGACAAATTTCACACTCTCATCCTATGCCTGCGCATTCCAAATCAACCAGCCTTTCTTATCTAAAATAAAGGCAATACGAAATGATCGAGAGAAATTTTAGAGGAGAATCATGACAATAGACAAGAAAGAAATGGTACCGGAAAATACTGAACTGATGGCAAAGAGACATGAACAGAAAGAGGAAAGAAATGAAAGATTCCTGCCTATATTTTTGTGGACAGATTGAAAAGTAATTAATTCCGATCTGAACTCATCGACCTTATTTTACACGGATTCAGGAAGCGATCAGCCTGGAAACCTGCTCTGGCTCCCGGCAGGCGATTCAGATAAAAAAATATTTCCTGATATTCTCTGCATCCTTCCTTGTTATACCCCTGACTTTTACGATCTCAGAAACATCTGCATCTTTTAGTTTCCCAAGCGACCCGAAATGTTTTAAGAGCAAACGCTTCTTCTTTTCACCGATTCCTGAAATCCTGTCAAGTTCAGACTCGCTAAACTTCTTTCCACGAAGTTTCCTGTGATATCCCAGCGCGAACCTGTGGGCTTCATCCCGTATCCTTTGCAGCAGCTTGAGGGCTTTTGAATCACGCTGAAGTATGACCGGTGTTTCCCGACTGGTGAGAAAAATATATTCAAATTCCTTTGCAAGAGCTGCCACATTCAGGTCCAGGCCAAGCCGATAAATCGCATTCATGGCAGCCTTTAACTGGCCTTTTCCCCCGTCGATCAGGATCAGGTCGGGCATCCTCTTTCCTTCCTCTTTTCGCCGCGAGTATGCGCGTCCCACGACCTCTTCCATCATGGCATAATCATCCGTCCCTTCCACTGTTTTTATCCTGAAATGCCGATAATTCTTCTTATCCGGGATACCATTTTCAAATGTGACAAGAGAACCAGTTGCATTAGTGCCGCTGATATTTGAGATATCAAATGCTTCTATTACCGATGGCAGGACCGGAAGTAATAAAGCCTCTTTCAGGTCAGCCATCGCTTCATTTGCTATATTATTCCCTTTGAGTTCGTCCTGTTTGAGCAACATCCCTGCATTTTCCATGGCAAGCTTCATTAATCCGTTCTCAAGCTTATTTGAGGGTATTTTTATTTTTGAACTCTTTGCTAACAGCCAGCTGGATATTGATCCATCCATTAATTCGGCAGGAACAATGATCTCAACGGGTGGCTCAATATCCTGGTAATATTGTTTTATGAAACTCGCAAGGATCTCTTTCTCATCAGAGCCTGCGGTATCAAGTGAAAAAGTCTCACGCCTTTTCAGTACCCCTTCGCTTACATGGAATACCTGGACGCTCCCTGCGGTTCCTTTTACAGCGTAACCTATAATATCCTGTTCCTTCCTGCCAGCCAAATTCACCCGCTGCTTCTCGGAAAGTTCAAGCAGTGCATTGATCTGGTCGCGAATCCGTCCCGCTTTCTCATATTCCTGCTGATCTGAAAAGCGGTTCATCTCAGTTTTCAGGGATTGGAGCAACTGACTGTGTTTTCCTTTGAGGAAAGCTGCAACATTATTAATTATTCCACGGTATTCTTCTTTTGTTACATTTCCTATACATGGGGCAGCGCATTGTTTTATGTGGTAGTTCAGGCAGGATGGGCAGGGGAGTTTTTTCCTGCACCTCCTTATACCAAGGCCTGAGGCCATTTTTATTACTTCCCTCACGGCCTTTGAGCCGGGATATGGGCCGAAATATTGCGCCCCATCCATCTGCCTTCTCCTGGCAATGCAAATTCGGGGAAATTCTTCATTAGTGATCCTGATAAGTGGATAATTCTTATCATCCTTCATTCTTACATTATAGCGCGGCTTGTGTTCCTTAATAAGATTTGATTCAAGTACCAGCGCCTCTACTTCATTCCCTGTAATAATATATTCCAGGTCATCCATATTTTTCATAAGGACGCGGTTCTTAGGTGATTCCTGTTCCCTGAAATACTGGCTCACCCTGTTCCTGAGCGAGTTTGCTTTTCCAACATAAATTACCTTTTTCTCCTTATCTTTCATGATATAAACGCCAGGGGAAAGAGGGAGTTTTTTTGCATCTTCAATTTTCTTGGTCATGGATTGGAATTTGATTATTAATCTACGTATCAGAAGTATAAATTCATATTTAACAGTCCTGTCGATTATTTTTATGTAGAATTCCGAAATTTACAAATTTGATTTCACTTTACTTCGATAATCGTTTTGTTAGGTCATCAATTCCAATGCCAAGATAGACTGCTGATACAATAAGTAATGCAAATCCGATAAAGAATAATATAATCATTACAATAAGTGATAACAAGACTAAAATATCTGGGAATATCGAGAGTCCAGAAGGCTTGCTCGTAGCATCTCTAAATCCTATTGAAAACACCAAACCAATAATAAAATATAAAAAAGATTTTAAAAAACGTTCACCGATTTCTCGAACGGCTTTTCTTTCTGTACTTTCCGTATCTTCAAAGGTAGCTGCATACGCAAATGTTAAGCCTGCCAATGCACCGATTAGAATTGTAACTTTTTCCCCATAAGCGATAATCTCGGAATAATTATATTCTTGTAAAAGTAAGAATAGTTTAATGAATGCGATGGTTATGAAAAAGCATATAATAAAACGATAATACTTTTTTAAAATATTTATTGTATATTCTTTAAAATCCTTAATAGATTCTACCATAATACAACTATTAACACGATAATATTTATTGTTTGTGATGTTAGTAATTTGAATATTTTATCCAATTTTGTTAAAAAATGAGTCACACAGATTTCGTTTTTTTTATTTTAACTAAATTTTGAATTTAATAAAGTATAAAAGTATATTCCATTCTTGCGGCTGAATTTCCTTGATATATCTACCTCAATTATTAGCTTCGGAGGCGCAGAGGAAAAATGATGCAATAGCAAGGTTTATTGTCTATAATGCTGTGATAGCATCCCGCGTTAAAAAAGAAAATAGATACTAATGCGATCTAAGTTCTTGATAACGAAAATCCACTAAAAGGGCTCGTGGTCTAGTCGGTTATGACGTCGCCTTGACATGGCGGAGATCCGGAGTTCGAATCTCCGCGGGCCCATATTGGTTTTTTAAGGTAGAGATGATCAATCAGAGTTCGTTTTCGAGTTAGTACCTGTTCGTTGTTAAATATGCCCAATAATTGTATTCTCTGCAATAATTCCTCTGTGTTCCCCCTCGAATTTATTAAAAAGTATAAAAAACTCGGAAATAGATCCTATTTTAGGTGTCCTGAATGTGATCTGATCTTTGTGCCAAAAGAGTGTCATCTTTCACATACGGAAGAAGAAGCGCGTTATAATCTTCATCACAATACGATTTCAAATGAAGGATATGTCAACAATTTTAACGAAATAATTTCTCTTGTTCGCCAGTATTGCCCTGACATAAATTCAGTACTTGATTACGGCTGCGGTCCAGGACCTGTGCTTGCAGAGCTGTTAAAGAGGAACGGTTTTGAGTGCGATGTATATGACCCCATTTTTTTCCCTGATTTTCCTGCGCATTCATATGACCTTGTGATCTCCACTGAGGTTTTTGAGCATTTCAGGGATGTGAGGACTGAATTGGAAACAGTTATTTCACTGATAAGACCGGGAGGATTTCTTGTGATCATGACGATGCTTCATGATCCAATTTCGAATTTTGAAGAGTGGTGGTATCACAGCGATCCAACACACATCTGTTTTTTCAGCCTGAAGACGTTTGAATGGATATCAGGGAAATATGGGATTAAGATAATTTACACGAATCTAAAAAACATTATTATTCTTAAACTAGGCTAAAATATTAGGAGCTGTCAAAAAGCTTGGTGTTGGAGGCTATCATAAATATTTGAAAATAAAAAACCGCAGATGAACGCCGATGAACGCAGATTTATGATAGCGTATTTACGATTAAATATTGTAACACCAAAAGGTTTTACACTCACAAATATTAGGTACTTTTAAATAACAGTATCTTTAATAAAATATTGGAGGACATTTATGGCAGATGTTAAAAAATCTTTAATGCAGGAATTCATGGATTTCCTGAACAAATATGGTGTAATAGGACTTGCAGTAGCGTTCGTTATGGGTGCTGCGGTCACAAAACTGGTTACAGCCCTTGTGACTGATTTGATAATGCCGATTATTGGAGCAGTGATCCCTGGCGGTGATTGGAAGGCTGCAACGCTATCAATTGGAAACATCAAGTTCCTTGTAGGAGATTTCACAAGTGCCTTGATAGATTTCATTATCATTGCTCTCGTTATATTCCTGCTTGTAAAGAGCATAATCAAAGAAAAAAAGTAATTGAAATCATTTTATGATAGTAGGTTCACAAAATTTATTTAAAAATCTGAATAATTATATCTCTGCGAAAATCTGCGCAATCTGTGGATGAAATTTAAGAGGAAAATCCGCAGATAGCGCAGATTTATCGACATTGTATCAAACTTGATCGCGCGCTGAAACTTAGTTTATCGTTCTCATTACGATCCCTTCCGCGACCTTTGGAAGGAAAAGAGTTGACTTCTGCGGGAAATTCTTGTGCTCATCAAATGCTTTTCTTTCAACATCTTTAATAGAAAATGGATTTAAGATAAACGCTACCTTGTATTCTTTACTATCAACCTTTGCAACCGCTTCTTTCGGACTTGCATTGAAAGACACATCTTCTTCTGGTTTTCCCCTGATCGCAGGATTGATAAGCAGGTCATGGAGAATAATAAGGTCAAGACCAACTACCTCACCTCGTTTTTTCGATATTTCACGCACCGTATTTTCATCAGCCCTGATAATGCTGAATTTTTTTCCAACATACATACCAAGCTTGACATCGTAAACATTTGCTCGCTCCCGCAGGCGGGAATAGAATTCTTCATCGTTCGCATCGCTCTGCCATTCAATTGAAAAATTCTCCAAAATATTTTCTGCGAGCTTCTCATCACTGAAATTTCGCACCGCCCTGTGCCATGGCAATAACAGGAGCGCCCGGTCTCCGCCTTCCATAAGCATCATCATCGTATATTCAATGCCGTCCTTTTCTCGAAGGAGATTCGAGGCAGTGTACCTGTGATGCCCATCAAGAATCAGGAGTTTTAATCCTGATACTTTTTCGGTGATTTTCCCTATAAGGTTACCGTCTGTAATTTCCCACAAGAAATGTCGGCTGCCGTTTATGCTTACATCAACGATCGGAAGTTTGTCCGGATTTGGAATATAATCCGGGCGCTTAAATCCCAGGTATTCTTCAAAAAGGTTATTCAATTCATGACCTGTCATGCTGTATTCTGCTGCTATAGGTGAGAAATTCATCATGGTTGCTTTCATGAGCCTGTAGCGCTCATTTGAGTTTATTTCAAAAATATTCTCGTGTCCAACGATACTTCCCTTTCCGAGTTCTTCCACTTTCACAAGGGAAATAAGCCCGAAAACAAAATACTGGCTTCGCCTGTCTTTTTCAGGAAGCATGGCAAGTGTCTCAGGCTGAAGCGAAAACATGATGCCGTAAATATATAAAGCGGATTTTTCCCTTTCCATTAAAATCCCGGTTTTTTTGAAACGCTCAAGTTCTTTTGAGGCAATATCAATGAATTTGTCCCTGTCCACGTCTTTTCTACGTGTGGTCACATGGATTATGTTGTTTTTTTCTTTCGCAAACTTCAGGTAATTGGCAGCATCTATAGTGTCATAGACCGGGCAAATGAGTTTTCCAATCTCCATTTCAGGGTTAATTATCGTGGCTTTAAAAGGTCGGATTTCTACCATTGCTTCATCAAATTTCCTTTTTTTTCGGTTCTCAAAGGATAAGCTATAACATGAATGTTTCGAGTACAAATTGGAAACTTTTTAATTTACCAATATGATCCCAAAATTTAAATACTGCAAAGTTTGCAAAGCATGCCTGCACTAATCTTTGCGAACTTTGCGGTGAGATTTCTATATCTTAATTATTACGCAATTCCCTCATCATCTCATCCAGGTCATCAGTTGGAAGTTTGCAGCTGAAATTCCTGCATACATAGGCAACCGCTTTGTCTTTATTTCCAGTCATGTTTCCTGTAAATCCTGAAATATCTGTAATTTCACTTTCCTCATCCGGGCGAAAGATCACAACTTTATTGGGAATGAATTCTTTCCTGAGAACCTTTAGCATATTATTTGTACTCTCTGCCTGCAAATCCCCTGAAATAACTACCTCAGACGATGGTCCAAAGGCAAAATCAAGAGCGGTCATAAGCATGGTATAAGCAGCTGGTGACTGCTCAACGATCCCGGAGAACGAGCGCCCCAGATTTTGCGCCTTTTTCTCAAGCTGCAAATCCCCGGTTATCCTTGCGAGTCTTAAAAGGTTAAGCATTGCCACTGAATTGCCAGAAGGAACTGCCCCATCATAGATGTCTTTTTTCCTTACAAGCATTTCTTCCCCATCGTCAGGCGTGATGAAAAATCCACCATCTTCATTATCCCAGAAATGTTTGAGCAGGTCATTGTTAATTTCAAGTGCCGCTTTCAAATAACGTACTTCGAACGTAGCTTCATAGAGTTCGATCAATCCCCAGATGAAAAAAGCATAATCATCTAGAAAACCGGATATTGTGGTTTCCCCGTCCCTGTACCTGTGATAAAGCCGTCCGTTTTCGTTTCGCATTTTTGAAAGAATAAAATCCGAAGCGGATCTTGCCGCTTTTGCATACTCCGGTTCATCAAAAACATGAGAAGCTCTGGCAAATGCCGCTATCATTAATCCGTTCCAGTCTGTCAGGATTTTGTCATCCTTACCTGGATGGATACGTTTTTCACGGGCAGAAAAAATTTTTTGTCTTAGTGGCTCAAAACCCTGCCCGGTATCGGTTGGCTTAAAATCTGAACCATGATTGGACAAATAAAAAATATTCTTTCCATTTCCATCAGGAAAATTGCCGTTTTCTTTAATATTGAAGAGTCCGGAAATAGAATTATATTCCTCATCTGTCAGGATAAGTCTCATCTCGTTTTCTGTCCAGAGGTAAAATTTTCCTTCTTCTCCTTCGCTATCAGCATCCTCACCCGAAAAAAATCCTCCCTCGCCTGCGGTCATATCCCTCAAGATGTAGACGAGAATTTCGCGGCATGTTTTTTCATAGTTCTTTTTTCCGGTCGCCTGGTAAGCCTCGGTAAAAGCAATCGCTATCATTGCCTGGTCATATAGCATCTTTTCAAAATGCGGTATGCACCAGAGCGCATCCACTGAATAACGGTGAAAACCAAATCCAACATGGTCATAAATTCCACCCCTGCGCATGGCGCCAAGTGTTCTTTCTACCATTAAAAGCGCCATCCCATCTCCCGTGCGCTTCCAGTAACGAAGCAGGAACATAAGATTATGAGGCGTCGGGAATTTGGGCGCATCCCCAAAACCTCCATTTTCCTCGTCGAACATGCCCAGAAGCTGTTCATAAGCCTGGTGAAGAATCTCCTCTTCCAGGATATCGCCTGTTGGTCTTTCGGCAGACTTGAGGGCATTGACATTCTGGTTTGCAGCCTTTTCAACCTCATCCCTGTTTGATATCCAGAGTTCTTTGATCCGGGGCACCAGCTCCATCATACCCAGGCGCCCGAATTTGCTTTCTTTCGGGATATAAGTGGAAGCATAAAAAGGTCTCCTGTCCGGTGTCAGGATAATGTTAAGAGGCCAGCCCCCGCTGCCTGTCATCTTCTGGCATGCCGCCATGTAAATGCTATCGATGTCGGGTCTTTCCTCCCGGTCAACTTTAATATTCACGAATGCTTCATTCATTAATGCTGCGACTTGCTCATCTTCAAAGGATTCCTTCTCCATCACATGGCACCAGTGACATGTGGAATAACCTATTGAAAGAAAAATCGGCTTATCTTCGCTTTTTGCTTTTTCAAATGCTTCTTCTCCCCAGGGATGCCAGTTAACGGGATTATACGCATGCTGGAGAAGATAAGGGCTCTTTTGCGAAACAAGCTTGTTTGGATTCCTCTTGACCTGGGATTTTCCGCTCATATATTTTTTATTACTTTGTGTTCTTAGCGTCCTGGTATGAAAAAAATTAACAGCTAACTCGTACGAACTCAAAACGAACTCACGCTACCGGAGTTCGTTTCAGTTCGTGACAGGTCGTTGTTTTTTTTCAGTTTGAATTGTTTGTTAAAACTATGATTTAAATAAACTAATACGGCAGCCTCATTTGCTTTCCACATGATGTGCAGGTAGTGGAAATATGTGTTCCCTGAAGCCTTGTGCGCGCAGTTGCACCCTGCACCAGATAAGTATGGCAGTGCTTGCAGATCTGCCTCTTTAACTCCTGCGGCATCCTCACCCTGTATCTCATTCCGATGCGTCTTGCTAGCTGTACATAACGGTCGCTTCGTTTGGGATGTTCCTTGAATTCAAAACGGGCAAGCTCAAAAAGCCTGATGATGCGCTCATATGCCATGTCTTTTGACCAGTCTTTTTGTTTCTTGCGCATGAAGCTGTAATTAGGAAGGTGAATTATAAATATTGTTCGGGAAAAAGAAAAGGAATGAAAGGGGAGATAAATGTTTCTCCCCTCATGAAGTCCCACCCGTTTTTTTGTCAATGTTTATCCATGACAATTATACCATACATGAGCGTGTATAAAAAGGTTATCCTGAAAATAAAGCCAAATGTAGGAGAGGCTTTAAATAAGGTTGGAAAGGAATTAAGGGAATAAACTCGACTCAGGTTTAGTGTTGAATATGGATTGATATGAATATGGTTGAAAGACAAAAAAATAAGGATGAGGAACCTCAAAAATCAGATAAATACTTGTCTGATTTTATAAATAAGGTTGTTGTTTGTGAAACATTGAGTGGCAAAACAATTACTGGTGTATTGACTGGTTTTGACAAGTTTGAACTTATTCTGGTTGAACTGAAAGATATAAAATCAAAAAATCCAAAGAAAACAGTCGTTTTTAAACATGGTCTGATAAGTGTCAGGGAAACAGAGTAACACTCTTTTATCATCGGATAAGAGAAAACTCATGATATAGAACACGGATTGCGATGATATGGACTGGTCCGTGAAAATCCGTATTCGTGTCATCCGTGTTCGATACAAACTAATCTCTCAAAATCATAAAATTTAATAACCTGACTTTGACATATCAATAATAATATTGTTACTATTCCAATATTGAAATGTTGGACCACCACTCCACTACCTGCCTTTAATACCACTCTATAATGTTCATAGTTAGGTTTAAATGATTTTTCCCAAACTTTACCCTAAGCCAGAAATTTAGAATTTGGGTATAATCTTGGAAAATTCCCTTATACTACAAAAACATGTTATTCGTTGAGGAACGAACTAATATAATCACCACTCCTATCCTATCTAAAAATATCCCCTCTTTCTTGGTTTGTTCCTCAATAAATTCTAATCAATGCTATCTTGGTCAAACATTGTGCCTTGCCAAAAGAACATGCTTTGCCACAGTTTTCACAACAATATTTATATAATTGTTATGAATGATTCAACCCTTAGACAACGAATCGTTGTCGCGGCTATGAACTAATTATGGCGGAAATTAGAAATTTTGAATTAAGGGAAAAGAACGGAAACGAGGCTGGAGCATTTAAAGCCTTACAACACAGGGATGATGATCTGGATTGGGCGTATCGTCCGTATCTTTTCACGAACACCAAGACAAACTACGATAGTTCACCTATGGAAGGTGAATTACCTTCATAGGATGGACTATAATCACTGAAAAAAAAAGACAGGCATAAGCCACTCATACTCCTTCAACAGTCAATCTTTCCTGATATAGATAAATAAAAAGCTTCTTTTAGCGATTATCTTGCTATCATTATATCTGCTACTGTAAACACCAGCATACTCAAACTAACCGCTGCATTCACATTAAAGAACGCCAAAGGAACATTGGAAAAATTATCCGCTTTGACAAGTGTATGCTCATACCATATAAGAACCGCAATAACCACAAGGCCAACCTTAAAAATAATGCCAAGTTCCAGCACTAACATCAAAACGAATAAAAGGACAAGCATCAAAACATGCGAAACGAACGAAAAGTCAAGTGCCATTTTCACACCAAAAACAGCAGGCACTGAATACAACTTATTCTTAATATCATAATCAATGTCCTGAAGGGAATATATAATATCAAACCCTGCGACCCAGAACGTTACAGCGAACAGGAGCAGCAACATAGCGATTTCGGAAGCGCCGAAAGGGATGTTAAAAATGCCCGTCACCGCAATCCATCCACCCACAGGCGCATAACCAAGGTTCATTCCCAGGACAAAATGCGATATGGGAAGATACCTTTTTAGATACGGGTAGATAATTGAGGTAATGGGAATGATTGGCGCAAGCAGAAGGCATAATGGATTCAATTTGTAAGCTGAATAAAACAGGAAGAAATAAGAAACAAGAATTATTCCCCATACTTCGGAAATTGATATCCTGCCGGCGGGAAGTTCGCGATTTGCTGTCCTTGGATTCCTTGCATCGATCTCCTTATCAATAAGATTATTCAGCGCCATCGCAGCACTTCGCGCGCCCAGGAACGCAAGCCCGACCCATAAAAGTATCCGGGGCGCAGGAATGCCTCTGCTTGCAAGGAAAGCGCCAAGATAAGCAAAAGGGATGGCAAAAAGCGTGTGCTTAAGCACAACAAAATTTGAATATAGTTTTAGTTTCGCAAACATCAATAATCTTAACTCTCTTGAATAATATAAGATACCTGATAGCAATGATCAATCTTTATTTTATCGGCTCGGCGGGAAGTGGCAAGTCTTCATTGACTGGCGCTTTTAATGGATGGATGGAAAACCAAAGATATAATACGATCACAGTAAATCTTGATCCTGGTATCGAAAATGCCCCTTATGTCCCTGATGTGGATATCAGGGACTGGATAAAACTGCGGGATGTCATGAAAGAATACGGAGTTGGACCAAACGGCGCCCAGATAATTGCAGCCGATCTGCTTGCTTTGAATATCGATGAAATGAAAGAAATAATCGAAAGCATGGAACCAGAATATGTCGTTTTTGACACTCCAGGCCAGATGGAACTATTCGTGCTTCGCCAGTCGGGAAAATTCCTGATAGACACGCTTGGAGCAGAGCGATCCATCATCGGCTTCCTGTACGACCCTGTCATTTCAAAAACCCCGTCAGGTCTTATTTCATTGATGCTCCAGGCAGCGTCGGTGCAGGTGAGATTCAATGTTCCTTTTCTTAATATTCTTACGAAAACCGATATGCTGAAAGATGAAGAGCGCGACAGGATAATGAACTGGGGGGCGAATATCCTGGATCTTGAGGATGCTATCCAGAGTGAAGTTCCGACACTGAAAAGCCAGTTAAGCATCGAGTTCCTTACAGCCCTTCGCTCATTTGGGGCAAGCCAGAATATTATCCCGGTATCATCAACTTATGGCTCAGGGATGGAAGATATTTATACAACAGCCCAGCAGATATATTTCGGAGGGGAGGATTTGAGTAAGGGGTAGGGGGGAAGACAGTCACGGACCGATCGGATTAAAATCCGAGGCATCGGGGGATGCTCAATGGTTTTGATGCACTTCGATTTTTGCTGAAGAGTTTTATTAATGAAGCATTAATCTAATTTTGCCATTAGAACTTCTTATTGTGTGTTCTATATAGTCTATGTAAATGTCATCTAATGAATTTGCTAATTTCTCTTTATTTGTACTAATTGCCTCTAAAGTGGTAATATCTCCTAATATACCAGCAAATTGCATACAATTATGGACGAAAAAATGATTACTATTCTTTCTAAAAAACTGTTGATTTAACCAAGGTTTCATTAAATGAGCGAGATTTTCTATATTGGTAGAATTAATTAAGTGAACAATTCTTGTTGAAAAGTTGTGATTTAGATTCGGTAAAGTTTGAATAATTTTCTGATATAATTTGTTTATTTCCGGTTCAAAGTTCATTAGTAAACCTAAAGCTATCGGAGACATTTTATTCTTTTGATCTAGAATTGTGTATAATGCATTTAATTCTTCCATTGATATTGCCAAATTATTATTGATTTTACTTACATTAATGCCGTCAATTAGTTCCGAAGTCAAACTACTTTCCCACTCCTTTAAAATATTCAAACGTTGATCTAATCCTAAACTTTCATCCATAATTATTTTACATATTATTTGATTATAGTCTTTATTACGAGTCTTTGCTAAAGTTTGTGCCGAAAAGCATATTGCATTAATATTATCATCATTTTCTAAGATAATTTTTACTAACATTTGATAATCTTTTTCTGAAGCGATATTTGAAAAAGCATACGAAAGCCAAGTCCAAAAAATACCTGTTTTATCTTTGGATTTGGGAATTAACTCGAGTAACGTTGACATTGCATCAGTGGCCTTTAAATCTCCAAGTCCTATTAATATATGTTCTGCCAATTCTGAATATGGTTTTTCTTTTAGTATCTCTATAAACTTTGGGATAGCTTTTCTATAATTTAAATCTGCTATAGCTCGGCAAAGCCAACAGGTAACTTCTTCGTCATATTTTTTATTTAAAAACCTATAAAATAATTTCTCTCCTGTATCCTCAATTGCTGAATTTGATAATGTCCGAGCAATAGCTACGACTTCGTAATTTTTATTTGTAGTATCAAGAATTTCCAATAATTTATCTCTTAATATATTATCTTCCAATTTATTGTACCAACTACTTATCCACGTTCTAACATCAGGGTTTGAATCAATTACTAATTTTAAAAATAACTCTTTTTTACCATCAATGGTACGATTGCTTAAGCTTTCGATAATATATCTTCTTACATAACCATCATTATTTTGATTTAGTACATGTTGGACGAGTTTTTCTGTACATTCTTTACTATCATAACTTTTTAGTAATCCTGCAATTCTATACGAAACCCTACTAAAACTAGAAACCATACTAAAAATATCTTGAGGGTATTTTAATATTATAGTAAAAAGGTAAACCAAAGCTATT
Organism: Candidatus Methanoperedens sp.; assembly: GCA_027460585.1. Lineage (GTDB taxonomy): Archaea > Halobacteriota > Methanosarcinia > Methanosarcinales > Methanoperedenaceae > Methanoperedens. Next base: position 7,814 of record JAPZAP010000026.1, on the reverse strand, counting down.
TCGACTTCAATAGAAGCTTCTAATCTCTCAAAGACATCAATTACCTGCTCTGCAATAATTGGTTTATCTCGATAACGCTCAAAAATAAATTTTAAATGTTCAATTACTATGCTATTTGTGCTTCTTTTAGCTTCATCACGCAAGTTACTACCTTGCCAAGACAAAAGCTTTGACAATAAACTTTTTTGATACTCTCTATCAAATTCTATAGCAGCTTTAATACAATCTTCCTGTTCCTTAGCCGTGCCTGTTTTAAAAAAGTACATTACAGCATTTTCACCGATAAAATTTGAAAGTGCTTCTATTATTTTTTTTATTCTTGGACTACCTTCTGCTTTTTCTAATTTTAATATCTGAATTGCAACAATATAATCTCTTATTCCTGAGAAATAGAATCCAATGCACGTCCGACCGTTTTCTTCTACATATTTATATATAAAATTAAAAGAAAATAATTCTTCCGGTATTTCATCATAAATGTTTAAATTTAATTCCTTTCTTATTTCATCTTCCAATATCTGGATTTTTCTATATTTTAGTAAACATTTACTAATCTGTTCTAAGAATCTTAAATTTATACTGAAACTAGAAGTCTTTTCTAACTTTAAATCAATGTATCTTCTTAATGTAGCCCTTGAATCTCTACTAATACTTAATGGTACTTTATCATTATATGCGACTTCAAAGGCAACTCGAAGGTTAAATGGATTTTGTAAATCAAGAAAATCTTCAGTAGAATTTGATTCTATATCTAAAAATCTTGTGTACTTATTAACAGCTTCATTAACTTCACATGTATCAAAATCAGTCAATTTAGGAATACCAGGATATAGATTATCATATAAATCTGTCGAAATACTATGATACATCAGGAAAGAATCCCAGATAAAATCTTTGCAGCTAATACACAGTCTTATGTTTAGACGCTTAAAGTATTTTACTAATTGATTAATTTGAGCAACTTTATCTTCTGCGCTCCATTCGTCAATTGCATCAAAAAAAACAATGAATGATTTATGAAATCTTTCAGCAAGTGTGGACACTTTTTTCAATATATTGATCTCTGACTCTTGGGCAGAGAAAGCCAAATTAAAATCCGCTGCCAGCTCTTTTAAAAAAGAATTTCCTAAGGTCGAACCTGAAAAAAATAAAATAGGTTCATTATTAATAGTTTCCAAAAGATGGCAAATTGTATTGGTTTTGCCAACCCCAGATTCGCCAACTACTGCAAAAACACATTGATTATTTTGTTTTAGAAACTCTTTAAAGCAATCTTCTAATCTCTTTCTTTTGACATATAACGATGGAACATATTTTTTTTGGATTTGTTCAGATGCTTCATCTAAAGGTTCAGCACAAAATTTTTTTAGTATCTCTTGATTATTTATTTTGCAAAAATTTAAAATGTTCTCATAAGAATATCCAACGAAGTTTTTTAGCGCTTCAAATCTTAATGATAATTCCTCATCTAGAGTGGGAATAAAGCCGTCAGTTATATAATCTTGATTTAATGTTTCAACTTCCTCACCTGTTATTGTTTCATATAATATTGATTTATCACCACTTGATAAAAGTACATACGGTGCCATTTGAGATAGAAGACGCGCATACGATATACCTTGATTTTTATCGTCTTCTGTAAGTTCGATCCCCTCAGCTTTTAGTTCAATTACAAATAAATTTTTTCCATCTCTTTTGCATAAAATATCTAATCTTCCGTTAGCTTCTTTAGATTTTTCTCCTTTTACATTGTAAACTCCCCTGCCTAATTGGATTGTAAAATTTTTTTCGAATTCTAATTCGTTGGGACCAAGTCCAATCTGTTGCAAAAAAGGAATTATTACATTATTTTTTACAGCTTCTTCATTAAATTTCATCTTTGTGCCCATCTTATTTTTTTCTGACAATAATTTAAGAACAATTGATGTATTGCGTTGAACTCGTACAGAACGGGGCTTGTAGCCGGAATCACAACCCCATCTCTTTCCATATCCTATCAACCCTAATTTTTACTCCCGCATCCATCTTCAACGCCTCAGGCCAATCCCTGTTAAACCCTTCATCCTTTCCTTTTCGTGTGGCATCGATCCCCATCTTGGAACCAAGATTTGGAAGGGGCGAAGCATGGTCAAGCGTATCTGTCGGCGCTTTGTCTATTATCGTGACATCCGTGGCAGGGTCATATCGCGTTGTTGTTGCCCACAGGACTTCTCTCAGGTCCTGCACGTTCACATCATCATCAAGCACGATAATGGTCTTTGCAAACATCATCTGCCCCATTCCCCACAGGGCGAACATGACCTTTTTTGCATGCCCAGGATAGCGTTTTTTGATGGATACGACGCAAAGGTTATGAAAAACAGCCTCAACAGGAAGATTCACATCCACTATTTCAGGAAGCTGCGCTTTCATGAGGGGCAGGAATATTCGTTCTGTGGCTTTTCCAAGATATGCGTCTTCCATGGGCGGGATACCCACAACCGTAGCGTGATATATCGGGTTCTTGCGGTGTGTAATGCATGTAATATGGAATACCGGGAATTCATCAGCCAGGGAATAATATCCTGTGTGGTCGCCGAACGGTCCTTCGGTGCGCCTTTCTTTTTCGTCCACATATCCTTCGAGGACGATTTCGGCATGCGAAGGAACATAAAGGTCAACAGTTTCGCATTTTACAAGCTCGACGTTCTTTTTGCGAAGGAACCCCGCAAACATCATCTCATCGATATTATCAGGAAGTGGCGCCGTCGCAGAATACACGACTGCCGGGTCTGCGCCGATAGCGACCGCGACTTCGATTTTTCCCGCTGAATCTGCGTAATCTCTTGCGCCATGTTTGTGGATATGCCAGTGCATGCCCGTGGTTTTCCCGTCATAGACCTGCATCCTGTACATTCCCACGTTCTGCTTTCCTGTTTTTGGGTTTTTTGTGAATACGAGAGGAAGTGTAATAAAGCGACCGCCGTCGCCTTGCCAGCATTTCAATATCGGGAACTCGTCCAGGGAAAAGTTGTCTTTGAGAATTATTTCTTTGCACGGACCCGATTTTACATATTTCGGGGCAAAAGATGTGAGTTCAACGACCTCCGGTATTTTTTTGATCCCTTCCCACAATCCAGAAGGCGCTTCGAATTTCAGAAGCTTCTGTATCCGATCTGCAATATCATCAAGATTATCAACTTCAAGTGCAAGGCACATTCGTTCCATTGTCCCGAAGGCATTTGCAAATACCGGGAGTTTTGATCCTGACACGTTTTCAAATAATAGAGCAGGACCGCCTTTTTTCACCACCCTGTCAAGGATCTCAGTGATTTCAAGCTCGGCACTGACCTGCGTTTTTATCCTCTTAAGATGTCCTTTTTTTTCAAGAAGTTCAATAAATTCCCTTAAATCTTTATAAGCCACTATACGACCTCTGTTGCATAACTCTCGCTTTCCCCATTATATTTTGTTCTTATGATGAAGCTTTTTTAAGGCAAGACCTGTGTATGTATCCAAGCTGTTTTTTCTTCCAGTTTTTGGAATCATTGCTCATTCCTTCTACGGGTTCGTAGATTATGAGCATGTCCTTTGCATCTTCGGGGAACATCAATTTCACAAAATCGTCACATATCAGGCATTTTTTCCAGCGCGTGTATTTTCTTTCGGTCATATAGGTTTATTGGGTTATGGGAATATATAAAGATGCCGTTACGGAAATATTATATTTTGATCTGTAGAGATACTGTGAGGCGCAAACATGCATTATTGAAATGAATAATATCAAAAGCTTATTTAACATATAGGAACATATAGGAACATATATGACAGCCACTACAACTATCTGCCTCGATCCAAAAGTCAAGGACAAGCTGGCATCTCTAAAACATCACTCTCGTGAATCATATAGTTCTGTTATAGAGAGGTTGGCAAACCTTGCGATAGACGAAAAACCGCTCAGCGATGAGGCTATACAGGGAATAGAAGAAGCACTTGTTGACATCAAACATGGACGCCTGCATTCTGAAGAAGAGATCATGAAAGAATTTGACCTGAAATGAGCTATAAGGTCGAATATACCTCAAAAGCAAGAAAAGACCTGAATAAGCTCCCCCTCGATATTGCACAGAACATAATCCTATCGATAAATAGTATCAAAGGTGAACCCTATAATTATGTTAAAAAGATCAAAGGGACGAAAAATTATCCTCTCTATACTCACCGTGTTGGTGAATACAGGGTGATTCTGGATATTGAAGATGACCGTTTATTGATCATAGTGATAGAAGCGGGGCATAGACACAATATATACAGGAAATATTGATATTATTTCCTCTTAATTAATTTCGAAGGATTATCAACTGTCGCTTTCCGTGCACCTTTCTCATCAAGACCCGCGCCCATCGCTATTTTAAAAGCTGTCTCATCATTTATCAGGTCATACGGGGAATGAGAGTCGGTGTCCACAATAAGGTCAGCGCCAACCTCTCCTGCGATCCTGGCAACATGCCCATTTGTCCTGTTATGCCCGTTTCGCGATGTGATCTCAAGACATACGCCATTTTTCTTTGCGGTCATTGCATCTTCAATTGTAATAAAACCCGGATGCGCAAGAATATCAATATCGAGCGTAACTGCAACATGGTTTGTGCCCTGCGGGACAGGCTCGACGCTTGTTTCTCCATGAACCACTATTATCTCAGCCCCAAGTTTCCTTGCTTTCTCAACAAGTCCTGGCATTTTCGCCGGTGGAACGTGGGTAATCTCAACGCCAGGGAATATCCTTATATCGTAATCATCCTCAAGGTTTTTCACTTTAGCCATGCAGGAGAGGATATGCTCAATATTGGTATAATCCGCATGGTCTGTTATCGCTATCGCGGTATATCCCTGCACCACTGCGCGCCTCACAAGCTCGCTGGGTATGAGTTCCCCGTCACTGAACGTGGAATGGGTATGCAGGTCTATCATTTTGGTCCCCGGTACTTGATGATTTTTGCTGCTATCTGTTTTGAGGTGATGGATTTTGGCGCTTTCTTATCCACAATGACCCTGCCGCTTTTGACCCACCAGGATTTAGGATAAGCCTTATCGGATTCAACAACAGGAGCGAGATTCAATTCAATTGCTGCTTTTTCTATCTCCCGGAGGACCGGTGATTTTACGGAATCTTTCATTGAAAGAATACGTCCCTCTCCCCTTGATTTTGTGGCGTCAAGATACACTGGCCATATAACTTGCTTTGATTTATCGTTTGGCATTATGATACTATTTTCCTTTTGTAACTAATAATACTTTCCGAAAAAAAATCAAGATAAAGACTTCAAAATCATAAAAGCTGCACCTGATATCAAAGCTGCAGCAGGTATTGTTAATATCCATGCGCCCACTATCTTTCGTGCTATTCCCCACCTGACGGCTGATAATTTATTTGTAGCACCCACTCCCATTATCGATGATGAGATCACATGCGTTGTGCTTACAGGGATGCCCATCGCTGCCATAAAAGCAAGCACTATGCCGCTTGAAGTTTCAGCGGCAAATCCCTGGTAAGGACGAAGTCGTGTTACCCTCTGCGCCATTGTCTTTACGATCTTCCATCCCCCAAAGAAAGTTCCAAGCCCGATGGCCCCGGCGCAGGAAAAAATGACCCATAAAGGAATCGGCAACTGGTTATTCCCGGTAGGTAAAGAGATGCCCTCAGCTACAAGGAGGATAGCGATGACCCCCATTGTTTTCTGGGCGTCATTCGTGCCATGAGTCAGTGAGTAAAAAGCCGCTGAAAATAGCTGCAGCCTTCTAAAATAATGATTGATCTTTGAAGGATGGGATTTCCTGAAAGCTCTCATTATTAGAAGAGCAAAAATGAAACCGAAAGCAAGCCCGATAATGGGGGAAACGATCATGAAAAAAATTATTTTTTCAACACCGCTGGCCTGGACAGAACTTATTCCAGAGGCTGCTGTTGCGGCTCCAATGAGACCGCCCACAAGTGCGTGGCTGCTTGATGTGGGAAGAGCCACATACCATGTTATCAGGTCCCAGATAACGGCTCCGACAAGAGCTGCAAAAATTACGTTAACTGTAATTATCTTTGTATCGATTATGCCTTTTCCGATCATGGCGGCGATAGCTGTCCCGAAAACAAGTGGCCCGACCAGGTTAAAGATCGCAGCCATTGTTACGGCTTTTAAAGGACTCAGGACTTTTGTGGCGACAACTGTGGCAATTGCATTTGCGGAATCATGGAAACCATTGATAAAATCAAAAACAAGGGCAAGTAATATAGTTAAAAGGACAAAGTTATCCAAAAAAAACCACCTTTTAACTGTTCTTTACAACGATATCGCTGATAACGTTCGCAGCATCCTCGCATTTATCAGTTGCGAACTCAAGCCGTTCGTATATTTCTTTTAATTTCATTATTTCTATGGCGTCTTTTTGCTTGAAAAGAGCAGCCACCGATTTTTTATAAATATCATCTGCCACATTTTCTAGCCGGTTCACTTCTATGCATCGGGTTTCAATTTCTCCAGGGTTCTTGATATTTCGCAAACCGCAAATAGCCAGGTTCAATTCATTTGCCTGTTTTACGATGACTTCTGCAAGTTTAATCATGTTCTCTTCCGGTTTTTTTATTTCATAAAGAACAAAGCGAGTCGCTGTTCCATCTATATAATCAAGGACATCATCAAAAGCTGAAGCAAGACCCGATATATCCTCGTGATCGATAGGAGTTATAAAAGTTTTATTCAATTCCTCAAATATCTCATGTACGAAATCATCTCCCTGATGCTCTACATCTTTTATTCTTTGCTGTTTTTGTTCGATATTTTCATAATTATTAAGCATTTCAAGAAAGAGTTTTGAGCCATCAAGTACATTCAGTGATTCATTCTCAAGCATGCTAAAAAAGTGTTTATCCTGCGGGATCAGCCATTCTTTAATTCCCATAATTTAATCTCCTGTTATAAATCTAACTTTATTGATTCTTAATCTTATTGTTTTCTATTTTATTCTGTGCTAGTTCAATTCTGCTCTCTCTCCTGTCACCATGAAAACCACGTTTTCAGAGAGGTTAGTTATGTGATCCCCAATTCTCTCAAGATACCTTGCTACAAAGTTAAGATGCTGGGCGCCCGTTATCTTTTTTGGATCTTCGATCATATATGAGATCAGTTCTCGTCTCACCTGGTCAAATAGCATATCGATCTCATCGTCCCGCTTCGCAACGACCTTTGCAAGCTCAACATCCTTGTTTTCAAAGGCGATCATAATATTTTTAAGCATATCCTGGCATATGTCTGACATTCGCGGAATATCTACGAGAGGTTTTACAGGCGGCACGCGGGCGGTAATTTTTGTAATGACCGCAATTTCAAGGGCAAGGTCACCCATCCTCTCAAGATCAATGGACATCTTCAATACTGATATTATGAGCCTCAAATCCCTTGCCATAGGTTGCTGTAATGCGAGAAGACGCATGCAGTCTTCCTCGATCTTGTGATCCATGGCATCAATTTCATTATCCATTTCAATGACCTTTTGAGCAAGGTCAGAATCGCGATTCTTAAGAGAAAGCACCGAATCTCCTATTGCCTTACTTACAAGGGTTCCCATGCTAACTACTTCTTCTTTTAACTTGTGAAGATCTTTGTGATACGCTTCCCGGACCATATTAACCAAACCTGCCGACTATGTAATCTTCTGTGCTCTTCTCCTTTGGCTTCTTGAATATCTGATCTGTTTCTCCAGACTCTATCAGCTTTCCATATAGAAAGAAAGCTGTATGATCGCTTACTCTTGCTGCCTGCTGCATATTATGTGTTACTATT
>JAPZAP010000025.1 GCA_027460585.1 Candidatus Methanoperedens sp. | reverse complement strand
CACCGCTTCCGCCGCCGCGGAAACCGCCTCTTCTGTCATTATCCATTTAATTCACCTTTTAATTAACTATTATAAAAAAATAGCTTAATATCTCGCTGGTTTATGCTTTGCGTAGCATTCTCTGCAATAAACGGGTCTGTCACCGGATGGTACAAAAGGTACCTCTGTTTCCTGTTTGCAATCTGCACATGTTGCTTTGTGCATTTCTCTTGGTCCGCTGCTGAAACCTCTGCCGCCACCGCTTCCGCCGCCGCGGAAACCGCCTCTTCTGTCATTATCCATTTAATTCACCTTTTAATTAACTATTATAAAAAAATAGTTCAATATCTCGCTGGTTTATGCTTTGCGTAACATTCCCTGCAATAAACGGGTCTGTCGCCTGATGGTACAAAAGGTACCTCTGTTTCCTGTTTACAATCAGCACATGTTGCTTTATGCATTTCTCTTGGTCCGCTGGGCCTGAAATCTCTGCCGCCGCCGCCGCGGAAACCGCCTCTTCTGTCATTATCCATTTATATTTCTTTCCTTTATTTTATAAACCAATTAACCTAAAAAAAAACAGCTTTAGATGTTTTTGATCCATCTAATAGTTGCTAAATAAGCCAACCGATTAAATCCGTTATTGTTTTTTGCAGAATATAAAGCTTTGCTCTGAAAAACATGAAAATTAAAAATTCAAAATGTTACACAGTTATTTTATCAAAGAGGAAACTATATATGCTAATTACATAATGATAATCATTATATGAGCAAAGCGTTGATCTTTATCTTAATCATTTTACTCTTTGAAATTCCACATGTATCAAGTTACACCCCAAGCGATATTGAATGGGCGTCTGCCATACAAGCCACCCTCTATAAAGGAAATAATTTCACAAATGGACCTTATACGGTATTAGCGGCAGAATTTCCCACCCCGGTTCGGGGATTCAAAAACTTTAAAGATGAGATTATTCCGGAAACCCCGGTTAGCCCGATGGTTTATCTTGAAATCTATAAGAACAGCACACTGATGAAAGAGGTCGTCTTAAGGCCCGAGAGTCCAATCGAAATAGATCCTGATTATGAAGTAAAGGTCACATTAACAAATATCCTTGATGGGAATTCCAGGGATTGGGTCGATGTATATTACAATCCCTGGGCAACTGTTTCAATTTCATTACGTGGAAAACCCAAGCTTGAAGTGAAGGTCACAACAGACAAGACTGATTATGTTTCAAACACTGATGATATAATGACAGCAACAGTGCAAGTGACAAATACAGGCGACGCTGTAGCAAGAAATGTAGATGTTGGCCTGAACCCAGGAGTTTTGCAATTAAGGGGTGGAAGTACAAGCCAATTTCACCATAATTACCTGGAATTGAAAAAAGGTGAAACACAAAGTTTCCCGCTTATCTTCCTGGTTCCCAAAGTTGCTACCGACACATCATATACCTTGAACCTCAATGCTAAAGGTTATGATGTGAAGAATCTTGAATACCAGGCATCCGGTTCTTTGGAAGTACAAGTATCACCAAAGGCCTTCTCAACAGGGATATCGGTGAGCAAGTCTATTAAGAAAATGATAAGTCTTGAAGATACGGTTCTCGTCAGAATCACTGTATCTAACGGTGGGTCTTATGATGTACATAATCTTAGACTAACGGACAGTCTAAATGAAAATTTTAAATTGAAATTCGATTCTCCCTTATACTGGGAAAATTCAGAAATTCTTTCGGGCCAGGATTGGAGTGAAACATATTCCCTGAAACCGGTTGCAACAAATCTCGACGGTTTTGCGATCCCGGCTGCAAATGTGGTTTTCACAATCAATAATAAAGAATATAATGCTTCTTCGGATTCGCCTTCAGTTATCGTAAATGGGCCAAAGATCATTCTTAATAAAACCATTGATAAAAAAACTTTGAATATCAGCGAGGATATAACGATCACGGTTAGTGTTAATAACGTCGGTAATATGGGCACAAGGACGCAAGTCGTAGATTACCTTCCGGAGAACGTGAGTCTTGTAAGCGGTCAAACTTCAATTGACGCTGTATTCCTTGAAGTAAATAAACCTCAGGTATTCAGTTATGTCATGCGACCGATAAATAGCGGAACTATTGAATTACCAGCGGCTGTGGCTAATTATACAAATATAGAATATAGGGGGACAGTGCGCTCGGCATTGAGTTCTAATAGAACCATGATAAACGTAATTGATCCGAATAAAATAAACACCAGCATCAATTTAAACACAACTGGTACCATTTCGAATTTAACACCAGCTGATGGACAAATTCCGGTAACATTGCCAGATACAACACCTTCAACTGGAACCACACCCGAAAAAACTCCGATAAATTCCCCGGAAATTACTCCAACTCCAATTACCCCCTTTATTGATACAGCTTTAACAGTATTTCTATTAATATTTACAGCATTCCTCCGGCGAAAATAAACTCATTCCCGGAAGCATTTTTATATGACTTCGATGATGCAGTTGGTTCATGAAAGAAATAATTTTTGTGGGACGGTCAAATGTTGGTAAATCAACCCTCATAAGAGCGCTGACAGGGATAAAAGTCCCGGTAGGCAAGCTTCCGGGGGTAACCAGGAAGCCTCTTCACTTACCTTACCAGAAATTCCAGATCACAGATATGCCCGGGTTCGGATATATGAGTAAAGTTACAAAAAAAGGTCAGGAAGCAATAAAAGATAATATCGTTCATTATATTGAAAAAAATGTTTCCAACATCCAGCTCGCAGTGATGGTCATAAATACTACATCATTTGCCGAAATAGTGGACAGATGGACACAAAGGAATGAAATACCGATTGAAGTGGAGCTTTTTGAGTTCTTGCATGAACTTGATATAGAAGTTATTGTTGCGGCAAATAAGATGGATAAAGTCAAGGACGTCGATGAAACCCTTGATGGAATAGCCCAACGGCTGGGAATGTCGCCTCCCTGGAGACAATGGATTGATATAATAGTACCTGTAAGCGCAAAAAAGGGAAATATTGGTATATTGAAAGAATTAATACAAAAGAATCTGGAAAGAAATACTATTTCGCCATAGTTCCATCATGCTAAAATCAATTATTGGGCATTATTGACGAGGGTGCAGACACCTGATATCTTAGTATTTTGCAGGTCATTGCCTGCTATCTTATCGCAACCCAGGATAACGTTCAAAATAACCTTACCATCAATTGATGGTTTACCTGATTCCGGTTCTACGAAATCTGTTCGTTTTGGCTTTTCGGTTACATCAACCGGCACCTCCTCTACCGGGGTCTCGTTAACAACAGGAGTAAGAAGACCCTCAACCTCCGGCTCAATGGTGGGGGACGGTTCAGGGGTGGGTTCAGGCATAGGCTCCGGTGTTGGGGGCAGCTTAATACTTATTAAAGGTTCCTGGCTTTTTGTGCCAATTTTTGCACCCCTGTCACCAAGCTCAAAATAATTTGCTTCTGCTGCAGGAAGTTTGAATGGACTTTCTGAATCTGATCTGATGGTATAACTGAACGTTACTTCCTTATTTGCCTCCAGATATTCCTCCCGCTTTGTGGTACCACTTAAAAGTGTCACATCACCAGGCACTGTATCTGTAATGTTTACCTTTGAGGGAGTGCTGCCTTTATTCACTGCGACAATAGTCACGGTTACGGTATCTCCTGGAGTGATCTCTGAGATATCAGTTTGTTTAGTAAGCTCAATCCTTGGTCCATAGACTATAGTTTCAGGTGTGTTGGACTGGACCATATAATATTCTTTCTTTAACTTAAACTCCGCTTTTGCTGCTGGGAATATTATTCCATCTTTGTTCGCTTCTGTGGGTTTTAATATGTATCTCCAAGTCCATTCCCCATTTGCCGGAACATCCACCAACCAGTTCAATGAGTTATTGCTTATCTGTTTGAAACCTTCAGGTAGAGTGTCAGAGATGCTCACATTCTTTAGCTCGTAATTAAGTGTGTTCTTGAATGAAAGAGAAACCAGATCATAATCTTTCAAATACATTTTGGGGTTTGAACTTTTCCTTATAATTGGTATTTGCTGTGGAGGCGGCACAATCTGGATCGTCTTCAATAGGCTGTTGTTATAGGAAATATCTTTCACATCAAATCCGCTGACATTTGCGTATATATCATATTTCGTGAGTTCCGTTATTATCGGAGATGAGAATGTCATTGTTTCGGAAACCTGTTCCCCTTTTATTATTCTATCATAATGGAAATTCAAATTACCTCTCAGTATGGGAAGATTCGTGCCGACCTCCAGATCAACATTTAGCATATCGGCAGTTCCCGGATTATTCACAATGACATTGACAACGATCTCCGTATTTGGTGCTGAAATATATTCATTCTCCGTGTTTACTGACTGGGCAAAACCAGGTTTTCCTCTCGGGCTTAATTCCAGGTTAACCCAGGGATCATAGCTTTCAAAAAGCCATTCTGGGCTTGAACTTGCAGGAAGGTCAACCGCAGTCACTTTAAATTCACCATCCGGCGTGATGTAGGATTCACCACGTCCAAGCATGGTCTCATTGATCAATTTGCCATTCTTTGAAATATTTAATCCCACAAAAGCCTCAACAGGATCAACGGGCATATTTTTATATCTGTCAGATTCCACGGGCCCGGTAAATGCTGTAACTTTCACTGAATAATCCATATATGAGATCACCCCATCGCGTTTTAAAGTTCCCGATGTTCCCGTATCCCATTGCAGTTGAGTTAATTCAAATGCTGCAGACGCAGTAATTAACCATGAGATAATAAGGGTTGCTATTACCCACTTAATTAAACCCGATTGTGATCTTATGAACTTCATAATATTACTCTATCGTTTTTATTAATAATTCTTTTTATCCTATTAAATAACATCTTCGTGGGCAAAGTACTTAATACTATTGTTCGCTAACGTACGAATAGAACATATAATAATTATAATTTTTCTTACGAGCTTGACTCTTTAAATCTCTTTACCACAAAATCCTTCTCCAGTGATGCCAAAAAATGTCCTGCGCGCGGTCCGGACTTCAAACCAAGAAGCGCAAGATAGACTGTCTCAAAAACCTGTTTACCGTCAAGACCTGTTTCTTCGGCGACCTTGTATAAATTATCATGGATATCCTGACCTGACATTCCGTGCTCCATTTGATCGGCAAGGATTGCAAGTGCCAGTTTTTGCTCTTTCGTGAAACTTTTTACTTGTGGTGGAATATTGTCCTGGACTTTGAACTTTACGAACAATGGGGCATATTTGGCAAGCCAGTTCCTTGCATTATTGGCTCTTTGCCTGATCGCCTCTTTATCGGATGTATCATAGCCCGTGCGTCCCAGAACAGTGAGAAGGTAATCAAAACCCCTGTCATCCACTATTTGCACGGCTGTGACCATATGCCTGAATGGGATCTTTGAAGGTATCGTCCCCTCTGTGCGTGAAAGCTGGTATGCCCTCTGATCGCCTTCAACCTGGTCGTATTCATCAATAAGATTAAGGAATGCAAGCCCGGGATCAAATTCAATATGTTTCTCAGGTTTTTGCCTGATGATAAGGTAGCGCAGGACTTCTGGCGGTACTATCTCAAGCATATCATTGATGGATATTGCAAGACCGGTGGATGAGTGCATAGCACCTTTGCCTTTTAGCATTATCCACTCATACACGATCGGATGGGGCGGCTCATAACCATATATCTCACGGGCGATCCGTTTTCCCGTATCATATGAACCTCCGGCCGTTGCATGATCTTTACCGAAAGGTTCAACGGTCGTCCCGAAAATCGGCCAGCGTGCAGGCCAGTCCACGCGCCAATTGAGTTTTCCGCCGCCTGTCATGGAGACAGTTCCGGTTGAGCCGCATTTGCAAACATAATCTATCGTTTCTTTTTCTGTATCAAAACCTGTCACTTTCGTTGTACTGAGCCGTCCGCATTCTTTGCATATAGTATTGAAGGGGCTCCAATCAGATTCAAGGTCGCGTCCCGCTACCTCTGCCATTATTTGTGCGATTGCATCCCTGTTAGTTAGCGCTTTCTTGATGGCTTCAACATATTTTCCCTCTTTATAAAGGACATCAGCCCTGTAAACAACAGGTTTGATAGAAAGGGTATGCAGCGCATCGATAAATGGGAGAAGGAAATGCTCGGCATAGCTCTTATGACCTCCGCAGGGACATGGGATTTCAGAGAGCGGTTTTCCAACATGGGCTTCATAATCCTTTGAAAGGAATGGATATACTTTCCGAAGAGGATCAAATGTATCAGCGATATAAATAAGACGCACATCTGCGCCCTTATCCACAAGCGCTTTATATACCGCATCTGCGGTTACAACTTCTCTCATGTTCCCGATGTGTATCGGGCCTGAAGGAGTAATTCCCGATGCCACAGTATGCTTATTCCCGCGCGAAAGTACGTTTTGCGCTATAACATCTGCCCAGTGGATTGTCTCTTGCGTCATAGCCTCCTAAAATCACATAAGAGATATTAAAAGATACTCTTATCTTTTAATTCTCCAATCTTGAGTGTATGTCAAGAGTAGCCGTTGGAGGGACTTTCAATCCTTTGCATGACGGACATATTGCCCTGTTGAAGACAGCAGTAGAATTAAGCCGTGGTGGTGAACTGCTCATCGGGCTGACATCTGATGAAATGACCAGGAAAAAGGATCATGAAGTGGACGATTATCAAACGCGCTATAATAATGTCATGAAATTTATCAAGACTCTTGGGATTATCCCGACAATTGTAAGGCTTGACGACCCATACGGTCCCACCATAAGAGAGGATTTCGATCATCTTGTGGTATCCCCGGAAACGCACCCCTCCGGACTTAATATCAATATTATACGAAGTGAAAGGAACTTAAAACAGTTAAACATTGTGCTAGTTGATTATGTTCTTGCTGATGACGGTTTACCAATCTCAAGCACACGTATCTGGAACGGGGAGATAGATAAACACGGGAAAGTTTTATATACAGCGAATTTAAGCGAACTGAGCCAAAACCAAACTTGAGTCACGAACCTCCTTCTGGAAGCAGGAGGCATCAGGTTGATGCTATGGGAATTGTACTACTTGCTAGTATCAACTTTTTTTAAAAAAAAAAACCTGAAAATATTTTTTGATCAAAATTTTATTCCAGTTCGGAAGTGAAGTGTAATTCTTAATTTATTCGAGACTACTCTGAGAAACCTCTGAATCCTCCTCTGTTAATAATAATGTGATATTATAAACCAGTGAGGTCACTTCTTTACCATCGGCATGAAAAGCAGCTAAACGAGAAAAAGTTTTCTTATGATCTCCAATGTCAAAAATTATATTAAAATAGAAATTTCCTTTTTTTGGTAGGTCATGAATTGTTGTGGGTGTAGGGTAAGTAATTCCATTATCCAATATAACTACATCAGAAATATCAGAAATTTTAGTAAAGTAGATTGTCCTAAATGGTTTGAAGAAAGCTGAATCAATAGGATCTTTATACTCGTCTGGAATTTTATAAATGTTAATGAAAGACTTGCCATAATTCACCTTTATCGGTATTCTGCCGATATTTTTTAAAAGCCCACGAATTTCAACTAGTTTAGTTTCATCAGTCCTTCCTTTATGTTTTTTTATCTGAATAAACATATTAAATCTCGGGTCATACTGTCCTTCTTCGTCCCTCATCCTTTTTTGTTCATATTTCCATTTATAATAACTCCATAGTCCTCCCACTATAATCACCACTAAAGAAACAATCAAAGATGAATTATCTAATATATTTTTAATGTCAATTTTGAAAATGGAAAAAATTTCATCATAGTTCATATTTTAAATTTATTAATTAAATTATACATATAAAACATTTTTGCCAATATATTTTTTTAAAAAATATTTCATCAATTTTTCCGGGCATGGGTTAGCTATCCCACAGTCACATGATCCGTACTTATTCTGTTATATAATCTATAAAGTCAACATCTCTTCTGGGGTCTTCACAGGAATATCTGTCCGCCCTTCAAAGTGTTTTACATTCCATGTCACAAATTTAGAGCAAGAATGTTCTTCTGCTACGCTTAGTATCAAAGCATCTGAAAAACTCATCTTCATGGTTATTTTTTCAAAAACATTGTCGAATAACTGCTCTATGAAGTCATCTGGAGATGCGTATGAAGTTTCAGGAAACAGTATCTTTATATTATAAACTTCAGAAAATCCTTTGAGCAATTTTTTCAAATCGGTTGTACTCAGATTAAAAGATGCAATGCCAAGAAGTTCAAACAAGTTGAAAATAGAAGTGCTTTTTTCCGTTAGATCGCTATTTAGAAACTCATTTGTGACTACATATCTGTTATCGTTTTTGAATAGCTTTTCAATCACAAAAATATCCGTGTCGATGAAAATCATCGCCTTCTCCTGAGTTCTTTCATGACGCTATCGGCATCAGTTCCGAAGCGTTCTTTCCAATCATTTTCGAGTCTAACTTTTTCCCATATGTTATCGAATTCTATTTTTGAATAACCACGCCTTATTTGTCTTCCATGCAACTCTTCTCTTATGAATATCGCTATATCGCTTTTTGTCTGGCCAAAACCCACAAAATGACGCACCGCATCGATAATTGCTTCGCTTTTATTTTTATAAAATCCCTGCTTAACAAGGTCTTCTATGTTTTTCAATAATACAGATGGCATTCTAATTTGTACTGCATTAGTTGTCATACATTATTAGATATGTCTTGATATACATAAATCCTATTCATCAACATGCCGATCCTGGACAAGTTCTGAGCACTTTATGCAAAAGACTATAATATCCCCGAAATAGAATTGAGCTAACAATACTGAGGCGATAACATAAACATACGATTCCTTGGAGGAGCACAGGAAGTTGGACGGTCTGCGATCATCCTGAACGAAGAGCTTCTACTGGATTACGGGATCAAACCAACAGATCCGCCAACTTATCCCTCGAATGGTCTTCGTCCTAAAACCGTTATAATCTCCCACGGACATCTTGATCATTGTGGCCTCGTCCCGAATCTCATGGACCTTGGGCCTGAGGTCTATTGCACATCAATTACCGCGAAATTATCTGCATTGCTTGCACGGGATACCCTGAAGATCGCAGGAAAAAAAGGGCATGTTATCCCTTATTATAATGAAGAGATACAGGAATTTGAGCGAAAAGTAAGAGTAAAAGGATACAGGAAGGAATTCAACACTAATGGATATTCTGTATCTTTTTATGATGCAGGGCACATCCCCGGTTCTTCAATGATACACATTGAAAAAGAAAAACAGAGCCTTTTTTATACAGGTGACCTGAATACCATCAGGACAGAACTCCAAAAAGGTGCTGACACCGATTTTCCACAGAGTGATACACTCCTTATCGAAAGCACATATTTCGGAAGGAACCATACGCCCAGGAAGATACTGGAAGAACGGTTCATTAAATCAATAAGGGAAACCATTGAAATTGGCGGGAGAGCAATAATACCGGCTTTTGGCATAGGAAGGACACAGGAGATCATGCTTATCCTGAAGAAACATGGTCTTCCTGCTTTTGTGGACGGGATGGGAGTTGATGTCTTCAACATTTTGAAACGGTCGCCAGAATATGTAAATGACATAAATAAACTTGAAAAGGCGTTCACAAGCACTAACATAGTCAAATGGGAAGACAGGGAATCTATTATTAATAAACCCTCTATAATTGTTACAAGTGCAGGAATGTTAAACGGGGGTCCGGTTTTTTATTATATTGATGAGATATACAATGATCCGAAATCCAAGATCTTTCTTACCGGATACCAGGCGGAGGATACAAATGGCAGATCTGCCCTTACGCGCGGGTATATAGTGAACGGACAACGTACTATACATCTTAATTGCAGGCTTGAGCTATATGATTTTTCAGCACATTGCGGGGATTTTCAATTAAAAGAGGTCGTTAAGGATTTTTGTGATAACGGCACAGAGACAGTTATCGCAATACATGGTGACAACACCGAAGGTTTTGCAGATTGGATAAGGGAAGAAATGGGAGTTAAATCATTTGCTCCTGCCAATGGGGAAATGATTTCCATATAAGAAAAGTTTAAACCAATTGAATTCAATTTAAAGTATAATGAACATAAAAATTGTAATATGTTTCATAATAATAGGTTTTCTCACATCCGCCTCCCCTGGCGCAGCCGATAATGTCTGGAGCGCAAAATCGTCGGGTTTCATTAATTCCAATGAATCTTTGGCTTTTGAAGATTATCTTGTGAAAGCGCAAGTTCAGAATATTACGAACTCTTCCTTGATAATTTATAAAAACATGATCCAGATAGATATGAAGGACTTTGAAGTGAACGAGTTCAAGCAATATAATTCTGTTGGAATAACCCTATTGGGGATAAATGGGAACTCTTCATGGATTACTTTTATCAAACTTGAAGAGAAGACCATATGGGTCCCTTCTGGAAGAACTATATTGAAATGGGGAGATACATATTCATTTGAGAATTATTCTATCGGATTTGAATCACTTGGCAAGGATTCAGTTACCCTGGCAATATCAGGAAAAAATACAACTGCGACGGATATTTTCATGAAGAATGAATCAAAAGATTATGATAATATGCGATTAGTCGTCACGGAAATAAACAGGACAGGGATAATAGAACTTGAGTTTTTCAAATATGAAATCCCGACGATCAAAGCGCAAATCACTACTGATAAAGATGAATATCATCCGGATGAAAACATTTCAGTATCGGTCAACATTACAGGCGACAAAACTC
Organism: Candidatus Methanoperedens sp.; assembly: GCA_027460585.1. Taxonomy (GTDB): domain Archaea; phylum Halobacteriota; class Methanosarcinia; order Methanosarcinales; family Methanoperedenaceae; genus Methanoperedens. Next base: position 6,481 of record JAPZAP010000025.1, on the reverse strand, counting down.
TCAATATAGCGCATATAATCCTTAATAGCACGAATTCCGTGGTGTTCAAACCAACTGATTTTACTGCGACAGAAATTAATGGTACAAGATCCTTTACATCACAGATTGAAGAGTTGCCCGCAGATTCCACGATTATCCTGAATGCAAAAATAGAAGTGCGCGATTATAATAATATTGCATATTCGACAACAATAAGCAAGCAGGTGTCTGTTAAGCCCTATATATCAATTATGAAAAATATACGGGAAGAAACCGACGAAGATAACGCACAGGTTGAATTGGTGGTATATAATTCCGGGTTAAACCGCACATTAGTCCATATACGGGATAATGTTTCAGAAACAAATCCAAAACAAATGGATTGGGATATCGAAGTTTGGCCTAAAAATTCATCGAACGTATCATATTTCATAAACCCACAGAAACCGGGAACATATCATCTTCCTGCAGCCACTGCCCGATGGAACGGCAATATGAGCATATCAAATGAAGCAACAATCACTGTTCATATGCCTTATATCCGCTTAGTCAAATCAGCTATGAATAACCTGAGTATGACAGATGTGGAAGTGGAAATAATGAATGTTGGGGACAGGCCCGCCAATGTAACAGTGAATGATAAAATACCAGGTAATTATCTCATAGCAAGCGGAAAAACAACGTGGTCAGGATTCCTGGACCCCGGAAAAGCGGATTATATCAGATATACATTGACAAGCAATGCTTCATCTCTTCCCGCAGCGGATGCAACATATCGTGATATCCTGGGGAATGTAAAGCAGGCGCAATCAAATACTGTCGAAATTCCAAAGAACCCCGAACCAAAAAAAGCCGATGCAACATCTTTAAATGCAGGCTGGTACGAAATGATGTTATTCATGATGTTGTCATTTATTGCTATTTTGGGAATTATTGGAAGTGTGGCATTCACCGCTTATATAATAACAAAAAATAAAATGAGGGCGCAATAATGGATATTATCTCAATATTACTTTTCTTAATATACTCAATCATTATTCTTGGAATTCTCGTATATGTCTCGCCTATAATTTCCGCTATTGTATTGATAATTGTTCCAGTGGCTTTCATTTTAATCCTTTCGGATTATGCCGTGAGTTTTTTTTCAATTATGCAATTTTCATATTTAGGTGTGCAGATATATAATCTCCACATACTTCTTTTCATCTGGTCTGCATTTATCGGGATTATCGCATATGCCGAAGTGCTTACATGGTATCTTTTAAAAGGAACAGCAACAAAACCGAGGATCCAGGAACCTTCTCCTGCTCAGGGAGAGAAGCCAAAAACACCCGTTTCCGGAGTTAAGGATTTTGTGCAAAAGCTTTATAAAATACTAAAAGGTGAAAAAATAAAAGCAAAACCTGAGATGTCACAGGAAAACAAGAAAGTTTAAATAATGCATTGTTTCATAGTAATTGACGGTGATGTTATACCAAAAAATACGCAAGACGGTGTGAGAACAAGGTTGTCAAAATTCCTTGGAAAGGACAAGATCGGCATAAGGAAATGTCTTCTAAACCTGTTTTTGCAAACAAAAAATTATACAACATGCGAAATTTATACTCACCTTAAGAAGCAGGGATTTGAAGTTAATTACAGGGCAGTCTCTGCCATGGTTGGACAGATGCATACGAGGCTTGGAATACTTCGTATCTATTTGAAACGTGAGCACCGTTCTTATTCACTCAAAGAAGATCAACGGGATATTGTGAAGATGGTCTTAACACCCCCACATATCTTTTCAGGGAAATCTCTGCATTCTGTTCCCTGATAGAATTTTCGTTTTTAAAAATTCTTCTGAATCCTTACTCTGCACCTTTATCGGTCAGCCTGAAATCGCAAAACACGCCTTCGCTCTTTGACCTGTGTTTTCGTAGAGTTGCCTTTCTTCTCGAAGTCCCGATCTTATCCAATAATATGATCGTTTTTGAGAGATGCTCAAATGCATTGCCTCCTACAGGGCAGAGTTCACCGGTGGCAACATCTTTGTAAACCTGGTTGGTTATCACGACTGAAACCCCGTATTTCCTGGCTATCCCGTGAAGTATCCCTATCTGGTTCACAAGTTCGCGCCTTATTGCAACATTTTCTTCGTTTGAATCATCCTGTAGGCCAAGCCTGTAAAAAAGTGCCGCAGAGTCAAGAACAATAAGACCGATCTTTTCATTCATGAGCTTCTCGATATCGGTTATCGCTGAATATTGCTGTTCAAAGCTTGCAGGTTCATAAATTATAATATCCCCGGCGATCTTTTTTGCTTCCTCACCGGCGATTTGCTTGAACCGGTCTGCTGAGAAGCCTTCTGTGTCTATGAAAATCACTTTCTTTCCACTTTTTACGCATTCCACTGCAAGCTGTATGCAGATATTGGTCTTTCCTGTGCCTGATCCGCCATACAATTGGGTGACTATCCCGGTTTCTACTCCTCCACCAAGCATTTCATCCAATGGTTTGCATCCGCTGGGAATACGTTCAGGTTTTTTTATAATATTCACTCCATTTTACTTGTTAATTTTTCAAATATCCCTGTGATTGCCAGGATCGCGGCACTGTTCCCTTCTATCGGTGAAACATTAGCAAGGTCAGCCTTTACAAGGTAGCTGTCAAAAGGTATCATGCCAATTACGGGCAGGTCAAACAAGGCAAGTTTTTCTTCGATCTCTCTTCCCTCATCCCCAGCTTTATTTATAACAACGCCGAATTTATTTATCCCGATCTGGCGTCCCAATTCTGCAATCCTTCCAGCAGTATCTATCGACCGCGCGCCTGGTTCTACCACAATTATCATATAATCTATTCCTTTTGTTGTACCCCGGCCAAGATGTTCAATGCCGGCTTCCATGTCAAGGATAACGACGCTGTTTATTTTAAGGATCACATGCCGCATAAGTGCTTTGAGGAAAGAGCTTGCAGGGCACATGCAGCCGCTTCCGCCTCTTTCGACCGTTCCCAGGACAAGCAATTTGACATTATCAGGCCCGATGACCCCAAATTTTTCAACGATGTCATCAACTTTGGGATTTAATTTGAAAACACCAGCAGGACCTCCTGCTCTTTCATCGATCAGCTCTTTGTATTCGGTAAGTGGCTTTGGCGTAGTTTTAATGCCAAGCGCCGAGGCAAGGTTCATACTGGGATCGGCATCGATTGCCAGGACGTCTCTACCATTCCTCGCAAAAAGCCTTGCCAGGGTTCCTGAGAGAGTGGTTTTTCCCACTCCTCCTTTTCCAGATATCGCGATCTTTATCATTTCATCCTTTCATCTTGATTATTTCACATCAATGAAATCTACTTTAATATCGTTTTCGATCGTTATCAATGCAGCCTGCCCTTTTGATGCCATCCCGGGATTCACAATAGATGTGCCATTGACCTTGACAAAGCCCCTGGCTTCATGTATATGGCCGCAAATAATAAGATCGAATCGTCCCAGGTAGCGCGCCAGGGCCGTGCTTCCCACATTCCCGTGCGGCAACTTATCCGTGGTGTTTCGCGGAGGGGCATGGGACAACAGAATATTCCGTCCTTTTGATCTGCTCAATAAAGTTCCGATGTATTCTCCGATTTTTTTTTCAGAGAGTTCAAAAGGCGTATTAAAAGGAGTTGGATTTGAGCCTCCAAGCCCCATGAAAGTAAATTCTCCCAGAGTATGTAAAGAATTGTGCAGATTTATAGTATTTTTATTTTCATCCAGGACTTTAAGGAGTGAGGGATTATCGCAATTTCCCGGCACTGCGAACACAGGATTCTTGAACATTCCCAGCAATTCAAGAGCCTTTTCATCCGGTCCAAAATTTGTTATATCGCCAGCGATCAGGACAGCATCAAAATCCCCTGCATTTTCAAGAATGGCCGCAACATGGGAATAATCGCCATGAAGGTCTGATAATGCGAGTAATTTCATAGCAGTTAATATCGTTTTAATGTTTATAATTGTAATGTTATGATGGTTTATTTTATCCAGGATCGGAGTTCTTTGGAACCGTTAAATGGGTGAAGAATTGACCACTTTTGATGGGATGGACTGAATTATCCTGAATATGGATTCGGTGTTGGCGCAGTCGGTTTTGTAACTCTTAACATCTGCAGATGGCAGTTTCAGTTGTACCCAAATTGGGGACAACTCAAGTTGTTGAAATTCTCTGTCTTTAATTTTGCCCCAATATTGCCTTGGCGTTGGACTATCCGTCAAAACTTGTACAACATCAACCACTGAGAAAAACCACTGGTCATCATTTGGAATCCTCGAAATGTGGCTCTTGGTTCATTGAATTGCGCGCGCGCATTTTATAAAACGAGCGCGCGCATTTAAATGCGAAGTTAGCATTTCTCATAATATGCACCACGACCTTTTCCGATTATCTTAATGAATCCTTTATAGACGAGTTTTCGAATTAACCTTAAGGATTGATTTCTATTAACACCACAGATATTCCGTGCTTCTTCATTTGTCATTCTCCCATTATTTTCAAGGTGATTTTTTAGCAGTTGAAGTTTTTGTTCCTCGGAAAGCCCTTTAATCCGTGTATATTTTTCTTTTTCTCCAATAGAAGAGAGTACCTCATTGGTAAGCTGGTAATATGTTCCTCTTCCTGCACCAATGCGTTCAATGAAAATTCCTTCCATTGAACTTAATATTTCAGAGGTCTCTCTCTGAGTCCGCTGCAGTATTTCAGAGGCTTCACTGTTTGAAATTTTGTCATTTCGTCTTAAATGGTGCAGAACTATTAATTCTTCAAGTCTCCAACCATGACCTTCTCTGGCTTTTCTTCCCACAAATTTCGCCATGGCTTCGTCAAAAGCGCCATTCCTGATAATAATCTGAACCGCACCTGTAATTTCTGGGTATTCAGGAGGCAATTTCCCATAGGAAAGAAGTCTGCGATACATCCTGTCCACCCCCAGACCTCCTCGGTTCACAGCCCCGATGTGCTGGAATATTTCTGCTAAAAGAGGATTGCGTCTTACTGGTGGATGTGTCAAAATGTTATTCGGGGTTACGCCACCTATAAAAGAACCAGGGTTTGAAATTTCAATTCGATCAGAAAAAACTTTTACATAGATTGAATCAGGAAGAGTATAGTCTCTATGAACGACTGCATTTAACAGGGCTTCCCTCACAACATCTTCTGGAAAACTGGGAACAGGCGTTTCAAGAAATGCATCTTTGATCGTGTGAACCTGATTATAAGGTTCGATCAGGTTCCATATCTTTTCTATGGTTCTAAGAAGGGGCATCTTCATGTATACGCTCTGGACAGGGTCAACATCGCTCTTTTCAAATCTGAAATAGATAATCTCATTTTGGGGCAGGAATTCCTTCAATACCTGTTCTTTTGCAAGTAAAAGCAAACCAGCTATAGTAGGGCGATCCATGCCTTCTATTTCCCGGATTATTCCTAGAGATTTTAAAAGATCAACATCTTTTAGCTCAAGAATTTCCGACTTTGGATTATATCTTTCAAGCCAGTTTCTAAGTCTTGATATCTCAAGCGGATCTAATGAGTCAATTCCAGCATTGAATAGGTATCCAGAGGTGTAATCATACCCTTTTTCAACTTTCAGGCTCGTTTCATCCTCAGGATAGAGAATCCTGTTTTCTTTTCCGATCCTTTTGTGTTTAACACCGGATGAGGCAGAGTGGATTCTTGGGCTTTTTGGCACATTGACCGCAAGAACAATTCCTTCAGGCAGAGCAATTTCCTCGATTTCTATGATTATTGGAGGTCTGGTACCGTCAAAAACCATTCTTCTCATTTCTTCAATGTCATAGTTCTTACACCCAGTAATAGCTTTAGCGCCCGCGATGTCATCTTCAATCCCTAACAGAAGGGTGCCTCCTTCAGAGTTCGCAAATGCTACCGAATATTCTTTTAAAAGGCTTGCAAGTTTCTTTTTCTGGTTTTCTTCCTGGGAGCTTTCAGGATATCGTTTTGTGTCCAGGTGAAGGTCTTCAAAGTTCTTTGCAGGAGTGCCTTTTTTTATTTTGTCGATAATTTCGAGAATTTTGGTTTTATCCATAGCCTTCTAACACCTTCACCGTCATATCTGATTTAATTTCCCATATATTGCAGGCAGTTTCAAACCGTGACAAATTGTCACGAGTTGAGTTTCTCTCTGCTTGAGTTTTCTCCAGTAGGCAAGCTTATCCTTGTTGTCTGTGAGAATACCTATTATGTCTGAAACTGAGTAAAACCAGTTATCATCATGCCAGAGCCTTCTTATTTTCTTGTCCTGAAAGACGATTAAGGATTTTTCGGAGGTCATTGGTGTTTTCCCTTATTGAAATATGCGTTTATCTGCGGTTCCTAACTCTCCTTTTCGATTTTGAGCTATTTTACTTGGCACAGTTACATAATCCAGTTATGGTCAAAGTAATATCATCACAATAAATACTTATTTATTCTTTAATGTAATGATATTACCTGCAACTGACCATGGTAACAATATCTTCTACATT
>JAPZAP010000024.1 GCA_027460585.1 Candidatus Methanoperedens sp. | reverse complement strand
TATTTTTTATCTCTTCAACACTTCCCTGAGAAGTATAGTTATAAGGACTACTTTTTGGAACGGAAATAAAATTGAAATCCAATAAACCGAGCCCGGGAACATCACTTTGCTTAATTAATAAATTCGGTGTTTGGGATTCCATCGATGTATTGGTGTTTGTTGCCTTTTCTCCGCCAATACAGCCTGTCACAAACACAATTCCCACAAAGATAATACACATAACCATGCGTTTTTTCATAAACATTTTCCTCCCTGTTTTAAATTGTTTTATAGTAACTCAAAACTTATATGTTTTCATTGGTTTTAGCTTTTATCATCGGTTAATTACTTTCTGAATCCCGTTCTGGAAAAATAAATGAGAAAAATTATACTTTATATACTATGACAAAAATTAATAAGTGTAAATATGGATGAATCGGCAAACCAATTTCCTGAACAGGCGGCAAGAGACAATATTGATAAACAGCTCCATGCCGCTGGATGGGCTACGGTAATTAGTGAAATGAATGAGGCTCTGGCGGTATGATACAGGAAACTAATATGAATGAGAGATCGATACCAGTTCAATTAGTGAAGTCTCTGCATTTAAAAATAAAGAAAGAGGTGAATACACTTTACCATGAAGGAAGTTGAAAAGATAATGAAGAAACTCAAGGAGAATAAGCCTATCCTTAGAGAAAAATACAAAGTCAAAACTCTTGGGGTCTTTGGCTCGTACATCAGGGAAGAACAGAAGAAAAAAAGCGACGTGGATATTCTGGTTGAGTTTGAGAAACCATTGGGTCTTCTTGAATTTGTAGGTTTAGAGCTGCAATTAAGCAAACTCCTGGGCAAAAAGGTGGATTTAGTAATGAAGACCGCTCTAAAACCAAAAATCGGGAAGCATATCCTGGAAGAAGTGCAATACGTATGAAAAAAAAATCTTAAAGAATTCAAGCCAACTATTATATTTCACAGAACGAGGGTATTTTTGAGGTCTGATGGGAATCTTGAGAAAACGAGATAACAATATTAGCTTCATGAGATTTAATCTACAATATGGCTGAAAACAAAATACAAAAGGCAAGATCTATGGCAGATGGACAATCTTATTTCATAATCCTTCTAATCCTGTCCATCTGGTTAAATTTCATATTCCCTATCCGGACGGTCCTTTATGCTCCATTCACTTATTTCGGGGTAATAATCATCGGCTTCGGAATAGTCATAGGCCTCTGGAGCCGTTCATTATTTTTAAAGAGTAAAACAACACTATCACCTTATGAATCGCCTACGTCACTCGTGACTTCAGGTCCTTTTCATATAAGCCGAAATCCTATGTATCTTGGAATGGCAGCCATACTATTAGGTATCGCTATATTTCTAGGAACACTGGTTACTTTTACATTCCCGGCCATATTCATAATGATAATTGAAACTTTATTTATTCCAGATGAAGAAAGGAAGCTAGAAAAAATATTTGGAGAACAGTACAGGGAGTATAAAAATAAAGTACGACAGTGGATATAACTCCTCATATCAGCGCCCTGCTGCCGTCAATCCCATTGCGACTGTGGTTTTTCCTACGCCGCTGCCTGTGCCTGCGATGAGGAGTGCGCTTGTTTTAGGAATGGGAATCACAGGGGGATAACGGCATTATGGGAAATAAACTTTAATCGAACATGAACCCGAGTGGTAGTCAACGACCCCGCCATGAATCGGTGGGCATCAGCGTATTCAGGAGGTTATCTATCATTTGTTGATTTATTGGCTGTTATCATTAGAAAGAGAGGCACAAATAATTTCTCATTATTTGGTCGGGTTAATCGGTCCTCTCTTCTTGGTGATTGCTGCTCCGCATTTTGCCATTTCTACCTTTCTTGGGTTCTGTGTATACCCAAGTCTCAGGTATTTGGTCTTCTTATCGGTTATTTTACCGCCCTTGTTTTTATTGGTGCCCCATTCTTTTGTATATTTTGTTTCCATTGATTTCTTAAATCTTGGCTCTCCTGCTGGTTTTATTATTACACCATTAGGCATATAACACCTCCTTCCCTATTTCTTCGGTTTAGGCTTCTTTTTTGGTATACCGTTTGGCATAACACACCTCCTTATTTAATCTAATAAATAAAGCGCTACATATCCTATAACTATTTGTAGCATCATAAGTGCTCTTACTGCAATTCTTGTTTTTATATAGGGTTCTTCTTTTTTTATTTTCCAGCGAAGTAAATAATAGATGATATATCCCAGTAGAAATAATGTCATTGTAAGATATGCGACTTGGGAAAGATGTACCAGTATGTCAAAGGTTAAACTAATTCCTATTATGATCCAACCCAATCCTAAACCATAAGCTATCGACCCTATAGTTCCCCACGTGACATAATTTTCTTTGTTCCACGCTGCAAGTATAAAAAATTCAGTAGTAAAAATAAAAAATATAATTGCAAGTATGTAGAAGATTAAAATGTATATTATGCTGGTGGAGATTTCTGGTTCTTTAACAAGCGTAACTATCAATGTTATTATTGTAGCAGAGAAACCGATCATTGTTGCTGAAGAGGCAGCTGACATCGATACAGAAGTTGTGTCAATGGATTCACTTATTTTCATATTATCGCTAGATGCCATTATAAGTTCTCACCGCCATTGTCTTTGAAGCTATTCATACTTCCTTCAATTATTATTCTCCCTTCATCTTCACCGCAAAGCTCCTTCCGAACTCCACGCACTTCCCAAGCTCCTCTTCCGTGGGCTGCCACTTGAATTTAATACCTTCCTGCAATATTTTTACCTTCGCTTTCTCAAGAGTCTCCTCGATGAGTTTCACATTTTCCCCGCTCCATCCATAAGACCCGAAAGCAGCACCAACTTTATTCTTGAACTTCAATCCCTTCAAATCCTCAAGTATTGGCTTAATCGTGGGCAGGAGACCATTATTCAACGTGGGTGAGCCGATAATGATTCCCTTGGTTTTGAACACCTCTGTAAGCACATCGTTGCGGTCACTCACTGCCATGTTGAACAACTTGAATTTCACGCCTTCTTTAGAAAGCCCCTCTGCTATCGCCTGTGCCATCTTTTCAGTCGCGTTCCACATGGTATCGTATATTATAACAGCAGAGCCGTCGTTGCCCCCGGTTGCCCATTCATAATATTTATTCACGATTTGCAGCGGGTCTTTCCTCCAGATAATCCCGTGGCTTGGCGCGATGATATCCACAGGTATGTTCAGTTTCTTAAACTCATCGATTTTCCTGATAACAAGGTCGGAAAAAGGCGTGAGGATATTTGCATAGAATTTAATTGCTTCCTGGTACACTTCTATCATATCCACTTCGTCATTAAAACGCCCTGAGGAAGCGTAATGCTGGCCGAAGGCGTCATTGGGCATCAGGATATTCCTGCCTGTAAGATACGTGAACATGCTGTCGGGCCAGTGGAGCATGGGAGCCGTAACGAAAACAAGGCTGTTTTCACCGAGGCTGATTGAATCGCCTGTCTTTACGACCTTGAAATTCCAGTCCTGGTGATAATGTTTGGGAATGCTCTCTCTTCCCTTATCCGAGACTACCACCGTTGCATTGGGGATTAGTTTCATCAACTCAGGAAGCCCGCCTGAGTGGTCAACCTCAGCATGGTTTGCTATCACGTAATCAATTTTCTCGACATCGATTATTTTCTTTATGTTCTCTATCATCTGGCTGGAATAAGGACCCCAGACCGTATCGACAAGCGCTATTTTTTTGTCGATTATCAGGTAAGCATTGTATGTAGAGCCCCTGTGCGTTGAATATTCATGACCGTGAAACTTCTTTATGTTCCAGTCAACAACTCCGACCCAGTACACGCCTTCTTTTAATTCTACGACCATTTTATCACTCCGTTGTTATTCAATATAGTTTGGTTTTGATTGTATTAAATACGATTTTTATTACGTGGTCTTATTCGGTGCATTTGACATCAGTCGAATGGCATTTCGGGCATCGCTGGCCTGCGCCTATTCCTTTGAACTCCTTCCCGCAGTGATTGCACATATATTCATGCGCTTCCATGCCGCCTTCAATCTCTATTCCGAATGAATCTCCTACGCTGCACATATTGCCTCCTTATTCTTTATTTTGCACGCTAATAATGAGCCAAACCTTCTGCATATTTCAAGCTCTTCATCACCGGGCATCCTCTTAATGCATAAATCCTCTATCATTTCAGAGCCGTACGATTTTAATTTATTATTTATTTCATCAGTTGCTTCAAAACTCCATCCATAAGACCCAAACGCAAGGCCCACTTTCCCGGATAAGTCTATATCAGAAATGTCGTTTAAGAATTTTTTTACCGTAGGCATCATGGCGTGGTTATAGTTTGGCGAACCTATTGCAATGGCATCTGCTTCGTTCAGGTCATTCTTGTTTGCAACATTTACATTTTTCAGCACTGTTTCTACACCTTCAGCTCGTGCCCCCTCCTCTATCGCCTGCGCCATACGCTCGGTATTATGCGCCCCTGTGCCGTAAATGATTACAAGTTTTGGCATGCTCCCACAAATTATAATTATCATTCGTGGTATTTCTACTTTTTCAATGAGAAAAAAGCATGCTTAATAATAGATACAGTAATCAATAGAACAAAGATGATAGACCCGGTTAATAATTTTCAAATCCCAGAAGTTTGGATTGCAAGAGCAAAATTGCCTCCTGGAGAACTAAAAGCGCGTATAACCAGCGGGCGTTACGTCCTTCTCTCAGACGGTTCACTCTTGCGGCGCGGCTACACCACGGGAACAACTGCTGCGGCTGCGTCAAAGGCGGCTGTCATTTCATTGAAAAAAGAGGTATCTGAAATATCAGTTCCCACCCCAATCGGGATACGTGCAACCCTTCCTGTCAAGGCGTCGCATGGGAAAGCTGTCGCAATCAAAGACGCTGGCGACCATGCGTCCGATGTAACAGGTGGAATTGAAATTATAGCAGAAGCCAGGGAATATGAGACTGTTGTAATAAAAGCCGGCGCTGGGATAGGTTCAAAAAAAGGCAGCCCTGCAATCAATCCTTCCCCGATGCGCCAGATAGAGGAAGCAATAAAAGAGGCGCTGGCTGAAACTGGATTAAAGGGCGCACATGTCACTATTTCTGTTCCGAAAGGTAAGGAGATGGCAAAACAAACCCTGAATGAGAAAATCGGGATAACAGGAGGCATATCGATTCTGGGTACCACTGGATTTGTGGAACCGTGGAATGAGCATCTGGGCGAGACAAAAGAAGAGCTTATCCGAAATGCAGATAAAATTGTCCTTACGACAGGCAGGCTCGGAATGCGTTTTTCCCACATGCTTTTTCCTGATTATACAGTTATACTTATCGGGAGTGATATTTCACGGGGTCTGAAAGCAGCAAAAGATAATAGCGAAGTAATAATCTGCGGACTTGCGGGACTGATTCTGAAATGGGCATTTCCGGGACTTTTAAAAGGCAGCGGCTACCTCACAGTTCAGGAAATGATAGATAACAATCCTGAAAATCCTATCATCGACCGTGGACTTTCGGCGGCTGTCAGGGCTTCAGGAAAAAGGGTTGTGCTTTTAAACAGGGACGGGACAATACTGCGTGACAGCGGTGATTTACGATGAAAATTGTGGGCGTAGGCGCAGGTCTGAATCTCCTGACGCAGGAAGCCATATCTGCAATCGAAAGCGCTGAAATAATATACGGCTCAAAACGGGCGATTGAACTTGCAAGGAAGCATATAAAATGCGAGGCCCGCGAGATTTCGGATTATACATTAAAATCACTGCCCGAAAATGCAGTCGTTCTTTCAACCGGTGACCCGATGCTCTCAGGTCTTGGGAAATTTGCGAAGGAAGGGGATGAGATTATCCCCGGGATTTCTTCACTGCAACTGGCATGCGCAAGACTGCGCCTTGAACTTTCGAATCTCGCTGTAATTTCTGCGCATTCTCGTGACATCGGAAATGTTAAAAAGGAGCTATTGATGTGGCTTGGGGCAGGGAAAAACGTTTTTCTTCTTCCTGATTTCTCGTTTGGCGCGGTTGAGATTGCAGACTTTCTGAAATCGCACCATTTATCCAGACGGATTTCAGTTTGCGAAAGTCTTGGTTATCCTGATGAGCGGATAGACACAGGGACAACCGATAAACCACCGCATCCCGAATCTGATATGTTTTGCGTGGTAATTACAAAATAATTTTCAAACAAATTCTTAAGAATACTTTGCGTACTTGGCGCCTTTGCGGTGCGTGATTTTATTCACCGCAGAGACGCAAAGGTCGCAAAGATAGTTTTCATTCAATTAATGGCTGTGGGGCGTGGTATGGGTGCCGGCGACGATATATTTGCAGTCGCTTTGCGCTGTGAACGTGAAAGCTTCATCCGGGCTCATATAAACAGCCTGCTCTTTTTGAAGGGATATTTTTAAGTCCTTATTCCTGAGTTCTGCTTTACCCGATAACATGAATAATATTTCGTCATGACCCTGTGGAGCCATTTCGCGCTTTTCACCCTCAGGAACCTCGCCGTACACAAGATATACGCTATGTTTCCCAAGCTGCTCAGAACCTACAATATATTCCTTATATTTTTCTTTATAAAGTTCCCTGATGTTGAATAATTTCACACTTTTCCCTCCAATTTAACACGGAAATAAAGGCTTATAGGGTTTTTGGTTTTGTTTTTTTCATTAAAATCCAATTTTTCCGAGAAATCAATTATTCTAAAACCCATAGAATTCAACATTCCAATTATTTCATCGATTTTATATCCCCAGACATCAAAATGCTGTTTGAACCCGGATTCAAGGAATGTTCCATCCATGCCTATCCTGCCGGTTTTTTCATCAATCTTTCTATTCCAGATTATTTGCAAATCGTTATCATCAGGATAGATTTCTTCCTGAAATGGCTGTTCATTGATGAGAAGGTCAAACAGGAATATACCCTTATCATCAAGACACCCTTGTATTTTTTGCAGGATTTCTAAAAAATGTTCCCGGTTCACATGCGAAAGCACATTTCCTATACTGTAGATGAAATTAAATTTCCCAAGACCCGAAAGCTCATCATTTTCTATATCTATAACATAAAATCTTGCCTTTATATTTTCGTTATGTTTTCTTTTCCTTGCAATCTCTATTGCTGATGGTTCAATATCCAGACCCGTAACTGAAAAACCTCTTTTTGCGAACTCAAGCGCATGCAGGCCGCCGCTGCATCCGATATCCAGAACATTTGTCTCCCGCTCTCTGTACCAGGTCAGTATTTGCTCGACTTCATGAATATGTTCCATGTGGGAGTAATGCGATTTTTCATAGACCGCCAATCCTGGCCTGCGGTAAAGTTCGGTCATTGTTAGTTTAATTCGGTTTTATTCTCAAATAGTTTAACCTCGCCAAAACTCTCAAATAACAATTATGCAATAATTATCAGTGATGAGTTTGCGGGGAATTATGAAACTTGAAAATAAGACAATCATTGTTACGGGAAGCGGAAGAGGAATCGGGAAGTATATTGCAAAGAGACTGGGTAAGGAAGGCGCGAATATAGTTGTAACCGGAAGGAATGAAGCGGATATTGAAAAAGTATGTAATGAAATAAATGACAATGGGGGCAGGGCGATTTTTATTAAAGGGGATGTAACGAGAGAAGAGGATGTAAGAGATGTTATCAGTAAAACCATCGATAAATTCGGGAAAATCGATGTGCTTGTGAATAACGCTGGTGTCGGGTTAAGACAATTGTTATGGGAAACTAGGGTAGAAGAATTTGAAGAAATAATGGATGTAAATGTCAAAGGCGTATTCCTGTATATGAAAAATATCATTCCGAAAATGAAGAAGGGGCTGATAATTAATATCTCATCCGGCGCCGGGAAAACTGGGATTCCCACGCTGAGCGTGTATTGCGCTTCGAAATTTGCGGTCATCGGTCTTACAGAAGCGGCTGCGGGAGAGGTCGGGAAGAATATTAAAATCGTTGCATTGTGCCCGGGAAGCGTGAATACCGGGATGTTCAAAAGAATGTTTCCGGGAGAGAAAGCCGATCTTGAGCCTGAGGAGGTTGCTGAAAAGGTTGCGGATATTTGCATCCATCCGGGGAAGTATCGCTCGGGGGAGAGTATTGAGATTTATTGAAAAAGAAAATGGAACAATATTTTTGTTTGCTTCATCATTTTTCAAAACAGCTTCAAGCACCCAACCTCTAAACAATTATTTCACTTCCCCAAATACACGACATCCTTCACGTCTTTAAAATGCGGGTCGCCAGTCATGAGCTTGGTGCCCTCCCTTTTTGCAGTTGCATAAACAATAGAATCGCCAAGACCCCATTTCATCTTATGTTTCAACCTCGCTGATTCAACGGCGATATTTTCATCGACCTCAAAGATGTATGACCTCTGTTTCATCGCTTCCCGTGATGCTTCGGCAAGACGCTCATTATCAGGATAAGGAAAATCCCGCAGGAAAGAATTATACACTTCAGCAATATTGACGGCGCTGACTATCACTTTTTCTCTTGGATTTTCAATTAATTCCCTTACTTTCTCACCATAGGCGCTCCCCTTAAAATATTCAATCCAGCCCCAGGAATCAACCAAGACGGTCATCTTCGTCCTCGTGCCTATCAAATTCCTTAAGTCCCGGAAACGCCCCGAAATACGATTTCTTAAACTTCTTCTTGGATTTGATAAGCTCCCGGATAACATCTTCATAGCTCTTCAGGTTCAGCTCTTTTTTCATAGCGCTGAGTTCTTTCAGGAGTTCT
>JAPZAP010000023.1 GCA_027460585.1 Candidatus Methanoperedens sp. | reverse complement strand
GAAGCAAACATGAAAAAAAAAGGGACAATTATTATTGATGACAAAGGAATAGGAAATATTGGTGGAATTGTTGTAATTGTGGTCTTCATACTTTTTATTATTGTAATCGCCTCTCTTCTTGGGAGTTACCGTATTGAAACCGGGACAGGGGCAATAATTACTGAAGTAAATGGTAATAAGGTTCCAGTGACAGAAGTCGGATGGCATACAAGAACTCCATTACTTACTGATGTTGTAAAATATAGCGTAGTAAATAATAACATATATTTTCCCGCTGATTATTTAGCACTTGAAAATCAGTTTAAAGGTGATACCCAGGCAGGAGCGATCGGATTTGATATTAAAACGACAGACGATAAGGTAGTCGATACAGGGGCTGTAATGTCTTTTGAGATAGTGGATCTGATCCAATTCGGAGTTAAGAATACAAATCCGCAGGAGCAGTTACAGAAAGCTTATGATAGTGCGGTCTTTAATTATCTTCAATCCCAGTCATCAGAAAAAATAACAACTGAAATTACTGCCATTAATTCCGAATTATACCAGAAATTAAAAGAGTCAAAGATAGAAGAGCAATTCGGGATCAAAGTAAACTCCGTATCCTTGCTCAGGCCTACGTTCACCAAGATAGCATTGGACGCTCTTGCTGAAAAACAGGCAATACAGGCAAAATCCGAAGGCGAATTGAACGCGGCAAAGAACAGGGCAGCAGCAATAGAAACGATCGCACAGGCACAAAAGAACCAGGCGGATATTTTAAAGAATGTACCCCAGGAACAACTTGATTTCAATGCTAAACTGGCATTGTATGACACGCTAAAAGGAAGCCAGAACGTCATCTGGGTAATCCCATCAGGGCAACCTGTGGTTATATCCAAATAGTAAAAATTAATGACAAATCTAAAAATATATATGTAGCCAGTCCTATCTTGAACGAGTAAGACGATTAATAATGCTGATTGGGATGTAACCATGACAAAAAAGATAAAACTCTCTGAACTTGGAAGCCTGTTTGGGGGCGATATTCAAGCCCTTGAAGGAGTAAAGATAGAAGGCGATGTTGAAATAGACCTCGGGTCGATGGGAATGAATCCCCAGATGGCGTACGCTTTAGGGCATGAGACCGCCCAGATGGCGATGCATCTGATGAATATTTCAAGAATTCTTGGCTACCCCGTTGACCAGGTGTTCGGAGGGCAGCAACAGGTAGCAGCGGCTGCACCAAAGAGACTTAGCAAGTTGATTGAATCAAAATTCAGAGTTGGAAAAATAGAGGAATGGAAAACCCCGATCCAGGAAGTAGTTCTTGGCGCAACATCATCCGATGGCGGAAGCAGGAAGAGTACCATAACGCTTGGTGGGGAAAATGCCCTTCCGTATTATTTTGACAGCCCGATGCCGCATCGTAATCACATTACAATGGACGTTTTTGATATGCCTATAAATATGGCGAAAGCGGTAAAAGGCAATTATGAAGACGTTATTAATAGCCCCGCAGAATGGGCGAAAAAAGTCGTCAGGGACTTTGGGGCGGATATGGTCACAATACATCTTATCAGCACAGACCCGAATGTCAAAGATACATCACCAGCCCAGGCTGCAAAAACTGTTGAAGAAGTTCTTCAGGCTGTGGATGTACCGATCGTGATCGGAGGCTCTGGAAATCCAGAAAAAGACCCGATCGTTCTTGAAAAATGTGCGGAAGTCGCTGAGGGTGAACGATGCCTTCTTGCATCTGCCAGTCTGAACCTTGATTATGCAAGGATTGCTGAGGCAGCGAAGAAATACAATCATGTTGTGCTCTCATGGACACAGCTTGAAATAAACGCGCAGAAAGAACTTAACCGCAAACTGATGAAACAATGCGGTGTCAAGCGCGAAAATATAATAATGGATCCTACTACCGCTGCTCTTGGTTACGGGCTTGATTATGCTTACACAAATATGGAACGGATAAGGCTTGCGGGTCTTTCCGGGGATACAGAACTTAATTTCCCGATGTCAAGCGGCACCACAAATGCATGGGGAGCGCGTGAAGCATGGATGACGTCATCGCCCCTGAAGGAAGATTCAGACTGGGGACCCAGGGAGTACCGTGGCCCAATATGGGAAATTATCACAGGGTTGACTTTATCGCTAGCGGGAAATGATCTTTTCATGATGATGCATCCGACTGCTGTCCAGGTGTTAAAGGAGATCACACAGACATTGTACGGTTCCAAAGAAACAGATCCTGTCAACATTGATAATTGGATAACGGCGGTGATATAATGAAGCTAAACAGTCCTCTTCAAGTCTATAAGTACCTGCCCCAGACAAACTGCGCAGAATGCGGAGAAACAACTTGCATGGCTTTTGCCGCCCATCTTATCGACAGGTCAAAGAAACTTGACAATTGCCCGCCGATATTGAAAGAAGCGTTTAAGAAAAAATATATTGAACTCTTAACGCTCCTTGCGCCGGAGATACGTGAGATCACAATAGGAGTTGGAGAGCGTGCAAAAAAAATAGGAGGAGATGACGTAATTTATCGTCATCAATTGACCTTCTTTGATCCTACTGCATTTGCTTATGATGTTTGGGACACAATGCCGGAAAAGGAGCTTGTTGAAAGAGTTAATAAGATCTCAAATTTCAAGAAATTCTACATAGGAAAATTCCTGAGAGTTGACATGATCGCAGTGCGATGTGTTTCCGGTGATGCCGCTAAATTTGCAGCGGCAGTGAAAAAGGTGAATGAGACTACAACACTTCCACTTATCCTGTGTTCTTTTGACCCGGCGATCCTTAAAAGCGGGCTTGAAGTTGTAAAGGACAAAAATCCTCTTCTTTATGCTGCCAATGAGAAGAATTGGGGTGAAGTTGCAGAGCTTGCCCTTAATTATAAGGTTCCGGTTGTATTATTTTCAAGTGACCTTGATAAACTCAAATCCCTTGCATTAACATTCGGGGAAATGGGAATAAAAGACCTTGTTCTTGACCCGGGCACATACCCGCAGGGCAAACAATTGAAGGAGACATTTGAGAGGTTCATAAAGCTTCGCCGCTCTGGAATTAAAGAAGCACAGAAGGATATGGCTTATCCTGTGATGGCAGTCCCGCTAAATGCATGGCTTGTGTATAAAGACACTGCGGCTGCATCTTACTGGGAAACGGTGCTTGCGTCTGTTTTCACTGTGAGGTACGGTGACATTATGATACTTCACAGTCTTGAGCCGTACGCCATGCTCCCTGAAGTGCATCTGCGGGAAACGATATATACAGACCCCAGGACTCCTGCGAAAGTTGCGCCGGGTGTAAACCAGGTCGGTACGCCAACAAAAGATTCACCGGTAATAGTTACGACGAATTTCGCTCTTACATATTATACTGTGGAGAGCGATCTGTCTTCAAATAAGATAAATTGTTATCTTGCAGCGGTTGATACCGATGGCATAGGAGTTGAAGCGGCAGTTGCCGGAGGACAGCTAACAGCGGCCAAGATAAAAGATGCCTTCCAGAAAGCCAATTTCGAGTTCAAGGATAAGACTTCACACAGTACCGTGATACTTCCGGGTCTTGCTGCAAGATTGCAGGGAGATGTAGAGGACGTCACAGGACTTCGTGTAATGATTGGTCCTCCGGACTCAGGGAGAATTCCCGGCTGGATGGAAAAAAACTGGCCTCCAAAACCTAAATAATTAAAGGTTCACACCTTTTCTTACCTTTTACACACCTTTTAATCAATCAAATCTATATACTTTAAGAGTGTAATCAGAGAAGAGAGCCCTAATGTGGTTCGAAAGAGGCAATTAATATGGTTAACGAAAAGTTAGCGGAGCTTGTAAAGACTTCAAAGCCATCTGTGGCCGTTGTCGGGCTTGGTGGCGCAGGATGTAATATTACGACGTGGATAGCGGAAAAAGGCATGGCGGGCGGTAAGATCATCGCAGCTAATACTGATGTAAATCACTTAAGTACAATGAGTAAAGCGGATAAATTGATCCTACTTGGTGAGAAATTATGTAAGGGGCATGGATGCGGCGGATACCCTGAGATGGGTGCCCAGGCAACCAAAGAAAACCTTACAGAACTCAGGGCTGAACTTGAGGGAACTAACCTTGTTTTCCTCGTAGCTGGATTAGGCGGAGGAACCGGTACAGGAGCAATACCTGTTGTTGGTGAATTAACCAGAGAACTCGGCTGCCTTACCATCGCATGCACAACGATCCCATTCAAGATCGAACAGTTCAGGAGAGAAAAAGCAAGAGAAGCCATAAAGGCGCTCTCTGCAAG
>JAPZAP010000022.1 GCA_027460585.1 Candidatus Methanoperedens sp. | reverse complement strand
TATTCAAAGGATGAGAGGGCAACAGGTTAATCCACGGGAACGGATCCCAAACAGAATTTTCGTTACCCTCTCGACCTACTTTTATGTAGGTGCAAGAATGCTTTATTGTTCTCGCAAGGATCTAGTATATACGAACAGGATCGACTGGATACGCCAGCATATCCTGTTTATCCTGTAAATCCTGTCAAAATAATTGAGTGAATAAAAGAAAATTACCTACCTTGATATCTAAATGCATTTAATTTGTATGCGTAAATAAATTAATGTTTTTCGTATTCAAAATAAGTGCAGGCATTATCTTTGCATCTTATTATCCTTCCTTTTGCACGATTTCCAGAAATTTCAAGTTCAATCGCACTTGGTTCAGCAATTCCCGGCACCGTGGCGCTCCCGGGAGAGAGTAAAAGCACTTCGGTTACATGGGCTATCGGGTGATGGAAGTGCCCGAATATCAATAAATCAACATCCATCTCTTTTGCAAGATAGCGAAGTCCGTCGTTGTTTTCTGATGTGAGCTGCCCTTTGTGGATAATACCGATTTTTATTCCCTCTATCTTTATCACTTTGCGTTCGGGAAGAAGTTCTATCAGTTCAGGGCAATCCGTATCCCCATGAACTGCTTCAAGTTTCGAAAGACTGAAAAGCTCGTTATAGCATTCAAGCGTTTCAAAATCCCCTGCATGGATTATGAGGTCGCAGCTTTTGATCATGGAAACAAGTTCTTCAGGAAGGCGGGGAATTAGTGATTGTCCCTTCTTGATATGAGTATCTGCCAAAATGATGATTTTCATATTTTCCTGAATTTTCCAGGTGATATTGATCTTAACCACTCATCGATCACATCTTCCAGCTTCTCATCCAGTTCCTCTATCCTGTATCTCACCCTTACAACGGGTTTATTGAGTTTGAGGAGCTTTCCAAGATCAATGGGCGTTCCAGCGATAACAACATCGCAATCTGCTGCGTTTATTGTCATCTCAAGCTCCCTCATTTGAGCTTCACTATATCCCATTGCCGGAAGGACAGCGCCAAGGTGAGGGAATTTTTCATAAACATCACGTATCGATCCGACTGCATTCGGGCGCGGGTCTACAAGTTCTCTTGCACCATATTTCTTTGCAGCTATAACGCCGGCTCCAAAAGCCATCCCGCCGTGGGTAAGCGTTGGCCCGTCTTCAACAACAAGGACGCTTTTTCCTTTTATCCAGTCTGGTTTTTCAGCTGTTATCACTGAATTGGCTTTCAATATTTTTGCCGTCTCATTTATCGATCTCACATTCCTGATCACAAGTTCAACATCTTCTTTCCTTGCTGAATCCACTTTATTAACAATGACCACATCCGCAAGCCGCACATTTACCTCGCCGGGATAATATGTCAATTCATGTCCCGCCCTGTGCGGATCTGCGATAACTATGTGTATATCTGGCTTGTAGAAAGGAATGTCGTTGTTCCCACCATCCCAGATAATGATATCCGCTTCCCCTTCTGCTGCTTTGAGTATTTTTTCATAATCCACACCGCTATAAACAACCGTTCCGCAGCAAATATAGGGTTCATACTCCTCTCGCTCTTCGATCGTGCACTCGTTTTTCACACAATCTTCCATCGTGGCAAACCGCTGGCATTCCTGTTTGAGCAGGTCCCCATAAGGCATCGGGTGGCGCACAACAACGACCCTGAACCCCTTTTCCATTAAAATATCCACGAGCTTTTGCGATGTTGGGCTCTTTCCTGCTCCCGTTCGAACTGCACATACCGATATTACAGGTTTTTTAGACTTAAGCATCGTACTTTGCGTACCCATAAGGCGAAAATCCGCGCCCGCCGCAAGAACAAGTGAAGCTTTTTGCATAACAGTCTCGTGCGAGAGATCAGAATATGCCAGTATCACCTGGTTTATGCCATGCTCCCTGATGAGTGCAGGCAACTTTTCTTCCGGATAAATTGGTATATCTTTCTCGTATAGCGACCCTGCCAGTTGCTTCGGATAAGTGCGTCCTGCGATGCCTGGGATTTGCGCCGCAGTGAATGCCACTACCTCGTAATCCTCATTATTCCTGAAAAAAGCGTTGAAATTATGGAAATCGCGTCCTGCGGCGCCCATTATGATTACTTTTGTTTTCATGGACTAACCTCGCACTTATAGGAATATTCCTATCAGGATTTATAGTCTTGCGCTAAACCTAAAAAAAAAGAAAGATTGCTGCATCATATGCAGCAAACCATAATTGCTTATTTATTCCTCATCGACGAATTTCTTGCTGGAATCCTCAACAAGCATGCCCTGGATTATTTCAGCATATGCTGGCCTTGCTATGAATACTCCTATGAGTACGCCTATTATGGTTATCACGGCAAAGCCCCTTAGTGCGCCAAAGCCTAGGATAAGTAGTGGTGACATCGCCACAAGCACAGTAGCTGCGGCTGAGAAGATTATAGTGAACGCCTTTGTTAGACGTGATTTATACACTTTATCCGGGGGCATGGCTCCTCCTGCCAGCACTTCGTCAGTAATGATTATCAGGTGGTCAATACCCGTACCTATAACCGCGATTATACCCGTGATCGTTGGCAGGTCTAGCTGGAAGCCTATAACTACCGTAACGCCAAGGAGTATTATCACTTCGCTAAAAGACGTAGCAAGCATCGGGATAACGATATTTGGCTGTTTGTATCTCAATGAAACGACAATTGCGACAAGGATCAGGGCGATTATCCCTGCGATCAAAACCTGCGATTTGAACTTCGAACCAAGTTCTGCAGAAACCTGTCCTGCTCCGAGCACATCAACTTTTACTGGCAGAGCGCCAGCCCTTAGATGGATCTGCAACTCATTTGCCTTTAGTTGTCCTGCATCCCCTGTGCCTGTCGTGGCCACAAGGCTTTTCACTGGAACACTCTGTATGTTCCTCGCCAGGTCAGGTGAGAGTGGGGCATCGAATACAACATTTTCATCAAGAGTCATTATCAAATTATGCGAAGCAGGGGCGGTAACCGCTCCATATTGTATTGCAGCGTCCCGAAGAGCCGCTGCGCCTGCATCATTTAAGGTAAACGATACACCCCATACATCTCCTTTCTCTTTTTCAGGCAATCCCGGCGTTATATCTGTGCCATAAAGAACATGCTGGGTTTCATTTGCATTAACCCGTATGCGTATTTCAAATTTACCAGGCTTTGATGCGAGATCCCGTGCCGTGTTAAGATCCACCCCGGCAAGATCTATTAGGATATAATCATTACCTATTGTCCTGATGGGTATTTCCTTTAGCCCCAGGCCGTTGAGTTTGGTTTCAAGAATCTTTTTTGTTTCGTCCCTTGTTTCTGCTGACACACCGACCGTGAATGGTGGAATGACTTTTCCGTCCACTGGTTTCAGGAGTGCATTTAATTCATCTTCTGTCACATTTGTTCTTATTTCGAAGGTGAGCTGGTTACCGGGAATCC
The DNA here is from genome assembly GCA_027460585.1 of Candidatus Methanoperedens sp. Taxonomy (GTDB): domain Archaea; phylum Halobacteriota; class Methanosarcinia; order Methanosarcinales; family Methanoperedenaceae; genus Methanoperedens. The sequence goes on along the minus strand of JAPZAP010000022.1, from coordinate 16,114 downwards.
TTACAATTTCTGCATTAAGATTATTCTCCAGATATTTCTGGATAGCAAGTTCCCTGGTGGTTTGAATGGATATTCTTGTGCTTCCATCAGGAGCCTGGGAAATAGTGGATTTTCCAAAGCCTAGGTTATCTATGGTTTTCTGCGTAGTTTGTTTTGATGTGGTAAAAGTAACTGAGTTGAGAGTGGTCTCCTCTGTCTTGACCGACGGGTCATCGAGCAATCTTGCGAATTCGCTCTGGATTATCTTTCCTTCATCAGCGGTTACCTGGGCAATAGCTCCCTGAAGCTGCAACTGGAGCCAGGAGCCACCCTGAATGTCAATGCCGTAGTTCAGGTTGCTGCCCACGTTCAGTTGTCCGTTATTATAAGAAACGGTCATTACAAGAAGAGAACCAATGATAACTGCCATCAATAAAAGGACACGAGTTTTCTTATAGAAAGGTTCTTCCTCATTCATGATGTTTGCCTCCTCTTTTTGGGTGTTTCGCTCCTCTTTTCTGTCTTTGTCCCCTTCTCCAGATACCATTTCAGGATTCCGACATTGGTCATCCAGGTATTTACTATATCAGCGATCAAACCGAATATTAGAACCACGGAAACATCTCTTATTATATCTATTCGGGTGAAACTCGAAATAAAATAAGAACCCGATGAGACAACGAATAATGCAATTAGCGCTGCAAGAGTTGTCAACGTCATTGTCATACCGGTTTTCATGGCATCTTTTATCTTGTCGCCCAATTCTCCTTTTCGCTTGAGAAGGCGTGTTGTTAAAAGAATATCAGTGTCAACAGAATAACCAATAAGCATCAGAAGGGCAGCAACTGTACCCATAGATAATGCTATACCGAACACATCCATCATCGCTGCTGCAAAAGCGATATCCGCAAACGCCGAAATGACAACAGCCACAGAAGGCACAAATGTCTTGAATATTAAGAAAACAACGATAGCCATTCCCAGGAATGAGAACACTATGGCGCGAAGAGCCTGTCCCTGCAAAGATTTGCTGACTACTTCTCCCATTACCGTTATTTGCCCAACATTAGTGTACTCTGAATTTAATTTATTTATAACATCATTCTGTTGGGAGTCTGTCATAGGTCCGAACTGTAATAATTTTTGGTTTCCTCCGCCATATTCTCTGGCCTGGACAACAGGAAACGCTGCAAATTCTTCTTTTAACTGATCGGGTGTTTTTGAACTGTCAAAAGTTATGGAGGTTCCACCCTGGAATTCCATTCCCAGTTCAACCGGAGTTTTGGTCTGTGATGTAAGAGTTGTATAAGATAGTATTAAAAGCGATACCAAGAGCAGTATTGCGGGAAAAATGAGCATTTGCTTGAAATTAAAGTTTTTAACATATGAGTCAATCGCTTTTTCATTGATTAAATTCATGGGAGTCTCCTATCGATTACTTAAGATTGGCTTAGATTATAACACAACCTATTTACCTTTTGCTATTTGTGAAAAGATAATTTAAATAAAAAACTTAACATTAAAGAATTTTGGAAAAAATTGTTATAGCATCCACCAATTGAACCGCTCACCGTTTTTCCCATCCGCCAATGAGATGTATATGGAGATGGAAAATTACCTGCCCGCCGCCTTTTTCCACATTGAGTATTAGTTTGTAGCCGCTATCACGAATTCCAAGCGATTGGGCCACTTCTTTTGCCTTGATCATCATTTTCGATATAACCTTGCCATGACTTTCTTCAAGAGAGTTGACGCTTTCAATATGCTCGATGGGAACCATCAGGACGTGGATGGGCGCGGAGGGTTTGATATTATGGAAAACTACCATGTCCTCATCTTTATAAACGAAATTCGCAGGTGATTCACCTTTTATGATCCTGCAAAAGATGCAATCAATGGTCATTCTATCCTGATCCTGAAAGAGCTTAGTTATCCCACAAGCAGATCCTCAAGCATCTCAAACCTGCTTATCGCAAGTCCCTTGCTTGCAATGCGCCTGATTATCGCGCGCCCGGTATCGAAAATAATTATTTTTTCAACAGGCGGGTTCGTTAGTATTATCATTTCGTTGTCAGGGGTCACCTGAACGCTGTCAAATTGTTTCTTAAGTTCGTCGATCGCTTCCGGAGTTATTTTAACAGTGCCAAGTTCAGCCTCGCCGCTGAAGAGGTCTTCATCTCCTTTTGTGAAACAGGGGTCTATAGTAATGATCTTCATTCAATCCTCAAAATCTCTTCGACCTTATCCATTATTTCACCTGCGATTTCTCGTTTTGTACCTGAGACAAGTTTGACTGAGCCATCAATTAGATAGACATTATTATCTTCTGTCCCCATGCCACCTGATGATACATCGTTTGCCACCACCATGCAAAGTTTCGAGGATTCCATGGACTCATGGGCGCGCTTTAAAAGCTCTTTTTTGGTGACACCCGTTTCTGCTTTAAAACCAATGATGTTAAGTTCAGGATATCTAATTCGCACTTCCCTGATAAGTTTAGGTGCGGGTTCAAGCGTGAGCCTGACCGCTTTACCTGATTTTATCTTATTCTTTGAAGGCGTGACAGTGAAATCAGAAATAGCTGCGGCGCTGATGAGCATGTCATATCCTTTTTCCAGTTCTTCGATAACAGTATCGGTCATATCCTTTGCGCTTTCTGAATAGAATTCACATATTCCCTGTATCCCCAGGCATCCCCTGTGCACAAGTGTGACATCCGCGCCCCTCCTGAAAGCGGCAAACGCAAGCTCAACGCCTGTTTTTCCTGACGCGCGGTTCGTGAGTATCCTAATAGGATCGATCATCTCGGCTGTTGCGCCCCCTGTAATGATGATCTTCTTGCCAGAAAGTGTATTATTTCCCACGGCCCTTTCAACTCTTAAGACGATCTCATCATTTCCCGCTATTTTTGCTGCGCCCTCTTCTGTTACGGGATTGACAAATTCAACTCCCAGTTCAGTTAATTTTCCTATATTTTCGATGACGATAGGGTGATCATACATAGATCCATGCATCGCAGGCACGATCATTATCGGAATACCTGAACCAAAAGCAGTGGCAGCAAATGTCGTAACAGGAGTATCATCGATCCCATGGGCGATCTTCCCGATTGTATTTGCGGTGCATGGCGCTATTAAAAGAAGAGCTGCCCTGCCCTCAATGCCGCAAAAATCCACATGTTCGACATCGCCCGTTATTTCAGTAATAACCGGATTGCCTGTAGCATATCGCATGGACTCAGGATGGATTATTTTTCGCGCCGCTTCGGACATAACGGCATGAACATCCGCCCCGTGTCTCCGGAGTTCCCTTGCAAGCTCAACGCAGCGGACTGCTGCTATACTTCCCGTGATCCCAAGAACAATGGTCTTTTCATCAAGCGATTTTGAAGTCCTGATTATATGGGTTCCCATTACTGTTCAATTACATTCTAAAAAGATAAGAATGTTTTGATAAATTAAAAAAGAAAAATCGGATAACATCTTTGCATTTTTTGTTACCGCGATTTCAAGTCAAAAACATATCTCTTCACACGCGGCGCCACATTTCCACAATCCCTGGAAAATTCGATATTCCATCCTTTTTCTTCAAGGAGGCGCTTGAAATGAGGGATCTCAAAGTCTTTCTTGAAAGTATAGAAATGGACACATCCACCAGGTCTTAGAATAGATCGAACGATATCCAGGAAGGAGTCCTGGCCATAAGGCGCAGGCATAACGATCCTGTCAAAGCTAATTTTGAAGAGATTATTAATATGACGCGCATCGCCATGGACGATATTTGCCTCGACGTGATTCAATTCAAGATTTTTCCTGAGGAATTGGCAGGCATCGCGGTTATTATCAAGACCTGTTATGTTCACGGTCTTTCTCTTCTTTATGGGGATAAGAAACGTCCCAACGCCTGCGAACAGGACAAGTACATTCTCGTCGTCCTTCACTTTGTGCGCGATCCTGTCCCGTTCATAGTGCATTTTTCCAGAATAGAAGGTTTTTGTGACATCAAGCTCGAAGAGGCAACCGTTCTCCCTGTGCATCGTAGTCGTCCTTTCCCCAAGCAATAGTTCAAAATCCGCAACTCGTGCCGAGCCTTCTATTTTGTGTAGTTTTCTCAGAATTGTTTTGACATCTTTCCTGAGAGATGAAAACGCTTCTGCGATAATATATTTTTCATCTTCAAGGGCTGTAGGGATACTGATTATGGCGATGTCCCCGATAACCTCGAAGCTTTTCGGGAGCAAGGCGAGTTTTTCGGGTGGGAGTTTGGTTTGAAGGAGGGAGTGGAGGGACATATCGAAACTTGTGGAGGCGGTTATGATGTATTCTTACGCTGGTTATTATCGTAAACCAAGACTTATTTTAAGGATGTGATCAATTTCACGCATGTCTTTTTCAGATAATTTCCCCAATTTTCGTACTATGATCTCTACAGGGACTGTCATCAGATATTCACATCTTACCACTGAAGTTTTAGCAAGACCAGATAGAAAAAATTCAGTTGTTCCTTCTTCGATTAGAAATTCAGTCTGCTTAATAGCATCTGTCCTCTGCGAAGTTATTCCGGCAAGAATAACATCATCGAATCTGCGTTCAATAGAATGATCTGAAATGACAAGAGCGGGTCTTGCCTTTTGTTGGACACCATCAGTTGTAATAAATGGAAAAGGTAAGATTACAACGTCTCCCCGATCATAAATCATAAATATCTTCTTCTGGTGAATCCCATATTTTGCTTAAAGATTTTTGCTGCAAAAGAAGTGAGCTTTTATCAATTTGTGATCTGGACATAGGAGAATGTTGACTCTGGATGAATTTTGCAAAATCTAAAACTTCAATAACTTTGTCTTCAGGTAGCTTATCGATAACTTTTATCAGTTCATTTTCATATTGTTTTAGCTTCAACATCGTATCTTCTATGCCTCAAGTAATAATATCAAACTCAGGATATAAAGACTTTCTCTATACTAATTTTTTGATTTTGAAAACGTCCAAAAACCTTTTCAACTACAATGTTTTTTAGATATCACCATGATCCTTGGCATCGACATCGGAGGGGCGAACACAAAAATAGCATCGGACGAAGGCAAGATCATAGAACTCCATTATATCCCGCTCTGGAAGAACTCAAAACTTCCGGAAACACTTCTTGATATCGCAAAACGCCTGGAACCTGAAAAAGCAGGAGTAGTGATAACCGGTGAACTTGCGGATTGTTTCCCTGATAAGGATGCAGGCCTTTCATATATCATCGAGGCTGTAAATAATGCCTTCAAGAATGCATATTTTTTCGATAGCAATGGTGTTTTTTTAAAGGAAAAAAAGAAAAGCATTGCGGCAGCTAACTGGATGGCATCTGCGCTTGCAGTGGGCAAGGAATTTGGGGATTGTATCTTTCTTGATACGGGTTCAACGACCACGGACATAATCCCGATCAAGAATAGAAAACCTCTTGCAAGAAAAACAGATTTTGAACGATTAAAAAATGGGGAACTTGTGTACTCAGGGGCGCTTCGGACAAATATTGCCGCTATCCTCAAAAGTGTAAATCTAGGGGGTGAAAGATCCCGCATCTCCTCAGAACTTTTTTCCATAACCGCTGATGCATATTTGCTCCTGGGCATGATCTCTCCAGAGAATTACACCTGCGATACTCCCGATTGCGCAGGAAAAACAATCATTGATGCAAAAAGAAGGCTTGCACGCGTTGTGTGCGCTGATCTTAATGAAATAAGCAATGATGAGATTTTATCGATCGCAATGCAGGTCATGGAGGCGCAGGTCAATGACATAAAGGAAGGGTTATTCCAGGTTTCTGAAAAGCATGGAATAGAAAGAGTAGTTGCCTGCGGCCTTGGGGAATTCCTGGCAAAAAGAGCAGCAGAGGAATGTGGATTTGACATAATTTCGATATCTGAAGAATACGGAGAGGAAATATCAAAAGTGTTTCCAGCATATGCAGTTGCACAATTGTTGAGAGATGCGCATATTTAACGGCAATATGTTATTTTCTAATTACTTTGCCCAATTATCCTTCATAAAACTCCCCTGAAATAATGACCATTAGTATATGCACCAGTGCAGCGTTTTTCGTTCTTCCTGCCGCTAACTGCATCGTCGATGGCTTCCCTGTAATCCCTGGTAATTTTTCCAGTCATTTCTGAATTATATGTTTTCGCTTCAATCCGCAGGCGGCTAACACCTGCTTTTATGATGTCAGGGACATAATCAAGCATGCAAAGCTCCCGTGAGTTCATTATATTAGTGCGTTTATGCGTATCGGTCACGACCTGGAATTCATAGCCTTTTTCATCTTTCAGCAAGATATCCTCAGGTCTTTTATCCGAAAAAAGACCGCCGATAAGATCGTGTTCTGAAACCATCAATGGGAAAAAACCATGAATGATGCATTCCACAGGATCATGCTGAGCAAGTTCCCCGATTTCTTTCAGTGTCAGTTCAGGTGATAATGTCACCCTCTCGCTAAAACCCTTCAGGAAATCCATCGATAGCCTGTTAAAGACGTTGAGTGGATAATCTAAGATTAACGTCTTATTAGCAAAATTTTTTCGAAGATAGTCAAGTACTCCCAAATTTCCCACGAGAAAACCATCCGCAGCATCGAACAAATCCTTTTGTGATTGAGTAGAGAAGAATTCATCTAAATCTTTTACAATTCGCGGTGTACTGATGAATACTTTAACACCTTTTTCATGAGCAACTTCAATTGCGTGACGGTAATCCGCCCGATCAATAAATCTGCGTTTATCCCTGTTTATCTCCGGTTTGTTTTTCTTAAATCTGGTGTCTTCGGCGGCTTCTTCCCCCAGGTATACAACATCAGCGCCGCTATCAACAGCAGCTTTGAAAGATCCAATAGAGCTTGTGTTGACCGCTAAGATCGGCCTGGATTCAAATTCCTTTGATCCAAAAGATATCTTTGGTTCATTGCATTGTCTTTTCCATTTCCGGACACGCACTTTCTCAAGCTCCTCAACCGCTTGCCGCCGGATCGAGTTCAATTCAGAAACTAGTATGAAAATATTCTTATCCAGTTCAAAATCCACCTCCTTTGCCTCAAAAATAGTGCCGCCCAGCTTTATTAACTGTTCAGCGATCGAAATTTTGGAAACTGGTTTTGTTTTTGCCAGATTTACGATTCCTGCATTGATCGTGACTTTATTCTCACCATCATCGATCAAGAGCAAAAGAGGCTCGCCAACTTTCGCTTTAAAGAACATTCTTACATGGATTTTCTTAATATTCCCAATTTCCAGGGATTCCATTAGTTTGCTATCAAATGTCTTAAAAATCGCTTCATTATCAGCAACCTCGATGTCAATAGGGATCCTGACAAAAGAACCGGCATCTGCTTTTTGTACCATTTTTTTGCCAATATATATATTCCTGACAGTAATTCCAGTTTCCCTGTTACCAACACCAATTCCATCTCCAACCCTTAGCGGCGCTTTAAGTTGTATTTCCAATAATTTAGTGCCTGGATCATAATCAATTGCTCTTCCAAGCTCTGTTCCACGGTTATGCGGATATTTGCGGCTCATTAATTCTGCCCCCGGATTGCCTAAAAAATAACCCGTCGTAAATTCCCGGTTGAACAACTGGAGAAGCGTGTGCTTTTCTTCTTTAGTCACACTGAAATCCGAGGGTGCAGCAAGATACCTGTCAATGAGCTTTCGATAAACCCTCACAACGCCAGCAACATATTCAGGGCGCTTCATCCGCCCTTCTATTTTGAAGGAATCAATCCCCGCCTCGATAAGGGCACCGGTATGCTCACTCATGTTGAGGTCTTTTGGACTTAAAAGATAACCTTCTTCTTTATTGATACGATACTTTTTCCGGCAAGGCTGGGCGCAGTATCCCCGGTTCCCGCTTCGTCCTCCGATCATGCTGCTTAAAAGACATTGTCCTGAATAGCAGAAACACAGCGCGCCATGTATGAAAGTTTCGATTTCTACAGAAGTTTGTGACTTGATGTTTTGTATTTCTTCAAGCGAAGTCTCACGGGCTAACACAATGCGTTTTACGCCCATTTCCTCAAGAAACTTCGCCCCCTGTGCGTTGTGAATGGTCATCTGGGTGCTGGCATGGACAGGAAGTGCAGGCAGTTGCTCACGGATCAGGTGCAAGATACCGATATCCTGGACAATGGCCGCATCTGCTCCCGCATTACAGATGAATTGCAGATATTCACACGCTTTTCCAAGTTCGGAGTCTTTGATCAGTGTGTTCATAGTCACATAAGCCCTGACCCCGCGCATATGTGCGTAATCTATAGCCCATTCCAGTTCTTCGTTCGTGAAATTGAAAGCTAATTGGCGCGCGCTAAAAAGTGTTCCTCCGAAATAAACAGCATCTGCTCCATTTTCGATCGCTGCGATAAGCGCTTCTTTGCTGCCGACAGGGGCCAGTAATTCAGGTTTGTGCATAATATTGATGTTAATTTTGGGGAAAACATGGGACTGTTCATTTTAAATAATTTGAATTATCATAATCCAAATTATGTTAATCGAAAGTTATAATATATCATGCAACAATTACCCTTCATGGCATATCAATTTGTTGACCGTGAGAAAGAAATGAAGTTTCTCAAAGATAAATATTCATCACAATCTGCCGAACTAATTATCATTTACGGCAGGCGGCGCGTGGGTAAGACCGAGTTGATCAAACAATCAATATCCAACTGCCCTTTAAAAGCCCTGTACCTGCTCGGTGAAATCCAGAAAGAAAACCAGCTCGCATCAATTTATTCCAATATTGCCGGATTGACGCTTGATGATGATTTCCTGAAGAACAGCTCCCTTAATACCTGGCAGGCATTCTTTGACTATCTCACGCGATACATCGATAAAAATGGAATGGTTCTTGTTATTGACGAGCTTCCGTATATCCATAAGACAAATCCTAACTTTATTTCAATCCTTCAATTTTTCTGGGATGAAAAATGGAAAAATATGAACTTCAAGCTGATTCTTTGCGGTTCAAGCATCTCTATGATGCAAAAGATAGCGCTTTCATATTCAAGCCCCATCTATGGAAGGCGAACTGGACAGATAGACCTCCAGCCGCTAAAATATCTTGATTTCAGGGAACTTTTCAAAGACTGGAATGAAGAAGACATCCTGGGTGCATATGCCATCCTGGGCGGTATACCGCGCTATGCTGAGGAATTTGACCGAACAAAAAGCCTGCCTGAAAATATAAGCAAGGCTTTTCTTGATAAGGATGCCTTCCTCTATAAAGAAGCAAAGTTCCTCCTTATGGAAGAGCTTCAGGATTTTGCGAATTATTTCTCAATATTGAAGGCTATCGCTGTTGGAAAGATCACATTCAATGAGATTTCCAATTTTTCGGGTGTTGCCGCGAATAAACTCTTTATATACATCTCAAAGCTGATAGAATTAAACATTATCCGAAGAGACATACCAGTAACTCTTTCAAAAGAAAAATCAACCCGGGTCGGTAACTATGTCCTGAAAGATTATTTCTTCAGGTTCTGGTTCAGGTATATTTATCCGAATTCCTCCCTTATCGAAATCGGAAAACCTGAGATAGTTCTTGATATTATAAATAGGGATTTCAATAATTACCTGGATACCATCTTTGAGGATATAACAGGTGAACTTCTACAAAACCTATCACTGAACGGAAAGTTGCCGCTGTTCACGAAATGGGGCAAATGGTGGCGCATGGATCATGAAATAGATCTCGTTGCCACAAATGAGGCGACAGGAGATATCCTGTTCTGCGATTGTACATGGGAGGAGAAGGAGACAGATAAAAGTGTAATGGAAGAATTGCTGGAAAAATCTGGAAAAGTGGAATGGGGCGGCGAAAACCGTAAGAACCATTATGCAGTTGCCTCAAGGAAAGGATTCACGCAAGAGGCGAAAAAGTTTGCAATGGGCAAGGAGATACTTTTATTCATGCTGGAGGAGATGATTTAAAACAAAACATTCACCTTTTAACGGAAAGTTTCAACCCAAAAATTCACCTTATAACGGAAATCCATTGTTATGAAGGAAATAGTGATAACTCTTAAAAACGAGGTAATTCCGATAGATGTCAAATATTCTTTAATAAATTTCTGCGAAGAGTTTAATACCCGCGGGCTTGTCATAACGAAAGACCTCCTGAGAGATGATGGAAATATTATTTTCATTCCTGCATGGCTTTTTTTGATGATGATATAGTGTTAGGAGATTTGATCGATGAAAGTCTACCACGTACAGGGCATCCGCCACAGTGCGGTAATCTTCGCCAAAACTCAGGAATAAGCCATAGCAGCGGCGGTGGAACAGGGATTAGTAGGCGATTGGGAAATACCTGAGGCTCTGGAAGTGCTCCTGCCCAGAGGCTACCGAATTATATAGGACCGTCGCATGGTTAGCAATAATGTTTTCAGCTGGATTTGATGCAGCAAATCCGTGCGAATCCGCGCAATCCATGTTCTATTCAAACCTGAGATTTAATTCATCCCAAGCGCTTTATTCGTCTTCCTTATTGATTTTGCCCCGTCCTTTTCGATCTCAAGCAGCGCCCTTATGGCATCCACGTTCTCAGGAACAACATCGGATTCCTGGTGGATCGCCTGGAAGAAATACAGTTCACCTTTATTGATGGCTATCGAATCCTTCCAAACCACGTTCTCCCACATATCGCCTCTTGGCCTGCCAAGGTCTTTTGCATATTCCATAGCTTCAGCAGTTGATTTTATCCTGTCCTTGCTGCTTACGAGCCTTATGCGCGGTCTTTTTTCAAAAATCCCCTGGACATCTGCTTCGCTGCATTCCTGTTTCAACTCTACGTTGATGGCATGCAAATGCATAAGCGTGGTTGATGTCTTTACTGCCATCGTGGTGATATCGATATCGTGAAGGATCGAGTTCACATCAGGACCATGGTGTGATGGGAGCTTGATCGGATCGGGAATCAGGGAGTTTATCGGACCTGTTTTAATGTCATTTGGGTCAGCAGCCCTTCTCATCAACGTAACTCTTGCTTTCTTGACCCCGAATACAGTTTCAAGAGGATATAATACCCTGACAAGGCCGGTGGTATTGCATGAGACCACCCTTGCGAAATCACGTCCCAATGCATCCTGGTAATTGGCTTCGGAATTGAATGAAAATCCTGTAAGCTCGTGATCTTCTCCGCCCTGCCAGATGGCTTTAACCCCATGTTTCTGGTATAGCTTCTTATATTCCTCGCCCATGCCACCAGGTGTTGCATCGACCACAATATCAACTTTACCAAGTAGTTCGTTAAGCGTTCCACTCACATCGATTTTTGATTTCTTGAATTCTGCGATGTTCTCTTCAGAAGGAGTGTAAATATCGTAACCTTTTTCCTTCGCTATTCGCGCCTCAAAACTCGGTCTGGTTTTAACCACACCCACGATTTCCATATCGTCCTGTGCCGCCACAGCATCTGCCACACGTTTTCCGATAGTCCCATAGCCGTTAATTGCAACTTTTGCTTTCATAATTTCCCCTGATTTAAGAACTTTCTATTATAGCTTCCTGTTTTGTCAGGTTTACATCAACTATACTACCACGAATGGTCTTTGTCTCACCAAGGAGGCTCTGGAGTTTGATCATATCCTTTTCTTTCGTTATTCTCACCACATCTTCCATGATCGTCTTTCCTTTCAGGATTACCTTCAGTTCGCACATGGCTATCAAATCGGTGTTGTTGATATTAATATTTATCATACCCTGTAACTATTATGAGTTGGAGGATTTTGCCATATCCGAATTAAAAGGACTCATAATACCGGATCATACCGTCATAGAAGAGCATTCGATCGTCGTACATGGGGATGTGCTTGTAGGAAATTATGCAGAATTAGGGTATGGGCTGATCGCTAACCTGATAGTAGCAGGTGAACATGTCAAGATCAATGGAAATATCATATCGCAAGACGATGTGCGCATCGATATGTGGTCTGAGATAACAGGGGAAGTCAGGACGAAGTCAGATGCGTACCTTGGTGAATTCGTAAAAATTTCAGGAAAACTCTTCGCAGCAGGGAATCTTGATGTGGGGAATAATGTAAAGATCGATGGCGGTTATGATGTTAAAGGATGGCTGGTCGTTCGCCAGCCTCTTCCTGTGGTAATGTTCATTTACTTTTATATGCTGGCATTGCTTCAGTTTGGAAGCGAAGAAGAGATTGAAAAGGCTCTGCAGGAGCTATTCTCGAATGATATGTCCGAAAACAAAATTCTGGCGATACCTAATCGGGCAAAGATAGACCTTGATACCATAAGAACAAGCACACGCGCAAGGATTGGAAGTTATTGCCGCCTGCTTGGGAATATCCGTGCACGTTCCATGCATATGGGAAACCACAATACGCTTTTCGGAAGCATCCGGACGACGGGGGATATTACTATAGGAAAGGGATGCGTAATTCACGGAAATCTTACTTCAAACAAAGGAAAAGTTTCCATAGGACGAAATAGCAGGATCATGGGTAAAATAACGGCAGATGCTATTGTTATCCACGAGACCTCAAAAACAGAAGGGACTTTGACATCACCGAATAGCGTTACGATAGATCTGGATGATCTTGAGGGATTCGATGAGATCGGGAAAAAGTTATTTTATGGATTTACCCTGCTTGATGATATTTAATACACTGTCACGCTTTTTACACCTTTTATCTTTGTAAGCGAGTCAACTAGTTTCCCGCCGGGTTTGCCTTCTGTTATAATCGTAAGCTGCGGATTTTCTGTAAGAAATGGATCATCAGATACAGCCTGCCTGATGGTTATGCCGTGCTCAGAAACTGCGGTTGCGACGGCGCCGAGAAGGCCTTTGCGGGCTGCATTATCCGGTGTAATGATAATTACCCCAAGACCCAGCAAAGGCGCCACATCCCTTAAAAAAGGCATCGTGCGGACATTCGCAAATATCTGCATGAGTTTATCATCTTTTGAGATCGTTTCACAGGTTGAATCAACCACCCTTCTGTCCACCTGGATCTCATTTGCCACCTGTGTGTGGGGTATTTCTATATTTCCTGTGACCACTCTTCCTTTTGAATTTATCTGGAATCCCCTTTCCAGAAGCAGTCTTATAACTTTTTCCTGGGCGGGGTGGTTTTTGAATTTTTCCTGGATGATAGTCCACATCAGTTCTTAAATTTAATTTGTTAATACTAATGTCTATCGGATTTACAGGAATTTCCCGCATCCAATTAAAACCAATAGACATATATCTAATAAGTGCATATTTATTATTAAATATTTTATTGGGTGCTGGAATAAATGGAACGAATATCCACTGGTATTAAGGACTTGGACATGATGATGGAGAACGGTTATCCCAGCAATCATACAATTTTAATAACTGGAACAACAGGTTCGGGAAAAACCATACTTGGACTTCATTATATAAACCAGGCTTGCAGGGATGGAAAAAAATGTTTCGTAATTGCTACCGAGGAAGATCAGGAAGATCTGATAGCTCAGTCTGAATCCTTTGGAATGCAATTATCTGAGTATTTTAAGGATAAGAGGCTTGGCATCGACAGGGTTTTTGATGAGCGAACTGAATATATAAAGGGTATCATGGCTCATCATGTCGCAGATATTGATGAACTCCAGTCGGATATAATAGGATTGCTTGACAGAATCCCCAAAGATACTGAGATAGTTTTAATAGACAATATCGGGGTTTTTACCCTTAATATGTCAGTCAATGAATTTCGTGCCCAGTTCGATACATTAATACGAGGTCTTGCGAAAAAGAAATTATCTTCAGTGATTATTATGGATTCTGCATCGAATGAACGTATGGGTGGTATTGCAGCATATTCAGTTTATGGGGTGATTGTTACTTCAATAAAAGATGATCCTTATACGAATAAAATGGGGCGAACAATTCGAATACTAAAAATCAGGAATACAAAAATTCCGATTGATCCTATAGGTTTTGACATCACATCAAAAGGCATTGTCTTAATTAAGTAACGGACTGAAATAATCATACCCTATTAACAACTAACCGGCTTATCGTTTGAATACAACTTATCAATAAGGTTGCCCACTTCCAGGAATAATATTACCATGAACAAAAACGTAAATATTATCGAGCCCGGAGAGGGAAATGGCATGCCAAGCGTTGCCAGCACATTCGCGCGCGTTGCCATTAAGCCGCCGATTGTCAAAGCAAAAAGAAACCCATTTGTGGCCCAGTAAGCGCCTGTTCTTTTTGAGATAGTCGATACCAGTGACAGAATAACAACCGTGAACCACAATTTCAGGGCTACGATTCCCTTTGAACCGTACGAAACATACATAAATTTTGCAAGAGGGTTCGCCTCGATATTAGCTCCTGTTTTTTCCATCATATAAGCGGCAGTTATGCCATCTCCAAGCCCATAAGTCAGGAATGAAGAGGTGAATAGTAGTGACTTAAGTCTATTTTTTTTTAATATGGTGGAATCAATGCTTTTTCCAGGTCTTGTTTTCCTGGTCTTGATCATTGTTATCACATGAAATGTTTAGTGTTTTTCTTCGTTGGTTCTTGTTTTGGGCTCCTGCGTTTAAAGTAAAGCGGTTTCATCCGTTGCAATTCATCATCTTCCATTTTAGTTTGTATTATGAGTATATTGTTTGTGGTCTGTGTCATAGTAGTTAGTGTCTGGACAACGTGCTGTACATTTTCATAACCATTGATCGAAATGAGTGAATCAATATCATCAAGGAGAATAACAGCATTTTCGATCTCTTTCATGAAATTTATGATCACGGTCTCCAGTCTTTTCAGGTTTTTTGGACTCACTCCATCTTCGAATGCTTCATCTGATATCCATACTATCGGTGTTGTGACCACGCCATATTTTTCTCTTATATGCAGCGGGTTCATGGTTGAGAGGATCAATCCGTAAATACCGCTTTTAATTCCACAAAGGAACTTTTCATATCCTTCATCTTTTACAAAATATGTTTGTCCAGGTCGCAGGTCAAACTCAGGTATTTCATCGGTCAAACCGGGTTTTGAAGTAAAACAACGCCCTGTGTTTTCTGTTCGTTTCACACAATCTAATATTTCATTACATACGCCGCAGTCCCTGTATCCTTTTTTAGTCACGCATCTGTAAACATCACAGTTTCGGTATTTACTATCGTCATAACGACATCCTGAACATTTCTTATCAAGGTATTGTGAGCACAGTTTGCATTCCACCCCACAGAAAGAAGTAATCGATAATTCAGGCACAGCTTTTATATGAAGACCATACTTGTAAACCGCATAGGCAAAAAATACGCCCATCAACGCAGGCGCAAGAGATGAAAGCGGCAGTAAATATATATTGAAAAACAGCGGTAATATTATATTCGAAACAACAGCAACCAATATTGCAAGGAATGACCCAATTATAATAATATTTGCCTGCTCCTTTTGGCTGTATTTACTTGTCATGTAGTGCCTTAAAAGCACATACACACCTGCTATTCCAAATACCGCCGAGTAAAGAAAAAAATCAAGTTTATTCTGGGGAGTTAAAAGAAATATGTTGTTTTCCAGAGCCGATGTATTAATGGTCAATATCAGGTTAAGCAAATATAGTGAGAAGATCAGGGAAATGTATGTGAGCGGGTTTTTCAAAGGATTTTCTTTTTTTGGAACATAAAGAGCAAACATGACAAATAATGTTATAGAAATAATAACACCGCTTAACTGCAATTTCATAAACAGTAATATCTCTTCAAGCGGTGCATTTTCTGTCATAATGCCAATATTATATGTTCCCATGGACCATATTATAAATACGAGCATGAGAAGGACAAAAATAAAATTTGTTCGTTCACGTGGATTTTTTTTCAGGACAAACGCCCCAAGCCCGACATAAATAAATACGGAAATAAGTGATAGCATTACACTGATTAATGTAGATAACATATTTTACTCGTGAATAATATTAAATACACAATATTCGTTTATCTAACTTTCGTATTCTCGAGGCTGTCAAAAAGTTTGGTGTTGGGGCTATCATAAAATATTTGAAAATAAAAAACCGCAGATGAACGCTGATGAACGCAGATTTATGATAGCGTATTTACGATTTATAATATTGTAACACCAAAAGATTTTACACTCTC
>JAPZAP010000021.1 GCA_027460585.1 Candidatus Methanoperedens sp. | reverse complement strand
TTTACAGCAAGAATCGTTCCAACAGGAAAGCATATATTCTCATTTGGGATTATTTCATCTGTCCTTAGTTTTGTTTGGTATCTCATTAATAACAAACATGCTGAGGACAATCTTATTATTTATCTGTCAAAGTCAGGATATGAGCCAAAACGGGACGTGCTGCGCCCGGTTTCGGTGTGGCTGTGCGGATAATGCGAATTGCGCATAATCGCCTTTTTCCTTTGTCTTATTGTTAAATTGCTTTTATGAACCTCAACGCTTCACAAAAATTAATTTGCATTGCGAGGTCACGGAAATTATCAAGATTGACCACCCGCCCTAAAGGGAGCACGCAAAAGCGAATGTGCGCCCGACTGCGCCAGAATAGCCCTGCGGGGACGGTGTAAGCGGCGAAGCGTTTAAAATTCTGCAATACCGCATAACAGCCAACAAGAAATGAAATGGTCCTAATTTTCCATTATATTTAAATACAAATAAGCTTTATCAAAATGATCCATTATCATATTAGTATGGTGAAATTATAAAAAAAGGAATAATTATGGGATTCAAGGGTATACACATTTTTGTTATATGTTTGATATTGTTTTCTTTTATGCCGCTATTAGTAGAGGCAAAAACTTCGGGGGAATGGGTTACTCAAGCTATTGAATTGAGTCAAGAGGGAAATTATTCAGAAGCGATCAAAGCTTATGATGAAGCATTGAATATTGATCCACAGGATGCTAAGGCATGGAATAACAAAGGAAAAATTCTTTCAGATATAGGAAGGTATGATGATGCAATCAAAGCATTAGATGAAGCTTTGAAAATTAATCCACAATATGCTGAAGCCTTATATAACAAAAATATTGCTCTTTACAATCTTGGAAGAACCGATGAAGCATTTAAAGCATTGAATGAAGCCCTGAATATTAATCCACAAGATGCTGATGCGTGGAATAACAGAGGAAGTGTTCTTATCGCTCTTGGAAGAACCGATGAAGCCTTTAAAGCATATGATGAAGCCTTGAAGATTGATCCACAGTTCGCTGAAGTGTGGTATAACAAAGGATTTGCCCTTGACAATCTTGGAAGATACGATGATGCAATCAAAGCATTGGACGAAGCCTTGAGGATTAATCCAAAGTATTCTTTAGCGTGGAGTGAAAAAGGATTTTCCCTTATCAATCTGAAGAGAAATGATGAAGCATTTAATGCATGGGATGAAGCCTTAAAGATTAATCCACAGTTTTCTTTAGCGTGGTATAACAAAGGAGTTGCTTTTTACGGTCTCGGAAGATACGATGAAGCAATCAAAGCTTATGATGAAGCATTGAAGATCGATCCACAGAATGCTAGAGTGTGGAATGGAAAAGGAGCTGCTCTTAAGAATCTAGGAAGATACGATGAAGCAATTAAAGCCTATGATGAAGCCTTAAAGATCAATCCACAGCTCGCTGAAGCGTGGTATAACAAAGGAAATGCTCTTAACGATCTTGGAAGATACGATGAAGCTAACAAATCTTTTGATGAAGCCCTGAATATTAATCCACAGTATGCTGATGCATTGAATAACAAAGAATTTATTTATCAAACAGCTTCTGGGCCTTATATAGAAATACGGGGGTTTGCAATAATATTTGCAGTCGTCGGATTGATCATAATAGCGTATTTTATAAGAAGAAGAATCCAGACCAAAACCACCAACAAAAAGTTATAAGCAATGAAAGTATATGCAAAATATTAAGATGAGTTGAGTTTTGACATCACTACCAACATGATTTGAATGATTCACTGTTTTCATTCAATTCTCTTTTTTTTTCCCCGACATTTTGAATGTTCATATGGTATATCCAGTTCATATTTTAAAGAACATGTCCATAATGGTTCATCCGCAGGTTATCCATAATCAAATATTCTTATAGCATTGCCATTTCATAATTAACATTTGGTGATCAAATATGGATGACCGGATAAAATACATAGCCGCCCTGTCAGCAGCAGTAGCGTTTATGGCATCCGCATATTATTTCCCCGCTGAAACCTTCTTTACATTTACAGTTGGGTGGTTGTTCTTTATACCGATTGCATTCGTTGCATATTTGATCTATGGGTTGTCAGAATATATGGGTGAAAGGAAGCACAGGATAGAAGTGACTGTTAAACCCACTGATGCTATGAATGCCATCATGCGCCGTGAAATGGATTTGAAGCGGGAGAAGGAAAAGATCCTTTATGAAGAGTCAAGGAGAAGTATATAGATTTATTACAATGATTTAGTGTTCTTTGTAAATGCTAATTTCCGCTGGTTGGTGTTGGGATTATGGAAATCGCACCGCAAAGAACGCAAAGTTCGCAAAGATTATTGTAGCTATGCTTTGCGTTCTTTGCGAACTTTGCGGTGATTTAGTTTTAGCAGGTTCATGAATAAACTCCAAGTGTTTGCTTGAAATTTCGGTTAATCTATACGATTACATCATTTTGGAATTGCTAATTAGATTGGATTAAAATCTTAACTCATTTTTTTTTGTTTTTTGTTATTAGTTGCCTTGTCTTAATCAGCAATTTACGAGCCAATTTTCTTCATTGATGGCTTTGATCGACCAAAGAAAATATTTAATGGATTCCCACATCCCAATATTCCAGGAAAAAAGCGATTTTAAATTATCAAAAACATTTTATTTATTAAATGGCTAAAAAAGCCCACAAATTTGTGGTCTTGACCGTTTACATTGCTTCTCCGCCAATTTATTATCAATCCATTATTTAATAATGTCAATATATAGGTAGTATTGGAGGAACTAAATATGCAAACCAAAATCAAATATATTGTGGCTGCAATTGCTGCGGCGGCTTTTATGACAGCAGCATATTATCTCCCGGCAGAAACTTTCCTTGCGGCTTTCGCAGGCGGATTGTTCCTGATACCAGCGACATTCTTCGTGTACATGATCCAGACGGTAGCAAAGGCTGAATAAATGACACCAGAACCAGGGAAAATCCGGTCAGAAACTGGAAAAACGTGATCTTGCGTGGGATTTCATGCAGGATCTCTTTACAATTTTAAGAGGAATCATGAGCTTTTCAAGACATATTTCCATAGATGATGAATATCTGAAGAAAATGGAACCATACATGGAAAAACATAGCGGGAACATGGGAGCTGCATTAAGGGATATGATCTACAAGGCAGGAAAATTCAATCCATGCAAAGATTCATCGGCGGTGGATAATTCATTGTTCAACTGGATGCTTGCGGAAACAGAGGACTTACTTATTCCCGATGATGTCCTTGACAAATTGATACATCCAGCGCTTATAAATTCCATGGACAAACTTGAAGAACATGTTAATAAAAGGCTGACAGAGCTTGAATGGAGGGTGAACCTGTCTTTGGAATGCGATAATGATACTTACCCCTCCCAGATACTTTTAATGACAAGAGGAACACCCCGGAAAATAAAATTCATTTCGGGTATAATGTCACAGTTCCTGGTAAAAAATTCACTTGACCGCTCACCCCTTGAGATCCGGTCGGTCACCGATTTCAACGAATGCATGAAAGTCGAATTGACAAGGTCGGACAAAACCGCCGCCCAGGAAAGCTTAATACATTTTTTCGGGGGGATGAGCGAAATATTAAAGACAATAAAGAACCGCCCTGAATTCTGGATCCCTGTTGTCAGGAGTCATATTGAGAGCAATTACAATATGGTCACGATCCATAGAAACTATTTTGAGGACATACTGACTAATAATATACCTGCCGGGGAAACAAGAATAGAATATCTTGCAAAGAAGCCACTCCGTGAGATATCATTGACTGATCTGCTTTCTCTCATAAAAACAGTCTATGAGAATTCAAGGATCGTTGACAGGGTGGATATCGAAAAAGATACACTGGTAATTTACCATGATTACAGGACGGGGGAAGCGGTGGATAAAATAAAAAGAATAATATTGAATATTCTTGAAACTAACGGGCATTTGTATGATGGAAGATCAACTGCAAATATGATTGTGTTCACGCACAGGCCAGATATCGGTATAAAGATCAATGAATTGATAGGGGATTTGAAAAAAAGCAGCAAAAGAGTTGATCAGGAATTAACGATGTTCATTACTTTTCTCAAGGGGCTAAAGGAGATTCCTGATGTCCCCCTCTCTCTTTCAATCCTGGGAAGAAGACTTGGAAGATCAATAATGAAGGAATACGAAAAAGAGAACAATATCACGAACTGGGACCTGGAATCATTCAAAAAAGCTTTTGAAATCATCGATTCTAAACTTCACAGGGACAGCGATTGGAACCTGGAAGGGGAAAACCTGCATTACTGTGTGCGGAAATGCAACCTCGCAAGTAACGGGAACAATATTGATCCCTGTATCTGCCATACGATCAGGGAAACATTCAAAGGGGCTCTTGGCTATGCTTTTGGAAATAAAGCGTTGCTTGACGTTCACAAATTATTATCTCAAGGCGATAATTATTGTGAGGTGGTAATACGAATACAATAAAGGCAAATTTCAATGTAGTTCATGGTTGGATTGGGAAGATGACTATTCTTGTATCGATCGGGGTTTTATTTTTGACCGTTGCATCGGCGCAGGATAAGAGTGCAGATGAATCATGTTTCCACTGCCATCCGGCACAGGTAACTGAATTCCAGGGAAGCATACATTACAATAAAAACACCTGTGCAGACTGTCATGGTGGAGATATAAACATCAGCGGCGATGTAATTTCTATAAATGTGATGCACTTGAATTTTACAGGCAAACCTTCACCTGTCCAGCTTACGGATTTTTGTGCAAAATGCCATCCAAATTCAACATCGGCTTATAAAGAGGGAATTCACTGGCAGAAACTTAAGGAAGGAAGGCTGGCAGCTTCATGCACCGATTGCCATGGTACCCATAATATACTGGCTTCGAATAATCCCAATTCTTCCACTTATTCAACAAATGTACCCTATACGTGTGCAAAATGCCATGAAAACCAGACAAAAATGCAGGCTTTATATTATGGCATCAGTACCGACAGGTTCGACACCTATAAAAATTCATATCATTACAGGGCGCTTATTTCAGGAGAAAAAGGGGTGGCTACATGCCCGGATTGTCATGAATACCATGATATAAGACCCGCAAGTGACCCAAAATCGGCAGTAAATCCTGCAAATTTACCCTCTACCTGCGGAAAAAAAGGTTGTCATGAAGGTGCTAATAACGTCTATATCTCTGGGGGCAAGATCCATGAAACGCAATCCGTTTACCTGCTTTCCATTGATGCAAAAAGACTTGTAACTTATTTCTATATAATTATGATCCTTTTTGAACTTGCCTTTACGATGGGGCTGATTTTCCTTGGAATAACATCAAATTTCGAGATAAGGAGGAGGCATTGAATATGGTAGAATTAAATTTCAGGAGGTTTACCCTGAACCAGCGCATACAGCATATACTATTTTTTACCTCATTTATCCTGCTTGCGTATACGGGTTTTCCTCTTAAGTTCCCTGATGAATGGTGGTCAAGGTGGATGATAGCATCCGTAGGCGGATTCGATAACAGGACTTTCATTCATCACTTTTCAGGACTCGTAATGATAGGTGTAAGTGTCTATCATGTGGTTTACCATATTCTAGAGAAACCGCGCTATGATATACTATTTAATCTGAAAGATATCGAAGACTTCCAGCAGCAGATAAGCTATTATCTGCGATATTCCGATGTGCATCCAAAATTCGGCAGATATACCTGGAAACAGAAATTTGAGTATTTTGGAGCGGGATTCGGGGCGGTCATAATGGGTTTTACAGGATTGCTGATGTGGCAGCCTTTTGAGGCAATGAAATATTTCCCTATTGGATTTGTACAGGTAGCGGACCTGTTCCATACCTGGGAGGCGGTACTTGCATCATTAGCCGTCTTCATAGGCCACTTCTATGACGAGCACTTTATGAAATTCCCCAACCTTTCGTGGCTGACTGGGAATATTCCTGAAGAAGAATTGAAAAATGAACATCCTCTTGAATATGAAGAGGCAATGAAAAATCGTCCGATAGAAAATCAGGAACCTGGAGAACATAAGGCAGCAAATAATATATTGATCATCGGGTTTGCAAAACTTGTGTTCACATTTGTCTTCCTGGTGATTTGCGTCTGGATGCTCTGGATATCGTATAGTGTCCTTACGGAAGCGGTCAGGACTTATGTCCTGTAATAGCTTTATGATGTGGGGTCGGGGATAAAAAAAAACCGGATCCTTCATCTGAGCGAAAAAAACGTATTTTTTCCTTTCTGTGAACTGCAAGATCAAGATATACATCATCAATCACTATTATCCACTTACTTGTTTCTAGTGAGTCTAGGAATAATCAGGTTGATTTTACATAATCTCCACATTTAACTATAGCAAAGATGCAAATATATTGATATGGGAACTATCACAATTGACATAAATGATAACATTGAAAAACAATTCAGGGCTCTGGCAAAGAAGGTTTATCATGATAAGAAAGGTTATCTTGGAAATGTTGTGACATGCGCTTTGCAGAAATGGATAGATGAAGTTACGCAAAAACAGATAGCTGAAAGGGAATTAAAAATACTGGATAAAGGATTCGATATGGGAAAGCTCAAATGCACCTCAAGAAAAGAGCTTTATGAAATATGACTATTCCTGATTGATACTAATATCCTTGATATTCCTACGATTCAAGAGAAACCGAAAAGCAGGAAATTTGCACACGAAAAATAGATCCGATATCAAAAGGATAAATAGTATAAATGGTTTAATCGAAAGCATTAAATGGTTGTATATACTTATATAACAATATGTCTCAAATATTAGTGAAAAACGATATTCTACATTACCCACGTTTAGATACCGTGTTAATGGTTGAAGAATTCATCCGGGATTATTCCAGTGAATATAAAAAAAGAAGTTTATGGGAAGCTCTTCCAAAAAAAATGATGTATCAAACATTTTGTGTAATTTTCAATTATTTAGCAGATTCTGGTAAAATTGCAATTGATAAAGAAGGAAAAATAGCATGGATTTGGAATCCTGAATTAGCAAAAAAATATTTATCTAATCCCGGACTCAAAGCCAAATGAAATCATCTGTATATTTTGGAGATGAAAAGTTAAAAGCTTGTTATGAAGGACTTAAAGAATCACAAGTTGAAGATAAAATGCTCCTTAACTGGATATCAAGAGCTATTGAGGATTTAGAAGAAAATGCTTTTTGTGGAATTCAAATTCCGAAAAAATTGATACCCAAAATTTACATTGATAAATATAAAATTGACAATCTTTGGAAATATGATCTTCCGAAAGGGTGGAGGCTAATTTATTCTGTTGCAAATGATGGAGTTTGTATTATTTCAATATTATTGGAATGGATGGATCACAAGAATTATGAAAGAAGATTTAATTATTAAAAATGTGGTTCCATCACATTAAACTCTCTCAAGCCCCACAACAAATCCTCGCGGGCAGCACATGGTCTAAAAGGTAACAATAATTTCCAACAATAATCTGATTTTCAATATGAAATTTTGAAAAAAAAACGCAGTTTTGCCATCTTATGCCATAATATTCCCAAATGTAGCAAAAAACCTCTAACTCTTCTCAAATCATAATTTAGGGATGTCATAAGATATATTACATTGAGTGAGGGAACATGAATATTACAAGGCACATATCCCTTGAAGATGAATATGTCGAGAAACTTAAACCATATGTAGAAAAAAACGGCGGGAATTTTGGCGCCGCAATAAGGGATATGATAAACAAGGCAGACAATCGCAATGCTAAGATCAATTCATCTATAATAGACCTGCCTTTGTTCAACTGGATACTGACGGAAATTGATGATAAGCTGCTTCCTCCTGAAATCCTGGATGAATTCATAGACCCGGACATGATGAATTCCCTGGACAAACTGGAAAGATATCTTAACCTGCGATTTGCGGAACTTAAATGGGATGCCTGTGTGTCATTGAAATTTGATAATGACATGTTCCCCGGTGAAATAATAATTGAAGTAATGGGTGAGCATCATAAATTAAAATTTATTGCAAGCATGCTGGCGCAGTATCTGGTTAAGAATTCACTTAAGCAGGCCCCCCTTGAGATAATGTCTGTTATCAATTCCAACGATGCAATAAAAGTAGAATTTTCAGGCTCAAATAAAATAGATGCATTAAGAAGCCTTGAGACTTTTTTCGGGAAGACGGATGAACTCATAAATACCGTGAAGAGCCGCCCGGATTTCTGGAAATCCCTGGTAAACCGGCATCTTTTGAGCAACTACAACATGGTTACAGTCCACAGGAATTTCTATGAAGACCTGATGGCAGGAAAAGTGCCGGCGGCCGAAATAACCATAGAAGACCTGGCAAAAAAACCAATAAAGGAGATACCGCTCCTGGAGATGCTTGATTATATTAAAGAAGTCTTTGAATCTTCAAGAATTGTTGACAGGGTGGAGATCGAAAAAGACAAATTGATTTTATTCCATAATTACAGGAATAAAGAGGCTGTCGAAAAGCTAAAAAAGAGCAGTGCTGCACTTCTTGAAGCGAATGGTCATTTATATGATGCAAAGTCAACAGCCAATATATTGATATTGACCCACAGGGCAGATGTGGGAATGAAGATAAATGAAATTGTGGAATCATTGAAAAAAAGCAACAATAAATTAGACCAGGAACTGCTTATTTTCCTGGGATTCCTGAAAGGGCTTAAGGATATGCCTGATATACATCTCTCCCTGACATCTCTGGGCGGAAGAATTGGCAAATCCCTGATGCATGAATATGAAAAAGAAAATTCAATAACTCAATGGAACCTTGAGAAGTTCCAGAAGGCTTTGCAGAACATCGACTCCAGGATCCACAGGGAAAGCGAATGGAAATTTGACGGGAAGGATCTATTATATACTATCCGCAAATGCAACCTTGCAAGTGAAAATAATGAATTCAATACTTATATTTGCCATACAGCCAGGGAAGTCTTCAAAGGCGCCCTGAACTATGCCTTTGGGAATAAAGCAGAATTGAGCATAAAACATCTTCTGACCCACGGGGATAATTTTTGCGAGGTGGTTATAAAAATACACTGACTCCGGATAAATTTTAAAAAAATATTATTCTGTTTTGCTGTTTCGGCATATTCTATGCCATACTATGGCATGTTTTGCCAGTTTTATGTCATATCATGTCTATATCCTGTTTTTCATGGTGGGGTGCTGTCAAATAATCTTTTAGCAATGGCATTGGATAATTGTATTTGGGTGAACTATATGGAAAACTGGAAAAGATATGTTGCAGCCGGGATCGTGATAGGAACTATCTATTTCCTGCCCTCTGAAAGTTTTGCAGCTTTCATAGCAGGCTGGGTGTTCTTAATACCGATCGCAGCGGTTGTTTTCCTGGCTGCAGGACTTCGGGAATATATGTCAGGCAGGAAGAACAGGATCATGGTCTCAGTTAAGACAAACGAGGCTATGAACGCCCTTGCACGCAGGGAAGCCGAACTGAAAAGGGAAAAAGAACTTCTATATGAACAATTTGGCAAAGCGTGAAGAATAGAAAAAGACTCAAATAAATGATCGTGGGGGTAATTATGATCGTTACACGGCATATCTCTCTTGACAATGATTGTCTTTTGAAAATGGAACCTTATGTTGAAAAACACAAAGGCAACTTCAGCGCCGCGATAAGGGAGATAATTGACAGGGCGGGAAAAAACAGTGAACTTGAAAACATATCCACAATAGATGATACACTTTTCAAGTGGATGCTAAATGAGACAGATGGCTTGCTGGTCCCGGACAATGTGCTAAATGACATGATCGACCCCATGCTCATAAATTCGATGGGAAAACTCGAAGAATACCTTAAAAATAAATTCAGCGAACTTGAGTGGAATGTCGATTTCTCTATGAAATATGATAATGACGCATTGCCGCAGGAAGTATTAATAGAGATAAAAGGCGCGCCCCAGAAAATCCGGTTCATTGCCAGGATGCTTGCCCAGTTTCTTGTGAATAATTCACCTGAGAATGCTCCTCTTGAGATATCTTCGGTTTTTAACCTGGATGGGGGAATAAGGGTCGAATTAACAAAATCCAGTAAGAAAGAAGGAACTGACAGCCTGGTAGAATCATTTGGCGGGCTGAATGAAGTAATAACTGCCATCAAAAGCCGCCCGGTATTCTGGAAATCAGTCATCAACGGGCACCTGTTGAGCAATTACAACATGGTGACCGTTCACAGGAATTACTTTGAGGACTTACTTTCAGGTAAAGTTCCAATGGGTGAAATAACCATAGAAACACTGGCAAAAAAACCCATCCAGGAAATCCCGCTTAAGGAAATGCTTTCCCTAGTAAAAGAAGTTTATGAAACATCAAGAGTGGTTGACAGGGTAGAGATCGATAGGGAGAACCTCATACTGTTCCACAGTTACAGGAACAAGGATGTAATAGAGAAACTGCGCACAAGTATCGTCTCTCTTCTTGAAGCGAACGGTCATCTTTACGATGCCAGGTCTACCGCCAACATGGTCGTGCTGACACACAGGCCCGATGTTGGCATCAAGATCAATGAAATAGTGAACAACCTGAAAATAAGTAACAGCCGGGTTGACCAGGATCTGATAATGTTTATGGCTTTTTTAAAAGGGCTAAAAAACATCCCTGATATACCGGTATCCCTGACCGCTCTTGGAAGAAGGATCGGCGTGTCCCTGATGGAGGAATATGAAAAAGAGAATAATGTCAAGACCTGGGAACACCAGAATTTCCAGAAGGCTCTTGAAATAATTGATTCTAAACTTCACAGGGATAGCGAGTGGAAAACTGAAGGGAAAAATTTGCTTTATACCGTCAAAAAATGCAACCTGGTCGCGGATGGAAGTAATTTTGACTCATATATCTGCCATACGATAAGGGAAACGTTCAAAGGCGCTATGAATTACGCATATGGGAACCGGGCTGAGCTTGAAATTAAAAAATTATTGTCACATGGAGACCAATGTTGTGAGGTGTTAATACGAGTTCCATAAAACCAGGAAATTCAGATAAATGTTGGTACGGAAGGAGAACAAAACCAAAAAATCGGTTAAACCGGAAAATAAAAGTGGAGGGTTAATATGAAAACATTACTTGAATATATAACGTTCGTGAAAGGAGTGGAATACCTGATTGTTGTAGCATTCTGTTTCGCGTTCGTTGCACTCTGGATATTGGTACATTCGAAAGAAAAAGCAGCCATGTCCAGGGTAATATCAATCGTTCTTCCTCTCTCGCTGGTCTTTGGAGGCGGTGCGATCGTTCTTTCCGCATCTGATACTCCTGACAATGCATCTGTCATTAATATCTCTGATGCGATCGTTCCCGTCCAGACAGTGAGCGCAGAAAATGCCAGTGCAGCTTCGAATAATGGATGGATGAAAGTCAATGAATCGGAATACCTGTTTATCAAATATGGACAGGACACTGAATTCCACAGTATCATGAGTGGGAAGGTAAGTTGCACAACTTGCCATCACAATAGCGGGGATGAGATACATGCCTGCAAAGATTGTCATGACAGTCCCGCGAATCCGCATGATTCTACAAAGCCGGGTCTTAAGGCAGCTTATCACCAGCTTTGCATCTCATGCCATAAGGCAGAGTTCAGCGGACCTGACAGCTGCCTGAATTGCCATAAGGGAGATGTAAAAGAAAATGCAGTAGTTTCAGCTCCCGGTATACCGCACCAGCTTACATGGGATACATGCATCAGGTGCCATCCGAAAGGAATTCCCAATGGCGGGGTGGAGTCAAAGATCGTTTATCATGACAGCTGCCTCAAATGCCATTCAACAGGGGTTGCAGGAGCGGCAGTTGTGCCTGAAGATCATGCAGGAAGAGACGGCAAAACATGCCAGGGATGCCATAAACCGGCAGGAGGATAGACTATGATAAACAGGAGAGATTTGCTTAAAGTCGGGGGATCTATCGCAGCATTGAGCGTCCTGGGAAGCCAGAACGTATTGGGCTCTGAGGATTTTGAAGGAAATCCTGACAGGGTCGGAATGTTGACTGATATCAACAGATGTATAGGGTGCAGGCGCTGTGAAGCAGCGTGCAACAAAGCCAATAACCTTCCCGCGCCGAAAACATCATTTGAGGATACATCCGTTTTCGAGGAGCAAAGAAGACCATATGTTGCAGACAACGGGTCTTACACAGTGGTAAACCGTTTTGAAGGTAAAGATGGGGTACCGGTATATCGAAAGGTGCAGTGTATGCACTGCGATGAACCAGCCTGCGTTTCAGCATGTCCTGTGGCTGCTTTGACAAAGTCAAAGGAAGGACCTGTCGTATGGAATGAAAAATTGTGCATTGGATGCCGCTATTGTATTACAGCGTGTCCTTTCTATGTGCCGGCGTTTGAATATTCAAGCGCATTTGAGCCAAAGATCCAGAAATGCTTCATGTGTAACAAGAGAATAAAAGACGGACTTGTTCCCGCATGTGCCGAGGCATGCCCTGTGGAAGCCATCACGTTCGGAAAAAGAAGCGATCTTATCAAAATGGCAAAACTCAGGACATGGGATAATCCCGATAAATATATAGACCATGTTTATGGTGAAACTGAAGCCGGAGGGACCGGCTGGCTGTATATTTCAGGAGTTCCGTTCTCAGAACTTGGGTTCCCGGAAAATATCGGGACAACATCTTACCCAAAATTGACCAAGGATTTCCTGTCCATGGTTAATCTTACGCTTGTCTCATGGCCAGCCCTGCTTGGAGGTTTTTATATGGCAACACATAAGAAACCGCATGGCGAAGATGGAGAAAAAACCACGGAGGAGATCAAACATGAATGAATTTGCATACGAATATAATGAAAGGCATGTGTTTAAGGATCAGGAATTGACAGGCGCAGAAATAATTTCGACATGGCTCAAGGATAAAATATTCCTGGGAATGACGTTCAAAGAGTATATGAAGACATTATACACGCCCATCAATATAGCGGCGGGTCTTATTGTTTTCGCCGGGATGTTCCTTGTAGCCATGCGCTTCCTGTTTGGTCTTAACCAGATAACAGAAGCTTCAAATGAGCAGCCGTGGGGTCTTTTCCTGACATGGGGATTATTCTCCGGTGTTCCATTTTCAGCATCGGGATTCGTTATAGGGACAGGAGTGTACATATTCGGGCTTAAGAGATACCAGCCAATCGTGAAGAATGCAATTCTCCTTGGATTCCTGGGATATCTATTCGCAGTTATATTCCTGATGATAGATCTTGGACGCCCGTGGCGGATATATTATCCAATGTTCGTGACATTTGGCACAGCATCAGTAATGTTCCTTGTGGCATGGCATGTGGCTCTGTACCTCTCGGTGCAATTCTTTGAATTCTCACCGTCAATACTCGCATGGCTGAACCAGGCAAAACTAAGGAAGATATTTGTTGGCATGACACTGGGTCTTACGATCTTTGGTGTAATGCTTTCAACCCTGCATCAGTCTGCTCTGAGTGCAATGTTCCTGCTAGCTCCTGGCAAAGTGCATCCGCTCTGGTACACTTCATACCTGCCATGGCTGGCATTTATTTCAGCTATCGCAGCGGCAATGGCCCTGATGATCGTGGTGACTAAACTTACTGCGGTCTTTTTGAAGGAAAGAGCATCACCAGAATATCTTGCAAGTGTCAACGACATAACACTGGGTCTTGGAAGGGCAAGTGCGCTTGTCATGTTCACATATCTTGGGATGCGATTGGTGAGCATCACGCATGAGGGAGCATGGAAATACCTCAATACACCCATAGGCTACTGGTTCCTCGTGGAGATAGGATTGTTTGCCATCCTGCCGGTCATGTATTTCTATGGTGTGCAGAATAAGAATGTGAAGATGATCCAGGTTACTGCCGCCTTTAGCATGCTGGCGATATTCCTTAACCGGTTCAACCTGACACTGATAACGTTCAACTGGCAGCTTCCAAACAGGGAGCTCTTCTTCTGGAAAGAAGCGTTGGTAGTTCTTTCAGTTGTCATTATCGAAGTGCTGGTTTACAGGTGGATCGTGAACAGAATGCCGGTCCTTCGGGATCATCCGGACTTTGTGGGTGACGGGCACTAAGTTAATGTTGAAAGCTGAATATGTTGCCGGATCAGGCTGCTTGAGAGCGGCTTCATCCGTTTTTTTTTTCTTATAGAACTATTTTTTTTTTTCATGTTCATTTATTGCCACAGTTCATAGCCGGCTTTGCGTTTAGAATTCTTTGTTACACTCAAAATGTCTGTTGACATTAACACAAATCTTGAATCATACGAAAAATGCATGGAGGAAAGTGTTATATACGGAATAAAACATACAGGAAGCTCCCTGCGTGTGTAATAACACAAAGGCAATCGTTGTTGAAAACGACGTATGTTTGTCCGTTTAACAAATGTTGATTCGTGTAAAATACGCACGATGAAAAGTGTTATATACGGAAAAGAACAAACATAGAACTTCCTGCGTGTGAAAACACAAGGGTATGTTGTGTTAAGAAAATACAACAGATGTTTATTAATTTAAATTCGTGGTTATAATTTGGCGTCGGCTCTGATTGAAGG
>JAPZAP010000020.1 GCA_027460585.1 Candidatus Methanoperedens sp. | reverse complement strand
CTGATTATGTTTTACCAATAAATCAAATTGCCCAGAGCATTGCGGAAATCTCTTAGAGGATATAATTATGGATGATATGTCTGAATATAAAGAAATGTATGCGGTTGAATCCGCAGAACACCTTCAATCAATGAATGAGGCACTTCTGAGTCTTGAGAAAGACCCGAAAAACAGTGAAACTATAAATGTGATGTTCAGGGCAGCCCATACTCTCAAAGGAATGTCTGCTACAATGGGTTATTCAAATATCAAAGTGCTCACGCATAATATGGAAAACCTGATGGACAGGGTGCGGAAAAATGAACTGATACTTGACTCTTCAATAATTGATGTCCTTTTTGAATGTCTTGATGCCCTTGAAAAAATGGTTGAAAACCCGGAAAAATCCTCTGAATTTGAAATAACCGATCTTATCACAAAAATATCAATCTCAGAAGGGAAAGTACCTGCAGTGGATTTATCAAAACAGGAGCAAGCCGGTTCAATTGGGAATATTGAACATAATGAAACAGCAGGTACCATTTCACCTTCTGAAAAACCGGAAATCGCTAAGATATTGGAAAAATCTGAAACCGGATGCAATATTTTTGAAGTATCGGTAACACTTCATGAATCATGTATGCTCAAGTCCGCCCGGTCAACCGTAGTTATGAGAAACCTGTCAGAACTTGGCGAGATCCTTGAGACAATTCCACCGGTCAAAGACCTGGAGGATGAGAAGTTCGACCGGGAATTCAAGTTAATCATTTCAACAAAGGAAGACGCCCAAAAAATCGAAGATGCCGCTAAAAAAGTATCGGAGATATCAAAAGTAGAAGTAAAACCTCATATCGGTGTAAAGGCACAAACAAAAGTCGAGGAAAAAACATGTACGACCGAAGGCAGCAAGACCTCTATAAAAAGCGTACAGAGCGTTCGTGTAAGCATAGAACGCCTCGATTCCCTCATGAACCTTGTAGGAGAACTGGTCATAAACAAGATCAGATTGATGCAACTTGCAAGCACGCATAAACTGGATGTGCTTGAAGAAACGCTTGCAAGTCTTAACCGCCTCACGAACGACCTTCAGGAAGAGATCATGGCATCAAGAATGGTGCCAATCGAACAGATATTTAACAGGTTCCCCAGGATGGTCCGGGATCTTGCGAAAAAAGAGGGAAAAGATGTTGATCTGGTATTGGAAGGCGGGGATATCGAACTTGACCGCACTGTGCTTGATGAGATAGGAGATCCGCTTGTTCATATCCTGAGAAATTGTGTGGATCATGGTATAGAATTGCCCGAAGTCAGGAAACAAATCGGTAAGGACCCTAAAGGAATAATAACATTGACTGCGCGGCGTGAGAAAAACCATGTTGTCATTGAAGCCCAGGATGATGGTAAAGGGATCGACCCGCAAAAAATGAGGGATTCAGCAGTAAAGAAGGGATTAATGTCCCAGGAAGAGGCAACCAAGCTTTCAGACACTGAAGCTATAAACCTGTCATTCCTGCCAGGATTCAGTACTGCTGAAAAAGTGACTGATATTTCAGGACGCGGGGTAGGTATGGACGTTGTGAGGACAAAAATTGGGGGTATGGGTGGCTCAATTAAACTTGATTCCGTCGTAGGAAAGGGAACCACAATCAAACTCAAGCTACCACTGACTGTCGCAATTATCCATTCCCTGATGGTAAAAGTGGGAACGGATATCTATGCGATACCTATTACAAATGTGATAAGAGACCTGTCAATTAAAAAAGAGGAAATAAAGACAATAAAGGGTGAAGAAGTGATATTGATCAGGGGTGAAGTCCTTCCCTTGGTGCGGCTTCACCGGCTCTTTGGCATCAAAAGCAATGGTTCAGGCGAACTCCTTGTAGTGGTCGTGGAACGTGCTGGAAATAATGTTGGACTTGTTGTTGACCAGGTTATCGGACAGCAGGAAGTAATTATAAAGAACCTTGACAATAACATCTTAAAAGGCGTAAAAGGATTTGCAGGCGCTACAATACTGGGAGATGGCAACGTGGCATTGATACTTGATGTGGGAACATTACTATGATGAATTCAACACAGGCAAATGATATACAAGAAGATGAGACTGAATTTACAGATTTGAAAAAGATCATTAAGCGAAAAATAGGATTCAATTGTGAAGACTACAAACAGGCGCACTTAAAAAGACGTCTGGCTGTAAGGCTTCGAGTTACAAAATCAAAATCCTATAAGGAATATTCTGATATACTTTTAAAAAGCGCTGAAGAAGAAAGGCTATTAAAAGAAACCTTGACCGTAAATGTCACAGAATTATTCCGAAATCCGGAAATGTTTGAATCTGTCAGGGCGAATGTGCTCCCCGAATTGATAAAAAGCAAGGGAGAAAACAGGGTACTAAAGATATGGAGCGCAGGATGCTCAAACGGGGAAGAAGCAAGTTCCATTGCCATAATGCTAAGAGAATTCCTCGGCGCATCTTTTAAAAGATATAATATCTCCATTCTGTGTACTGATATCGATGAAGATTCTCTTTCAAAAGCAGAAAAGGCAACATTTAACCCCAAACAGCTTGAAAAAATAAGCAAGGAAAGGCTTGATCGATATTTTGTTAAGACTGATAACAGTTACATTTTAAATGATGAACTGAAGAAGCTTTTAAAAGTAAAACATCATGATATGATCTCAGGTCCGAAATTATCAGGTTTTGACCTGATATATTGCAGGAATGTCACAATATATTTTGAGCAAAAATTACAGGAAGTTTTGTACCAGAATTTCTATAATGCATTAAATGAAGGGGGATATTTTGTCATGGGAAAGACTGAATCCCTGGTCGGGCCGGCGGGGCGCATGTTTAAAGCTGTTGACCTGAAAGAAAGAATATACCAGAGGAAGGAGAGAATATGACGGATGGAAGAACCCTTACGGATTTTCAAAAAGATGCCTTACAGGAAGTGGGGAATATCGGGATCGGGCATGCTACTACGTCTCTTTCCCAGATGGTTAATAAAAGGGTATGGATATCTATCCCTGACATGAAACTGCTTCCTTTAATTGAAGTGCCGGCACTGGTAAGAAATGAAGATCCGGTTGTAGGAGTAATACTTCAACTCACAGGTGATGCAAAAGGATTTCTCTTGCTATTGCTGTCAAAAAGCACTGCAAAAATGTTAATCAAATTAATAATTGGCGAATCCGATGAGACTAAAGGATTTGATGAAATGGAAGTTTCTGTTCTTAAGGAACTTGCCAACATTATGGGAGGCACATATATAAGCGCTCTTTCAAATTTCCTTTCTATAAAGATAGGGCTTTCCGTCCCTTCACAGGCATATGACATGTCAGATGCAATAATTGACCAGGTATTGGGCCTTATGAGCGCGGATGTAAATGATGTGTTATTCCTTAAAACAGAATTTACCATTAATGAAGAAAGGATAGATGGTAAAATACTGATATTCACAGACGCGGATTCTCTTAAGAATATGCTTGATGCCATAAACAAGTTAGTCGGGCAATAAAATCCCTGGATTTCCACTTTTTTTCATTGATATCAAAATCATTATCCTATGACCTATTTGAGCGCTTTATAAATTTATGATAATAATGATACGCATGAGAAGGATAGCTTTATCTTCTTCGAATGCAATTTAGGATATAACATGGATAAGAAGCCAGAAAAAATAATCATAGGAATTGCGGACTATGTAGTTGTCCATAACCCGGCTGTTCTCGTGACAATAGGTCTTGGTTCTTGTGTCGGGATTTCAATTCGTGATCCTGTAGCAAGATTCGGCGGTTTGGCACACATACTTCTTCCCAGTATAAAAGAATCGAATAATAAGGAGAATCCTTTGAAATTTGCCGATTCAGCTATCGAGATAGTAGTTGACACCCTGCTCAAGAAAGGATGCGTAAAAAGCAGGTTAGAGGCAAAAATAGCCGGCGGGGCAAGTATGTTCACTTTTGGCACTAATACTATGAATATCGGGGAAAGAAATGTTGAGGCTGTAAAACAAAAACTAAAAGAAATGAATATCCCGTTACTGGCAAGTGATACTGGTGCAAATTACGGGAGGACGATAGAATTCAATATTGCCTCAGGTGTCATGTCAGTAAAAAGTGCTTTTAATGGAATTAAAGATATTTAGTTCAATTCAGTGATGCCTTTCGTGTCCGGCATCATTCAATGTGCATTCTGCGCATTCGAATTGCAGTGTCGTGTGAAGGATCTGGAACTTGTCTTTAACTGTTTTATTTATATTACTTATTAATATCTCCGTCTGCTGCACATGTATCCTGTCCACAAGCACATGCATGCTCATGGCATGGATATGGGAACAGATGCTCCAGATATGGATATCATGAACTCCTTTTACACCTTCTATTTCCATCAATACTTTTGAGAGAGCATCGGCATCAACATGCTGGGGCGCAAATTCAAGAAGTATCCGGGCTGAACTAAAAACAAGCGTAAACGCGCCGTATAGAAGCATTGTGCCGATGATAATACTAAGCACCGGATCAACAATAGTCTTTCCAGTAAATATGATAACCACGGCGCCGGCTATCACAGCTATCGAGGCAAGGGCATCACCGATCACATGCAGGTATGCTCCTTTTATATTGAGGTCATTATGCCCGTGCAATTTCAAAGCCACCCATGTATTGACCAGAAGTCCGATCGATGCTATCACAAGCACTTGCTGGCCCTTTACTGCAGGCGGGTCAAGTACCCTTCCATATGCTTCATAAAAGATGATAACCGCTATCCCCAGGATCGTTAAACCATTGATAAGGGCGGCAAAGATCTCGAACCTGTGATATCCGAATGTCATATTGCTGTTTGACGGGCGGGCTGATATCCGTATGGCGCCATAGGTGAGAAGTAAGGCTATAACATCCATTAATACATGGGCTGAGTCTGAAAGGAGAGCCAGGCTGTTTGACAATATCCCTCCTGCTAATTCAAGGAAGAAAATAAGAGTTGTCAGGAGAATGGCGATTTTCAGGTTTTTATCGATGTTTTCCATTATTGATAATATTGATTGGCTGGATAATAAGATATTTCTATGGGAAAATCAAACGTATGACCATGTTAATAGAACAGATAAATCTTGAAAAAGGGTGCGGGACAGGACTAAAGATGGATATGGAACATGCTCCCCTGCTTGTTATTCGCGCAGGCTGCGGTTTTGTAATGTGCGGATATCTTAATATGGAAATAGCCAATAAGCTTGGGGATGTCGCTGTTAGAGTTACTGGCGTCAGGAGCTTTGAGGATGTTTTGAATGCAAAAGCGGTGGACGTTTCTGAAGCTGCTAAGAAACGAGGGATAACTGCTGGAATATCGGCAAAAGAAGCACTGAACATGATGATGTGAAGAAGGAATAATAGTTCATTTTGTAGTAACCAGTTGGCTGCTCAAATCTTAGTGTTTAACAGAAACGTTAGGTTTAAAACTGATTACGACATTAATTAATACTATAGGTGGAACAATTGATCTAGATAGGATTGGTGGAGCGATGTTTACTATCACATCCAGGGGTGAGAGAATATGATCGAGTCAAAAAGAGTCCTTGTTGTGGAAGACGAAATGATCGTGGCTCTTGAGATACAGGACATGTTGATGGGTTTCGGATATATGGCCGTCATAGCTTCCAGCGGTGAAGAAGCTATTAAGAAAGCAGGAGAGTTTCATCCGGATATTGTCCTGACTGACATAATGCTAAAGGATGGAATGGATGGTATAGAATCTGCAGGACGCATAAAAAAATCCATGGATATTCCCATTATTTACCTGACAGCTTATTCGGATGAAACTACACTCTTGCGGGCAAAAATTACCCAGCCTTCCGGTTATCTGATCAAGCCATTTCAGGCACGGGAGCTTAATGTGTCCCTGGATATAGCTCTTTATAAGCATGATATGGAAAGAAGATTGAAAGAATCCGAAAGATGGCTTAATGCCACTTTGAAAAGCATAGGGGATGCCGTAATTACAACGGACGGGAAGGGCATTATTAAAATTATCAATCCTTATGCTGAGGCATTAACAGGCTGGATGGAAGAAGATGCGGTGGGAAGGTCGCTTCATGAAGTTTTCAATGTGATCAGTGATAGGACTGGTGAAAATGCAGATGACCCTTTGAATAAACTGGTCCGGGAGGGAAATTTTTTCGGACTCGCTGAAGATACGGTTTTACTATCCAGAAATGGTACTAAGATTCCTGTAGAGATCATAGGGAATAAGATCCAGAATGACAAAACTGAACTTTTGGGCGCAGTGATAGTGTTTTATGATATCATAGAGCGAAAGAGGATTGAAGAAAATATTCACAAAAATAGTATCAGGAATTAATTATCGGACGATATCCGGCTTTTCACAGACGTCCAATTTTCTGCATATTTCGCAATCTGTCTTGCATGGCTCGATGTGTATCAATATCGAAAGGTTCGGGATCTTCTCTTTTATTTCTTTTTCAAGATGATCGCAGAAATCATGTGCATCCACAACATTCTGGTTTTTGGGCACGACAAGATGCAGGTCAACGAATCTCTCAGCTCCGGACATGCGTGACCGAAGGTCATGATATTCGGCATATTGTGAATAATGGTCCTGGATTATTGACTTTATGATCTCTTCTTCCGTATCTGAAAGTTTTACGTCCATGATCCCCGATACTGAACGTCTTGTGAGGTCATACGAAGCTTTGAGGATTATTATTCCGACAATTATTGCCATGACCGGGTCAAAAATGGAATTCCCGGTGAGACGTATGAGCACAAGACCGACAAAAACACCCAGAGATGTGTATACATCCGTGGTGAGGTGATATGCATCAGCTTCAAGAGCGATGGATTCTGCCTTTTTTGCAACTTTCATGATCTTTCTTGAAACATAAAAATTTACGGCTGCTGATATACCCATGATTACAATACCAATGCCTATAAATTCATTATTTATATTCGTTCCATTGATCAGGTTATAACTTGCTTTGTATATTATGATTATTGCAGCTATCAAAATTAGAATTGCTTCGACTGTGCCCGATACGTTCTCAAATTTGCCATGTCCGAATTTGTGTTCATCATCAGCAGGCTGTCCTGCCTTCCTGACGGAATAATTGGCGATAACGGCAGCAAGGAGGTCAATACCCGAATGCAGTGCTTCTGAGAGAACGCTGATTGAGCCCAGGAAAAAGCCCACGGCGAGTTTTATTACCAGCAGCAGGGTATTTGAATAAATGGAGAGTCGTGCGACGGAAGTTATTTCCTTATGGGCTGCAAAATATTTGTTGTTTGATTCTGGCATTTATAGAATGCATAATAAACGTATTACTATAAAGGGATTTTTGATTTGAAAATCATGATGATACACTCACAACATGTCAATCAGGTCATGGGAAAGGTAGGTTAAAAACTTTGTATAATACGCCCCGGCTGGGAATTGAACCCAGGTCTTAAGATCCGCAATCTCAAAGGATATCCGCTACCCCATCGGGGCTTGTGAGACACCTCATTCATTTTTGATATATTAAAGGTTATTGACATTTCTTTTTTCAAGTTCAAGTAATCTTGTTTTGATATCAATTCCTGCCGAGTACCCGCCGATACCTTTTTTTGCTACGACCCTGTGGCAGGGAATGATGATCGGGATGGGATTTTTTCCAAGCGCGTTCCCCACCGCGCGCGCTCCCCCGCAGCCTATCTTATCCGCAAGCTGTGAATATGTTATTGTACTTCCATATTTGATCTTTTTTGTCTCTTCAAGCACTTTTTGCTCAA
This sequence comes from Candidatus Methanoperedens sp., assembly GCA_027460585.1. Taxonomy (GTDB): domain Archaea; phylum Halobacteriota; class Methanosarcinia; order Methanosarcinales; family Methanoperedenaceae; genus Methanoperedens. Next base: position 948 of record JAPZAP010000020.1, on the reverse strand, counting down.
ATTGCGAAAGATGGGATATATTAAGATCCGATGAGAACTTGATCATTTCACCTTCAAAATAACGTTCAAGTTCGAAAGTTGTATCAAGCGTCTTTTTTTCTTTATGATTTTTAGAAGGGTTTAAGAATTTTATGGAACGCAAACCGGTATTATATTCTATTTCGATATGAAGTCCAAGTAATTCTGAATAGATAATATCAATTCCATTTTTTGCACATTTTTTCATCATAATTAGAGCTTTATATCATAGCAAGGATGGGCCTGAGGCTTGTTTTTCATGCATATTTTGTTCTTTCCAGATCTTCTCCAGTCTTTCCTTTGTCAGTGAGAAAACCTTCCTGATATTTTCGGGGTTGCATAATTCAACATCTTTTCCACAATCCGGTGAACTTTTCTTGCATTTTTCAGCAAGATCGCGGCATTTCTCTTCAAGAGAAGGCAGAGTAATTTCGATAGCGATTTTAATATCCGAGGATGTATTCTCTATTGCCCCTGTGAGCATTGCAGGAATAAGCTGTGTCCGGATAGTCATTAGCCGTTTGCATGGGTCTATCGTAACCATTTTTGAGCCTCATCTATTAACTAAATCCAAATAGTTCCTGCACTATAATTATGTGAGACTATTTATTATCTTCTGGTTTGTAAAACCACATAGAATGCAGAATCTGGAAAAAATTGGAAAGTCTCAGGATTAGCGGATGAAAATACATGTCGTGTAAAGTTATTAATGATGGAACTATGGGAAAGCAATTTCCTCAAACACGGATTATGGATAAATCTGTGTAAATCGGTGTTAATCCGTGTTAATCCGGTGCGACAAGAAGCTATGCTATGAATTGCAAACGTGCTACCCCTTCCGTTTGGGGTAATCTTACTGGGATGTGCTTCAGCAGTAATGCAGAGGTGCAAAGCTCCTAGGACAATGAGAAGAAATCTGATAATCCAATT
>JAPZAP010000019.1 GCA_027460585.1 Candidatus Methanoperedens sp. | reverse complement strand
TTAAGTCACCTTTTCTACCCTGTAATTCATTTAGCAACCTATAGTCCTCCTTTTCCAACAATCGTTGGGGTTATGCATTTCATAATGCACGATACATGTCCCGGATAATCCGGAACAGCCTTGCGGCTCATCACAAATATATACAATGCTCAGAATCACTGTTTAATAAGTGAATGATTTCTCCTCAATCAATCACATTTCTTATAACCTTTTCGTTCAAAAAAAAATATCGTAGAGTCCCGAAAAAATTAATATGCGGATAAAATCTTAAAGCCACATATTTCATATTCCTTATATTTTCTCAAATAAATACTTTGTCAACTTTATCTCTCGCGGAAGAAAGCGCCTCACTCCCTGCTATTTTAGCCGCAAAACGATCTGCCATGCATTCAAGTTCGGGATCAGTTGATGAGGAAAATGCCATCAGGGCAAGTTGCTTCATGAATGGCATTCCAGAATTATGTCTTATATGCCATGCCTCGTGCGCCAATACTGCTTTTAGTTCGTCATCATCCAGCATTTCAAGGAGCCCTATTGATATAAAGATCGATCTTCCGGATGCAAATGCTCTTGGAATTGCAGAATCAAAGTAATATAATTTTGCCGATGTTAGCATATCAACGAATTCCTGGGTCCAATTAAGTACGCTGACGGCTGGTTTAGCCCCAAGTTTTCTTATCATGATACGATCATAATACCGCAGCATGCCGAAAATCATCAGGGTTGAGACCGCAAGGTAAGTTGAATAAAGATATAAGGACAGCATCTCATTGCATTCCATAATGAAATAGGTCAAAGTGATAGCCAGAATACCCGATGATTGGGCAAAGAGAAATATCTTAAGCCTCTTCCTTGGATTTGAAAGCATCAGGCTTATTGCAATTAAGGCTATCGACATTATAACAAATAAAGCCACCAAGGGTGCCCATGACCTCAAACACTGGCCATAGCAGTGTAAATCACCCATTATTAAATTCATTTTTTATCACTGTATTTTGAAAAATTCTCAACCGCAAGAGGTCCGAACGTTTCTACAAGGCTGTCTAAAATTTTTGTGGTGATCTCATTTGCCGCTTCTTCCTCTGAAAAAACAGGCTCATACATAAATCTCACCCTGCCATTGACTTTCTCGGTTCGCCTTGTTGTATATCCCGCTTTGACGAGCCTGTCAAGGGTTCCTGCAACACTTGTTAAAGGAATATTTGTCTTTCCGGTAAGCTCTGAAGTGGTCATTTCCCCTTCTGCCCATAGCGCCCGGAGTATTGCCGCTTCTATCGGGCTGAAAAATTTTGTAAGACCATCATTTGAAATATTGATCTGATCAAGTTTAACCATAGGTTTACAATTGACGTAAATGATATTAAAGATTACTGCCGGACTTTCCATTTAAGGAGAATACCCTCTTCCAATATTTCGCATGATATCAGACTCAATTTGCAAAAACCGGATACAAATCCTTCACCATCGACCAATGTGGGGGCAGATTTGCCGCCAAGTATAATATTCCCGATAAATGTATATATCTCATCAACAAATCCCCCTGAGATCAATCCCCAGTTCAAAGTGGCGCCCCCTTCCACCATAAGGTTTCTTATGCCGCGGTTCTTCAATTCAAAGAGGAGTTTTTCAAGGTCAACCCTTTTTTCCCCAACACAAATTATTTCGGCAAGCTTTGCAAGTTCCGAAACCTTCTTGTCCGGTGCATTTTCACAAATGGCTATTATCCTTTTTCCCTCACCTTTTTTGAATATATCCGCATCTATCGGCGTTCTTGCCATGCTGTCAACTACAATTCTTGCTGGATTTTCTTCAAGCCCCATGGAGAGCCGTCTTTCTTTTCTCTCTTTTGATTTGACAGTGAGGCTGGGATTATCGGAAAGTACCGTTCCAATGCCCACCATAATAGCATCTGATGTGGCTCTGAGTTCATCCATGCGGTCAAAATCCAGACTTCCGGATATCCGTGTCTGCCTTCTTTTTATTGTGGCGATCTTTCCATCAGCACTCATGGCTGCGTTGATAAAAACGAATGGTCTTAATGAACGATCCTGATTTTTCTCCATCGAAGGATTTGCCATAGCTTTCTAATATACAGCAAAGTTGAAAAATCTTGGCGTCTATAAACAGTTTCTGGCATAATGTTCATTACAAAAATTCCCGATAACTTAAAATTCCATAAACTATATTGCTTATCGGCACAATCTTTTATAAGGAGACGGTTAGATGAATGAAACGAAAAAAAACAGATTAACATGGAAAATTGGCGGAAAAGCCGGGGAAGGAATTATGGCGACCGGGATTATTTTTTCGCAGTCATGTTCACGCGGCGGACTACATGTATATGATATCAATGAATATCCATCTCTCATAAAGGGCGGTCATAACACATTACAGGTAAGAGTAGAAGACAGGGAGATTTTCTCCCAGGTCAGGGGAGTGAACATATTAATCGCCCTGAATAAAGAAACCATAATTCTGCATAAAGATGAGATCGTTGATGGCGGGGGAATAATATGCGACATTTCAGATGCTATTGACCGAAAAGAATTAAGGGAAAACATAAGGATTTATCCTATTCCATTCACCGACATCATAAAGGAAATCAACGCCCAGGCGATCATGAAGAACAATGTCGCCCTTGGAGCTTCGATTGCACTTGTGGATTATGATTTTGAGGTCGTTGTGCAAGTCATAAAGGATACCTTCAAACGAAAAGGCGCCTCGATAATCGATGAGAATACAAAAGCAGCAAAAGCAGGCTATGATTTCATAAAAAAGAATTTCAAAGATGATTTTGAATACAGGCTGGAAAAAATAGGTGAAAAGTCACGCATGCTCCTTACAGGCAATGATGCAATATGTATCGGCGCTATCAAAACGGGCTGCAAGTTTTATTCCGCTTATCCCATGACCCCGGCCTCTTCCATTTTGCATTTTATGGCTGCGCAGGAACGGCGGTTCAATATCGTTGTCAAACACACAGAAGATGAGATATCGGCCATAAACATGGCGATAGGCGCAGGTTTCGCTGGTGTGAGGGCGATGTGTGGGACATCAGGAGGCGGATTCTGTCTAATGACAGAAGGTTACGGGCTTGCTGGGATGATAGAGGTTCCGATAGTCGTAATCCTTTCCATGCGTCCAGGCCCCAGCACGGGCATGCCCACATGGTCTGAGCAGGGGGACTTGAAATTCGCGATGAGTGCTTCGCAGGGTGATTTCCCACGCCCGATCCTTGTTCCGGGAGACAATGAAGAATGTTTCTATATGACCATGGAGGCTTTTAATTTAGCTGAAAAATACCAGACCCCGGTCATTGTTTTGTCGGATAAGAACCTTGCTGAAAGCCACAAGACCACGGAAAAATTCGATAGCGGAAGGATTTCCATAGACAGGGGCGCATACGCGTCTCCTTCCGAGCTTGCAGCTTCTCCTGATACGACTTTTTTCAAAAGGTACAGGTTTACCGAAAATGGTATTTCACCCAGGACGATACCGGGTACAAAAAAAGGAATATATTCAGCCGCAAGCGATGAACATGATGAAGAGGGAAATATCACTGAATTAAGCGATAACAGGATAAAAATGATGCAAAAGAGGGCGCGAAAAATGGATGCTCTCGTCAGGGAAATAAAACAACCAGAGCTAAAAGGGCCGATAGATGCAGATGTTACTGTGATTTTTGCAGGCTCAACAAAAGGACCTGTAAGGGAAGCAATTTTTACACTTGAAAAAGAAGGAATAAAAGTGAATTATTTACAGATAACATATTTGAATCCCTTCCCGTCTGAAAAAGTGTCAAATGTGATTGATTCGGCCAGGAAGATAGTTGTAGCCGAGAATAATTTCACGGGGCAGCTTTGCGATATCATCAGGGAAAAAACAGGAAAAAGCATTGCCCATAAAATCCTGAAATACGATGGCCGACCCTTTTATCCCGAAGAAATACACGCCGCAATAAAGGAGGTGGTGTCACATGGTTAAGATGACAGACCTGAATACGATCGATAAGCCAAACTGGTGTCCAGGATGCGGGGATTTCGGTATCCTGGTAGCGCTAAAAGGGGCTATCATTGAACTAAATATTGAGCCGGAAAATGTTGCGATAATCTCAGGTATCGGGTGCTCAGGAAAAGTGCCTCACTGGGTACGGACTTACGGCCTGCACGGGATTCATGGCAGGGCGCTGCCGGTGGCATCGGCGACAAAGCTCTCGAATCATGAACTTACAGTTTTTGCCGTAGGCGGGGATGGCGATGGATATGGTATCGGGATGTGCCATTTCATACATGCCATGCGAAGGAACATCAATATGACATATATCGTTCACAATAACATGATATACGGGCTTACGACGGGGCAGACCTCACCGACAAGTGAAAAAGGGATGAGGACGAAATCAACCCCATCGGGTGTTATCGAAGTGCCTGTTAATCCGATAGCTCTTGCAATATCCTCAGGCGCCACATTCGTTGCGCGAAGTTTTGCCGGGGATGTCAAGCATCTCCAGAAAACCATTGTTGATGCCGTGAAACACAGGGGTTTTTCACTGGTTGATGTTTTCCAGCAATGTGTGAGCTATAACCATATTAATACTTACGACTGGTACAAGCAGAGGGTTTATGACCTGACGACTGTGGGGCATGATCCTGCGGATAAGATGAAAGCATTTGCTAGAGCGCAGGAATGGGGCGATCATATACCGATAGGAGTATTTTATAAGGTGCTCACGCCAACTTATGAGGATGAATTGCCGCAGATTAAGGATGTGCCGCTTGTGAAGCAGGCGATTGATAAGATTGATGTTAGTGGACTGATGGATGATTTTGTGTGAGAAATTTGAATCATAGGCGGTTCTTGAATAGATAAAAGGTCGATAACTCGATATAGCCTGAGTTGAATACTAATGACCTAATATTTCAATGAGTTTATCTAAAACTTCATCAATCATATTCTTTTTAAGGTATCCAACAGAATATAAAATTATACTGCTGTCTGCGGTGAAAATTCTATTTGGTCTGATATGGCTTCTTTGGTTAAGATTGCCCTCATCAAAGTCCTTATTGTCAATCAGGATAGCATATTCATCATTAATCCATTGGCTGGTTATTTGGCATAGAATTATGTCTTTCCCTGTCAACTCTGCAATGACCAGCGCGGGGCGCCTTTTAGATTATGTTAGATCTGAAAATGGAAAAGGAACGACAACTACATCTCCTTTTACAAATCTTGCCAAGCTTTATCCTCTTCTTCCCTCAGCCAATCTTTTTTCAGGGAAGATTCACTGGCAATTGTTGTTTCCAGTTTCTCCTTCATTGCCTTTGTTTTGAGAAAATGGATAAAATCCAGTATTTCATTGAAAAGGGGTTCCGGGACGTGTTCCACGCAATATTAAATCTTTTTTTGCCACATTTTGCCATGGTAGTATATTTCATATAATTATTCGGTTATAATTGTTATGCTGCAATTACAGCCGACTAAACTCACATGCACAGCATTAGGGTTTATGAGAACCAGGGGCTTTTTGGCATGAAAAGAAGGGGAGGCTATTCTCGCATGTTCCTACAGCTTCTTTGGAGAAAGTGAGCGCGAGTATCGGAGGGGTCAGTCTCCATTCGTTGTTTTCTCTATTTTTTTCAGATTGGCGTCACACATTTATCACATTATGTATATTTATATTCCGGCGCCCAATATGCCTTCGAACAGCCTTCAAAGTGCACGCCCTGCCCTGATTGAAGATGCTGCATTTGCCTGCATGATCCTTGGATAAAGCGAGCGCAAGTATGAGTGGGGTCGATGTTTTTCCTTTCAGAGCTATGTGCACTATCTTTGCAGCGTATTGATATTCCCAAAATTAGCAAAGTTTCGAAAACAATATTTTACGAAGCTAAAGAAGGAATAACTCCTCGTATTTCGAAACTTTATAAAAATATTCTTTACTTCAGGAAAGCCGTTATAAGCTGTTTATCTTTGTCAGCGAGGTCGAGAACTTCAATATTGCTAAAACCTGCATCTTTTAGCCACTTTCTGTATTGTCTCTCTGTCCAGGTGCCACCGCCTTCTGTATTTGCAAGCATGTTCACAGCGAACATCTCTGCATATGGGCTTCTTCCGCGAACGAAATCTTCGATGGCTACCATTCCCTCTTTGTTAAGCAGTCTGCTAACCCGCATCAAAAGACTCCTGTTCACATCTTCAGAATATATGTGGCTTATATTTCCCATGAACACAATATCGAATAATTCTTCGAACTCATTCACGAACTCATCTTCCGTGAAATCGCCTTTCTTAAGGGTGAGGTTACTGATATCAGCGAGCTCGAATTCACTGCTGACATAGTCTATGGTCTCAGGTGTGTCTAAAAGGACTGCTTTTAATCCCCTGTTCACAAAGACCTTTGAGTATTTGCCAGGTCCTCCGCCCAGGTCGAGTACTGTCTTTGCATCCTTCTTTTTATCAAGACAATTACTTACTATCTCCTGTATGTCTTCTTCTGGTGTGGAAGCCATTGCTTTCATGAATATAGATATATTATCAGGCTTCCTTCTTCCGGTTTTTTCTCCCTTTATTATTTGAGGAAGCTCAAGCCAGGCATTCAATTTATTCAAGGTATGTGGAAGGTAGCCGCCCACATAATCCTTGCCTCCATCTATGAAGAGGGGGCGCGCCCGGTCGGCGATGATATACCCGTCTTTTTTCTTTTCCACGTATCCCATTGCACACAGCGCCTCAAGCACGATATACAGGGCGCGCTCATCGGCTCCCAATTCCTGCGCCAATGAAGGAATATCTTTTTTTTCGGTAAGAGATGAAAACAGTCCGGTTTTTAATGCTGACCCAAGAAGTATTATCTTATTTGCATCATCGATCGCCCTTTCAAAATCAAGTTTTTCGTAGTTCATCTTAACCTCTTATGGTGTAAAATTTCAAATGAAATATTCCATTTATGGCCTGATAATAGTAAATGTAGATGCCTCACATTGAATCTAACTCCTCGAATATCTTGAAGTCTGGGAACAGGCAGTTATTTCACTTTCATAAAATCCAGCATCAACCTCAAATCTTTCACGACTGACTCGAAATCAGGAAGGTTTTTTGTAAGTCTGGCAAGAGCGACAGTCCAGAACTTTTTTGCCTCAGAGAGCCTGTTTTCATCAAAGATCAGAACGGGGTTGAACTCAATCCCTGTGATCTGGCATTTCAGGATAATAAGTTCTCTGATCTTATCCGGGTTGAACTCTTTTTCTTTCATGAGCCCCCAGACATCGTAATAATCTCGTGCTTTTCCTCTTTGAAGGATGCTGCGCAGCTTTTCAACTAGTATCTCATTTGGTGAATAAACAAGAACTTCAAATTCCGTGATGTCCTCGTACTCAGGCTTCACTTTTATCCGCTGGGGCTTTTCAACCATTTTTTCTTTCAGGGAGATGTCATGAGCGATCTTATTCTTGAATCCGATCGGACCAAGGAACTGGACATCAGCAAAAATAGCATACTCTCCTGCATTAAAGGAAGTGAACGAATAATTGATGCTACTCTTCTTGTAAACAGATGAGAAGACCTGCTCAAATCCCTGTTTCAACTCTAAAGGATCAACTTCCTGCATGATGGTGAAGTCCATATCCTCGGAAAGGCGCCATTCAGGAAAGTAAATTTTTCGTATCGCTGTCCCTCCTTTAAAGATCAAGAGATCCCTTAGCTTTGAGTCTTCCCGGTAAATGCCGCTGAGCAGCCATGTCAGAGCGTAATCTTTTTCCAGGGTAGCCACGTTGAAACCCGTTTTCCTGGCTCGCCTTCTTAAATCATTTTCATCCATTTTTAATACTCCATCCAGCCCGTCAATTCATCCTTTGTCCTATTTATTATGAGCCCGTATTTTTTTGAGTATTCCATAACTTTTTTTGGTCCTAAAGGATCAAGCCACATATATCCTTTTGATCCGCCCAGAGTTTTCTCAGGACATATTCCTTCTGCCAGACCAAGCAACTCCAGCGCATAACATATCCTTCTCGTGACCACGTTCACTCCCAGTCTTTTTGAATACTCAAGTAGCTTTACAAAGTCCAGTTCTTTTCTGGCAGTCCATATCCCTTTTATAGCTTCATCCAGACCGCCGCAGTATTTTGGATACAACATGCAGTCAACGATAGTTTTCTCTCTTGAAGATATATTGAATGCACCCCTTGCTGCTTTTTCTTCTACAAATCCAAAAAATCTTTTTTTCGACAAAGTTATGAATTCGAATCGTGTGTCACCATAATCTAAATCTTTTTTTCTCTGTGTTGTTGCAACGAAAATGACATTGGGAACCTGTTCGGTCATGCCCCAATAGTTAAGGGCTGTCCAGAAACCGATGTAATAGACATCTATGATATATGGAACGATCAGATAGGGAATCTCAGACCAGGACCCCTCATATCCTGCTCGTGCAGGAATAAGGAGGTATTTTCCTTTTTCGATCTCTTCTATCCTTCCCTTTTTCTTTAAACGGTAAACCACATTCCAGACAGAGGGTGTGGATGTCTTGAGAATTCTCTTTGCATCTTTTATTGAGAAGACTGATATTCCTTCCTCTTCTAAAGTGAATAGCAGCTTTATCTCGTTTGATCCTAATTTTATTTTTTTTGTAATCATACTCTTGTTAAGTGAGAGTATGATTACACAAATATTAATAATTTTCTATTACTCATCCGTCTAATGGTCATGGCGCAGGAATTATGGAAAGTTGTTGCATGGATATCCTTTCCCGGAGTTTCTCGACCTTTTTGCGCATGTTCCTTGCAGCTTCTTTGGAGAGCGCTAGTATCCGGGAGGGTCGATGTTTTCCTTTTCGACCATGTGCGCATCTTTGCGGTGATGGTGGTAGTGGTCTTGCCCGTGCCTGCGCCTGCGAGGATCAGTTGGGGGGCTGGGTTGTTTGATGGAGGAGAGCTGGCGGGGTTTTAGGCAGGAGAGGGGGAGCCTGACAAAGATACACCACCAAAAACGATATGTGAAACCGCAGATGAACACAGATGAACGCAGATGGACTACGATAGAACACGGATTGCGCGGATGACGCGGATGCACGCGGATACGAAAACAGTCCCATGGGATGCGCCATATATTTAGCACTTATTGTATATTTATATCCCGGCGCTCGATATGCCCCCGAACAGCTACACAGTATCGCCCTACGACCCTGCTCTTATCGAAGAAACTACATTTGACCATGTGCGCAATCTTCGCGGTGATGGTCGTAGTCTTGCCAGTGCCTGCACCTGCGAGGATCAGTTGGGGGGCTTGTGTGTCTTTGATGGAGAGGATCTGGAGGGATTTCAGGGAGGGGAGAAGGGAGTTAAAGGGAATGGTTACCACCTTTTGAAATTATTTTATTCTTCTCTTTCTCCAGCCTCATTGGCTATTTCCTGGACTAATTTTTTTTGTTTTTTTCCTGTTAAGTGAAGATAATTTCCACTGGAAATTACGCTTTTTCCCGTTTTTTCCTCAAGCTCTTTCCTTGTATTCTTTGCAATTGTACCGCCTTCAATTGCAGAATCCTTGCATTCTTCAAATCCCAGGGAGTCTTTTGAAATTGTAATGTCCGTTGTTGCTTTCTCACCAACCATAGTAAGGATCAACTCCCAGTCCGTCATATGGTCTCTCAGATTCTGGCTGTCCCTTTCTAATCGTTTGAATTTCTTGTATTCACCAATAGTTTTGCCAAATGTTGCTTTTGATATCTCATTCGTGAGTATTGCAAAGTCTTTTTTCTCCTGAATGCCCCTTGTTTTCCATTCATCAGTCAAATCCTGCCTGATCGCAATGCCCCTTAGCCTCTTGTCGATCCAATCCTCTGGATAACCTTTGAGTTCATAATATTCCTTAACCCTGTCCTGCGCCATCTCTGGATTTTCTATTTCCTGTATCCTTTCGTATCCGACTTTGGCGAGCCATCTTTTGAAGGGTTCCGCTTTTTTTGAGGGGATGGACTGGATTATCCTGAACATGGATTCGGTATTGGCGCTGTCGGTTTCATATTTCTTACCGTCAGACGATGGCAGTTTCAGTTGTCGACAAAATGTCGATAACTCGATTCCGCTTGAATCAGCTTCGCGTTTTTTAAGTCTGTACCAGTAATCTTTTGGATCGGCGCTGTCTGTCAAAACCCTTACAACATCAACCACTGAAAAAAACCACTGTTCATCATGCCATATTCTTCTTATTTTAGTTCCTTCAAAAACAACAAGCGCATCTTTTGAGTCCATATTAATCTCTCTTTGAAGAGTTAGAATCTATATTGTTAAGATGTCTTTCGTATTTAAAAGGGTTGAGAGAGCGGAGTGAAAGTGAAATCAACAAGCTTCCTCACAACCACCCAAATCAACCTATCGCTGTCCACCTCCAAGCGCATGACTGAGTATTCGCAGGATATATGTCGACGAGTTGCGTTACCGAAGGGTATTCGCGCTTGTTCCTTGCAGCTTCTTTGGAGAGCGCTAGTATCCGGGAAGGATCGATGTTTCCTTTTCGACCTTTTGCGCATCTTCGCGGTGATGGTCGTAGTCTTGCCAGTGCCTGCGAGGATCAGGTGGGGAGCTGGGGTATGTTTTAAGGTTGCCTTTTAATCTGATCGCTTTTACCAATATCTTCCGGCGCCCAACTCAAATTATTTTCGACGTAATCGCTATAATTACTGGTAGTACTGTAGCAGTTACAAATTTCCTCAGTGTTTCACTATCAAAAGGCCAAACTGGAATTTTTGATATTTCACTGTTTATTTCTCTTATATCCTGAATTTTCTTCAAGGTTTCTTTATCAACATTACCATTTTTATAGATATTTTCAAAAAAATTCTGGTTTTTGAGGTTTACACTTATTTTATTCATTAATTCTATCTTCCGATTTTGCATTGCATTGTGTATCCCCATAATCGGATAAAAAAAGAAAAAGAAACTAGCACAGATATAAAGAACTAGATAAAACAATATCTGAGGTTGTTCTTTTAGTGGAATGAAGTACATCATACTAGCAAAAGCTATACCTATTGAGAAACTAACCATATTTATATTGAAGCATAAATCTCCAATCGATTTAAAGCCACTGCATCTATCTGGATGCATAATTTGCAGGTCAAAATCATTGTTGCCTAATCGTCGAATATATTTGACAATAACATAAACTTTCCATGCCAACAGCGATAAACCGAACCAAAAAAAATAAAGTACTAAAAACCAATAAGCCCATGAAAGTTGAAACAATTCTCCATTAAACCACATTCCTTGAGTTTTAATAAATCCAGAAAAAACAAACGGTGTAACAGTTAAATTTGGAATAATCAAAAGACAAACCAAAAATTTGCGTTTATCATTGAAATCTTTCTGAAAATCCTGAAAGAAATCTACATAATCAGTATCGTTTATTTTAAAAATTTGTTTTTTTGGTAAAGAAGAGAATACATCTGCCACTGTATCAAATAAGTTTTTTATAAGAATTGACACTGCAATTGCCAATATTGCGAGAATTTGTCCAAAATAATCATTGATAATTGGGGTAAATTTTGTGTATATTTTAATCTCATCACCTTCGGTCTTAGCATTGAATTCACCGATATTTTCGTTATCGATTGTTAAGTTTATTTTATTTTTATCATTGTTAAGAATTAGTGAAAGAGATTTTTTTTCCGTATCATTAAATATTCTTATCGTCTTATTGTTGTTAATTTTTTCAATTTCTGCTTTTTTTACCCAAGCAATATCAAATTTTTTTGTTAGATTTTCAGTGAGTCTTACGTTATCGTTTCCTGGAATTTTATTCCAGCTAAACAAATAAATTTGATTATCATAACCATATTTAGATGGAATTCCAAATGTTGTCTCATAATTTAGACCTAAAATTAATGGAAAAATCCCAAATATGACAAACATCACCACAACCAATCTAAAGTAATCTTTAAAAAGAAAATTTGTCAGGGGATCGCCAGTAACGTTTATTTTATGGTCATTTTTATCCTCATTGTTCACAGAAAGTAATTTCTCCATACCTCTACTCCATTTAACCTTTTATGCTTTATATATACTAAAATCTTGGCATTGAAAAGAAACTGGTTTATCATTTCTTTTTTAATTTTATTCCGTGCTCATTTTTTAGCGCAATCATTGTTATTCAGGTTCAAGATTTTCTAACGGATGCACACAACGCCTATTGGAGTTACCACACCGCACATCCTGCAGTGCTTCGATACTTGAGAAAAATTCCCTTTTCAATCCGCAACCCTTAAATGCCCCAAAAAACAATGTTCACTAAATGAACAGTGTTTAGTTATGAGCATAAAACAACGAAAAGAACAAGAAAAATCAGAAATGAGAACTCTGATCCTAAAGACAGCCATGAATTTATTTCTCGAAAAGGGATTCGAGAACATAACAATTCGAAATATCGCGGAAAAGATCGAATACAGTCCTGCGACTATTTATTTATACTTCAAGAATAAGGATGAAATTCTTTTTACATTGCGCAGGGAAGGATTTGAAAAGTTATACGAACATCAGAAAACTTCGCTCAAACTCGATGATCCTCTCATGCGCCTGCACAAGCATGGGGAGGCTTATATTCAATTTGCGCTTGAAAATCCCGAATATTATGATTTGATGTTCATGATGAGAGGGCCTGTAAAAGAGATGCAGGAAACAAATGATTGTGATATCGGACTTGCGTCTTATGAATTGCTCAAGACGAATGTGAAAGAATGTATGGATGCGGGACATTTTCCCGTGATGAATATCGATATTGTGGCATTCTCATTATGGTCTTATGTTCATGGTATCGCATCATTAATAATTCGTGGCAGGGGCATTATGTTCCCTGAAGAAGGGATAAAATCCATGGTGGAAGAAGCACTTAATTTCATGCTGGTATCTAAAACAGAAAAAAAATGGGATTTGGAAAATAAACAAATAATTTCAGGAGTGAACGTATGAAGATAAATTATTTATTCGTATTGCTGATCATGCTTGTTTCAGCAGGAATCGCAACCGCACAGCCTTTCGAAGTTACAACTGTACTTTCTGTTCCCCATCTTACGCCGGGGGATCAAAATATTGGACTTGAATTTACGATACAAAATAACCAGGACGTATCAATTGGAAATGTCAAAGCATATCTGTTCTTAAGATATCCGTTTTCAGCTTCAATATCTCCTAATAACAAGCTCGGCGAGATCAGTTATCCCGGATATCTGATAAGCTCCGCAGGCTCCGGGGATGAGTACACACCCTATTTTGACCTGCCGCCAAAAATGTCCCGGAAAACATTTTTTAAGATCGATGTTGACCGCAGCGCAAATTACGGCGATTATGATCTGCCTTATACGATTTATTACGATAATAAAGAGTACAACGGTAAAATTACGCTAACGGTCAAAGGAAATACCCTCATTGAAATAAAAGACGTATCCGTGGAATCAAATAACAGCCAGGTGGAACCTGGCGAGGTATTCAAGATCCGGGTTTCCCTTGAAAATGTTGGCGATAATGAAATAAAATGGCTGAAACTCAGCCTGAACCCGGAAGACAAAGCCCTTATTCCGCTATCTTCTGACTCAGAAATCATCTTTAAAGATATTCCCAATGCCTCAATCAGGGACTCAGAGATATGGTTTTCCCTTGAAAAGGATGCAGCGGTCAAGAATTATCCGATAGACCTTGAGCTTACTTATCTTGATGAAAGGGGCGTAGAGTATAACGAGACAAAACTTGTTGGCATAGTCGCATCAGGAAGGGCAAATATGGACATAGCCAAGAAGATCACAGAGCCAGCGGTTCTCATCGAAAATACTCCTTTCACTCTTACGATCAAGATAGAAAATACCGGTACAGGTGATGCAAAAGGAGTAACAGCGCGCCTTGACTCTTCATTTGTCGGGGATAATCTTGCATATCTTGGCGAAATAAAAAAAGATGATTATTCAAATGCCCTCTTTACGCTTGACTCAGATGGAAGCGGGAAAAAATCCGGTATTTTGCACATAAGTTATGAAGATGATTTTGGAAAACACGATATCCAGAAAGAGATCATTATTGTTGTGAATCCGGCCAGGAGTGGAAATCTTCTCCCGTTATTGATAGGAATAATTGCAATAGTAATTATCGTGCTTTACTTAAAACGCAGGAAACCCAAAACATGAGAGCATGGCTGTTCCTTGCCTTTAAGGACCTTTCAAAAAGAAGGCGTGAAACCCTTATGGTTATTTTGGCCATAACGATAGGGGTAGTCGGCCCGCTATTTACGACCGCATTGAATAACGGGATGCAGGATGCCTTCGTAGGAAATACTGTCAATGTCTATACCGGGCATCTGCAGATCCAGCCAAATACAGGCGATACCGAGATCGCAAATTCGCAAAGTGTGCTTTCAAAGGTCACGGGCATACAAGGCATCGTGGGAGCCGCCCCAAGAGTAAACGGGGGTGTGGACATTGAATCAAAGACTGAAAAAATAGGGATAGCAATATTCGGAATCAAGCCTTCTCTTGAAGAAAAAGCATCTACGCTAGCAAAAACAGTTGAACGGGGAGATTTTCTTGATGATAAGGATAAAAATGAACTGCTTATTGGAACATCTCTTTCAGAAATTATCAATGTCGATGTCGGCGATAAGGTCCTTATCCACTATCAGGATAAAGAACCAGTCGAATTCAGGATCAAAGGTATCATCAGCACAGGAACATTTGATCTTGACAGGTATGCAATAATAGGCGAGTACGATACTGTGAAGGCACTTATCGGAAAAAACGAAGCCAGCAACATCATAATAAGACTTGAAAATCCCGATGAATCCTCAAAGTATAAATTGATCCTCCAGAAAGAAACAACTCTTCCGAATGTCAAGACCTGGCAGGAACTTTCGGCAGGGATGGCGGGTATGATCGAGACTTTCGGTGTAATATCAACGATGACGTCGGGTGTTTCAGTTTTTGTGGCAGCGATCGCCATCAGCCTGATCATCTATACTACAGTAAGAAACAAAATACGTGAAATTGGTGTCCTGAAAGCAATAGGCGCAAGGGGAGAAATGATCATGCGGATCTACCTGGCAGAAGCCATATTTATCGGCATAGTCGGGACATCACTTGGTACCATTATCGGTTTATTACTTATTCATGGAATGCAGCAGAATCCGCTTATCATGACGCCAGAGTATGGAATGAAACTTATAATAATGCCCAGGATTTCACCGGAATCCATAATCGCAGCGGATCTTTCTATCCTTCTTACTTGCATCATTGGCGGCATCTATCCTGCGATAATCGCTGCGCGGACAAATATCATTAAAGCAATATGGGGTGGATGATTTGATCGATATCAATAACCTGACGAAGATATATTATATGGGAAAAGTCGAGGTTCCTGCCCTGCGCGGGATAGACCTTAAGATCGAACAGGGCGAGTTCGTAGCTCTTATGGGCCCTTCAGGGAGCGGTAAATCAACGCTATTGAATATGATCGGTCTCCTTGATACGCCCACTTCCGGGGGAATCGTTGTCGATGGGATCGATGTGTCATCTCTCGATCATAACCAGAGGGCAGATTTTCGGCTCAGGAAAATGGGTTTTGTTTTCCAGTTTTTTAGCCTGCTCATGGAACTCAATGCGATCGAGAATGTTGCCCTGCCGATGATGATGGATGAACGAAAAGATGACCGTGCAGCTTCGCTTCTGGATCTTGTGGGTATAGGAGAAAGGGCAGATCATTACCCAAATGAGCTTTCGGGGGGTCAGCAGCAGCGGGTCGCTATTGCCCGTGCTCTTGCAAATGAGCCTGCTATTTTGCTTGCTGATGAACCCACAGCTAATCTTGATACTGAATCATCGAACCAGATCGTGGAGCTATTCCGGGAATTGAATAGAAAAGGGCAGACAATAATAATGGTAACGCATGAACCTGAGCTTGGCGAGAAGGCTGACAGGATAATAAGGATAAAGGATGGAAGGGTGGTAACATAATAGAAAGTATGAATTACATTTATGTGCTGAGTCACTAATATTTTAGATAATATTATGAAATCCCCAATATCCATTTTATTAATAGTAATACTATTTTCAGGCTGCGTGGAACCCGCACAACAAACACAACAATCTCAAACGGTGCTTAACGATTCTGTAGTTCCTGAATATTCACCAGTCGTGGACCTTGCAAAAACAGACCTCTCTGAAAAATTGAATATTCCGGTAGAAGATATAAAACTGGTCAAAGAAGAAGCAGTCGATTGGCCTGATACCAGCCTTGGCTTTCCGGAAAAAGGGATGATGTATGCACAGGTTATCACGCCCGGTTTCAGGATCATATTGAAAGCGCAGGATAAACTATACGAATACCATAGTGATTATAAAAGAATAGCCGGACCAAAGCAAGTATAAGATATCATCAACGCAAATAGTTCCCGGACTTTTTAATATATTTCCCGAAAACAAGACCCGCTACCACTCCACTCAGGTGTGCGCTGTGTGCAACACGGTCGCCGCTTGAATTTAAAAAAAGGTCAAGCAGGATGAAAAAAATCAACGCATAGGTAATTTTCGTTGGGATAAAATAGACATAAACGACGATATCCGGCGCAAGAATTGCCAGGCATGCAAATATGCCCATCAATGCGCCGCTTGCGCCAATGGCAGGTCCGTTCGATCCAAGTACGTAAAAAGTCCAGAACGAATAGCCCAAGGCTGCAACCAGACCTGAAATGAAATAGACAGCAAGGAACCTTTTCCCTCCTATGCGCCGTTCAAGCTCAGGCCCGAAGAAGAACAGGACCATCATATTGAAAAGAATGTGCAGCACGTTAGAAGTGTCATGCAAAAACATGTGTGTTATCAGGATCCAGGGGCGGGTAAAAATATCAGATGGAACAAGTTCAAAATAGTAAGTGTATTTGACATTGATATTCTGTATAACAAACGAAATGAGACATAATATCAGGATCGTTAAAGAGTAATTACTGGTTATTACTGATGCAATATGTTTTAAATTCCTTATGAATGGATTTTGCTTTTTTCCTACTAGAGTGCCTGGTTTATATAAAATTCCGGTTTCAATCGCCTTTGTTTTATACGCCGTAAGTCCAGAACAATTATGCGATTCAGGAAGCCGGTGATTATAACAATAAGTACCGCCGCAGAATTTACAGGTAAAGGGCATCGGGTCCTTGAAACCACAGTAAAAGCATTCGTTTGTCATTGATATTTTCCTTTCCGTTATGGAATGATTACAACCTTCAAAGAATTTCCCGCGCCTCCGGCGATCTTAAAGCCTCTCTGTATTTCTTCCAGCCTTACCCTGTCCGTGATCATATCCTTAACATTTATCGTTCCATTCCTGATTAGTTTCAGAGCCTCTTCCAGATCAACAGGAGCTGCGCCATAACTGGAAACAATACTTAATTCATTTCTCCAGAAATCCTCAACAGGGATCTGGATGTTCTTATTCGGGATGGCAAAAAGCATGATTGTTCCTTTTCTGTCAATGTAGCGAAATGCCGCCTCAAAAGCAGGCATCGCCCCTGTGCACATAATGATCCTGTCAGCTTTGATGCCCAGTTCTTCATTTGCATTGAATATTTCATCTGCACCGAATTGCCGTGCCTTCTCCAACCTGAATTCGTTGATATCAGTTGCTATGACATTTCCTTTTTTGGATTTTGCCACTGCAATGTTTAGAAGACCCGAAATCCCTGAGCCCATGACAATAACGGTCTGTCCTTTCCGTACATCGATTATCCTCTGCGCCCTGACTACACATGCCAGGGGTTCTATCATTGTCCCTTCTTCATAAGAGACATTTTCGGGAAGGAGATAAGTTCCATTTTCCACATTTATTTCCGGGATCCTTACATACTCGCTGAATCCGCCGGGGTCGTAATTACCTTTATGAAGCGTTTCGCAGGCGGTGTGGTTCCCTGAAAGGCAATGCCTGCATTCGTTGCAAGGGACATGATGGCTCACAAAAACCCTTTGCCCGATTGTGAATTTATCTGACCTTGATTCCACGATATCACCGGTCATCTCATGACCCAGGACACGCGGCGCCTTCTTGATCCTGTACCATTCCATCAAGTCCGTTCCGCAGATACCCGACGCTTTTACTTTGACAAGGAGCTCACCATTTTTTATTTGAGGTTTCGGCCTCTCTTCTATCCTGATATCGTTGTTATTATAATATACGGCTGTTTTCATGAGTTTTATGAACTTTTGTATATTTCGAAAGCCTCATCTACAGGCTTGTTATCATGCACTATCGCTCGTACCGCTTTTATCATACCCACGGGGCGATCGCTCTGGAAAATATTGCGTCCCATATCTACACCGTTAGCGCCATTGGATACTGCATCAAACGCCATTTGCAGCGCTTCTAATTCAGGCAGTTTCTTACCGCCTGCGATAACCACCGGGACATTGCCGCAAGCTTCGACGACTTTCCCGAAATCCTCGGTATAATAGGTCTTGATTATATGCGCGCCGATCTCAACACATATCCTTGAGGCAAGACCAAGGTAGCGCGCATCCCTGGCCATCTCTTTGCCTACGGCTGTGACTGCAAGTACAGGGATACCGTATTTTTCACCCTCATCAACAAGCTTTGAGAGGTTTTCTATCGTTTCTTTTTCGAATTCCCCCCCCACGTATACTGAGCATGTGATCGCGGATGCATTTATCCTTATCGCATCTTCGATGCATGTCGTTATGACTTCATTAGATAATTCCTTAAGGATGCTTATCCCGCCTGAAACGCGCAAAATTATTGGTATATCCGCAGCCGGGTCAATCCAGTTCCTGATAGCGCCTCTTGTTATCATCAAAGCATCGGCATATGGCAGCAAAGGTTCAACCGTCTCGCCAAGTCTGGAAAGCCCGGTAGTTGGCCCCTGGAAATAGCCGTGATCAACAGCAAGCATTACGCAGCGCCCTGTTTTGGGCTTGATTATTCGTGATATCCTGTTTTTCATTCCCCAGTTCATTTTCAATTTCCTCCTATTTTTATTCAGGCTTTACAAGCAAATAGCCTTTTTCGATGAGCCAGTGATGGAATTCATAGGTTGTATGCAGGCATTTCTCCTGGCATATTTCCCTCAGGTCATTATAGTCCGCCGAGTCCTGCGCTTTCTTATTCATTATCACCTGTACAGGACATTGGATGTCGTTACAGTACTCTCTTCGTTTATATTCTACAAATCCTTCGATTGGCACAATCACAAACATGTTTCTGGATACTTAAAATTTTCGCAAGGTAGAGTCTGTCAAAAAGTTTGGTGTTGGGGGCTATCATAAAATATTTGAATGAGAAACCGCAGATAAGCGCCGATGAACGAGAT
>JAPZAP010000018.1 GCA_027460585.1 Candidatus Methanoperedens sp. | reverse complement strand
GGAGCCTCTTTCTTGGGGGCTTCCTTCTTCGTTTCTTTTACTTCTTTTCCTTCTTTTGTTTCTTCTTTTTTAGCCATATTTCCTCCTGTGGCTTTAGCCCCGGATCTATCCGGCGCAGCCCTCACATTGGGCAGCCCTTATACTTGTGCATAGCATTTATAATTTATGTATCAAAAAGCACCTCCATGGCAATAAAATATTATATTAAGTATCATCAGAACATTTTTAGCCTGAGGGAGTATATTTGATAAATTATGACTGAAGGGTTTTGCATAGTACCTGACACGAGTGTAATTATTGATGGACGAATAACAGGGAAATTAAAAGCTGGAGAATTTGAATCTGCCAGGCTCATAATATCCGAGGCTCTTGTCTCAGAACTTGAAGCGCAGGCAAATCGCGGGAAAGAAACGGGCTTTAAAGGGCTTGAAGAACTGAAAGAACTTTCTGATATGGCAAAAAGGGGTGAGATAACGCTTGAATTCACGGGAAAACGACCCTCACTCGAGCAGATAAAACTTGCATCGGGTGGAGAAATAGATGCCATGATACGCGGAGTTGCGGTCGAGAATAACGCCCTTTTCATAACAAGTGATAGGGTTCAATCGGAAGTGGCACGTGCAAAAGGATTGAATGTTGAATACCTTATGCCTCTCATGGAAGAATTGAAAGCTCTTACTATCGAAGATTTTTTCACAGAAGATACACTTTCAGTCCACCTGAAAGTAAATGTTCCGCCCATGGCAAAAAGAGGAAGCGTGGGAAAACAGAAACTTGTGAAAATAAAAGAAGAACCCATCACAGAAATGGAGCTTCGCACTATCACAAGAGAATTGATCGAAAGAGCAAAAAGAGACCCGGATTCGCATCTTGAAATCGAATACGAAGGCGTGATGGTATTCCAGATCGGATCAATGCGCATAGCTGTGGCACAGCCTCCATTTTCAGACGGGATGGAAATAACAGCAGTCAGGCCGATCGCAATCGTTCGCCTTGAGGATTACAGGCTGAGCAAAGAATTAAAAGAAAGGATCATAGAAAGGCAGCGTGGTATTCTTGTTGCAGGACCTCCTGGCGCCGGCAAATCAACGTTTGCGGCAAGTGTTGCTGAGGTGCTATTCGAACAGGGTTTTATCGTAAAAACAATGGAAGCACCGCGCGATCTTCAGGTACAGGATGCAATTACGCAATATGCGCCCATCCAGCGCGATATGGAAAAAACCGCAGATATCCTGCTCCTTGTGAGGCCGGATTACACTGTATATGATGAGGTCAGGAAAACAAAAGACTTTCACGTATTCACAGATATGAGAATGGCTGGAGTTGGAATGATCGGGGTTGTCCATGCCACGCGGGGCGTTGATGCCATACAGCGACTCATCGGGCGCGTGGAACTGGGAATAATTCCACAGGTAGTTGACACCGTGATCTTTATAGATAAAGGAGAGGTTTCCAAGGTATACGATATAAAATTCACAGTCAAAGTACCGCATGGGATGGTTGAGCAGGACCTGGCAAGACCAGTGATAACGATCGCGGATTTTGAGAATGGAACGATCGAATATGAAATATATACTTACGGTGAACAGGTCGTGGTGATGCCGGTTGTGGATATTGAAAAAGAACGGCCGGGCACATGGGCGCTTGCAGCCAGGGAAATAGAGAAAGAATTGTTGAAATATACGAGGGGTACGGTGGATGTTGATGTCGCATCGGATTCCAGCGCCACGGTCTTCATGGATGAAGAGGACATAGCGGGTGTTATCGGGAAAGGGGGCAAGACAATTGACCTGATAGAGAAAAAGCTCGGACTTCACCTTGATATTCGTGAAAGGAAGAAGGAAAAAGCAAGATCAAAAATGAAAGAGACTGGAATTAAGAGTTTTGTTCCAGCGGTCGAGCGTTCCAAAAAATATGTCGTACTGACTATTCAGGGAATGGCAGGTGAAACTGTGGATGTGTACAGCGGCGATGATTACCTTCTTACAGCCACAGTTGGCAGAAAAGGGGATGTAAAAATAGGAAAAGAGACCGACACTGCCTTTCGTATAATGGAGAATCCTGCTATTGTTACAATGAGATTGGCGCAAGTGGCCTGATCCGAACATTTAAGTACTTTTTTTATTCATTTTAACGGTTCATAGAGTTTTTTTTATAAGCCACATGACATATCAGGACGATTAAACTCTAAAATTATACTAATTTAAACTTGTAAATTAATAATAGCTATTTTTAAACAATTAAAAACTTAAATAGACAATAATGTACTTTTAAATACTATTTAGAACCATTAAACTGTTTGGAATTGTAGGCAGCCTTATAACGAATCACAGTATTACGAACTAGTGGGATTTTCTGGTTGGATAGAAAACCAAATTATTTGAATGTGGATTTTATATCCGCTTGATTTTCCAGAAAATAAAACAAAAGGAGAAAATGAATATGAAAAGAAATAATTTGAGTTTAGGGCTGTTATTTTTAGTAATTGCTCTATTAGCAGTGCCGGGAGTTTTGGCACACGCAAATTTGGACCAGGCCTGTAATAATTCGGGCTGTCATGCCATATCGACTGCAATAAGCATCACCGCAACAACCCCTAAAACTATTGTAGCACCTGGAGAGAGTTTTGTTGTAACTGAAACTTGGAGTCCAACGGGCGCGACTGCGAAATGGCCGTCGGTAGTAAATAATAATGCGCTTTTTGGTATTCCTGCCGGTGGAGTTATTGTTAGCGGAAGCGGATCAGGAACAACAACCTTAACTGCACCTTTGGCTCAAGGTTCTTATACAGTTACAGTTTATGTTTCTACAGTCTCAGGTGGTAAAATAACCAATTTCAAAAATATCACAATTACAGTCAAGGCAGCGGAACCACCAGTCCTGACCACGATTAATGTCTTACCAGCAACAGCATCAGTCATAAATGGCTCGAACCTGGTATTCACAGCAGCGCCAAAAGACCAGAACGGTAACCCGATTGCTGCAACAATTACATGGACAAGCAGCAATTTAACTGTAGGTAACGTCGATGCAAGCGGTAATTTCACAGCATTAGCTGTCGGAACAACAACAATCAAAGCAGCAAACGGTACAGTAAACGGGACTGCAAGTGTAACAGTAACAGAACCACCAGCTCCCCCTGTATTAACAACAATAACAATTTCTCCGGCCTCTGCAAATATCGTCGTGAACGGAAACAAATCATTTATGGCATCACCAAAAGACCAGTACGGTAACCCAATTACTGCAACAATTATCTGGACAAGCAGCAATTTAACCGTAGGTAACGTCGATGCAAGCGGTAATTTCACGGCATCAGCTATCGGAACAACAACCATCAAAGCAGCAAATGGTTCAGTAAACGGGACTGCAAGTGTAACAGTAATAGAAGCACCAGCGCCCTCTGTATTAACAACAATAACAATTTCTCCAGCCTCTGCAAATATCGTAGTGAACGGAACCCAATCATTCGTAGCAACGCCAAAAGACCAGTACGGTAACCCAATTACAGCAACCATTACTTGGACAAGCAGCAATACAACTGTAGGGAATGTCGATGCAAGCGGTAAGTTCACAGCATTAGCAGCAGGAACAGCAACCATTAAAGCAGAAAACGGAACAGTGAACGGGACAGCAACAGTAAACGTAGTTGTAGCGTCTGTACGAGTATTAAATAAAATAAGATTGACTCCGTCGCCTGCAAAGGTAAAGGTTGGAAAAAATGTATCATTCCTTGCAAGAACTCTTGACCAGTTCAATCATGCTATATCAGCTATTGTGACATGGGCTAGCAGCAATACAACAGTTGGAACAATTGATTCCAATGGTAAATTCACCGCTTTAGCACAAGGAACAACAGTTATTTCAGCAACGAATGGAACGATCAGTGGAAACGTGACAATCAGTGTATTCAATAATACAAAAGCAAAGAACCACGATGATGAGAACGAAACAGATGATGACGTTCATGGGCATGAAGATCAACACCATGATAAAAAGACTGGTTCAGACAAAAAGCCTGATAATAAAATAACACCAAAAAAGCCAAAGGATAAAAAAACCGACAAAGAAGATGACTAAGTCAGATCAAATCAGGATGATGGCTGTGAATCCTGTAAATAGGATTTCACATCATCTTTTTTTTCTTTTTTCACCGATCATAGACATAATATTAATAAGGGTTTAGCGTTTACACCTGTTCAATGAAATGCCAGCGCTGCCCCAAAAGTGCAGTAATATACCAGAAATACTCCAATGCACACCTTTGCAGGTCTCATTTTATCGAGGATGTTGAACGAAAGATCAAACGTGACATCCGCAAGTTCAGGATGATCGGACGGGGTGAAAAAATAGCTGTGGCGCTAAGCGGTGGTAAGGACAGTATAGCTTTGCTTTACATCCTCCATAAGATTTTTAAGGATAGACCCGACCTTGAAATTACAGCACTCACGATCGATGAAGGGATCAAAGGTTACAGGGAGAATACGCTTTCTCATGCAATAAAACTTACAAATGAACTTGGTATTGCGCATACGATCAGGTCATTTGATGATGTATTCGGGACAACAATGGATGATCTTGTCAATAAAAAAGAACACGCTGCATGTACTTTGTGCGGGGTCCTGCGCAAAAATATCCTGAATAAGGCAGCGCGTGAACTTGGTGCGGATAAACTCGCTATAGGGCATAATCTTGATGATGAATCACAGACCATCCTTATGAATTACATGCGCGGGGACATAGACAGGTTGAAAAGAATGCTGCCAGGATTGATCCAGCCCGGAATGATACCGAGGATAAAACCTCTTCGAAGCGTTCCTGAAAAAGAGGTGGCATTGTATGGGTTCCTGAATGACCTTCCCGTGAGCATGGATGAATGCCCCTATGCCGGTGACGCTCTAAGAAACGAGATCCGTGAGATGATAAATAATTATGAGGTGAAGCATCCGGGAACGAAATATTCCCTCCTAGGGGGATTTGAAACGATCTCTGAAATGCTGCGCCCAAATGTCACTGAGATATTCAAATGCGATAAATGCGGTGAGCCATCAAGTGAAAATGTCTGCAAAACATGCAGGCTGCTTGGGCGGACATGAAAAGATAATCATCCGATCATCATCATTAATATCCGGACAATTATCAAAACCCAGCCGATAGCCACCACGATCCATATCGCTTTTTTTGCAACTTCTGCAATAGCCAGGAATATTGTCAATATTACAAGCATCCCGATAGCGTCAACTATTTCCTGCCCGAGCTTTACCCCGGATATATACTGGATAAGCTCTACGATTTTTTCTCCCAGCCAGTGTCCCAAAGTGTATATGAATGTCAATAAGTTTTCCAGAATATTATCTGCCATAAATCGCCCTCTTTCTTATTCGAATCATTGTTGGGATTTAATATATATGCTTCGCTGGGTATCGAGATTTTATTTCCCTACTCCCATCCAGGTGAACTTCACTTTCTGCCGATTACAGTACAATTATTCACGAATTTCCTGAGTATCTTTTTTCCAGCCTTAACGTCTTCAATTGAAAATACTTCAAGATTGTAAACTCCTTTGAAATCAAGCTCATCAAGTACGGAAAAATCAATCATTCCATTACCTGGCGCCCTGTGGATGTCTCCATGGTATTGTTCGGTCAGCGAACCGGTATTATCATGAACATGTACATGGACGGCATGATCTTTCATCATTTTTGAAAATTGCCTGAGTTTTTCCCTATTTCCTCCACATGTCAGGTTGGCGTGACCGATATCGAATGTTGCTCCAAGATTCGGCGAACCTGTTCGTTCTATGGCTTCCACAAGTTCAGAAGCGCTGATGCAAAGATTTTCCGGGTCTGTCCCTTCTTTATTTTCCAGGCCAAGCGTCACGTTCCTGTCATATGCGAATTTAGCGATTCGCGAAAGATTTGATATCATAATTTCAAAAGATCGCTCTTTATCCCCATTGATCCTGCCCGGATGAATTACGACAACCCCTGACCCCAGTTCTTCAGCTATCATAATGCTCTCATTTATGAGCCTCTCCTGTGTGTCATTTAAATTTGCCATATCCACCACCAGTTCATGCGGATAATTGGGTGCGTCGCTGAAATATGGGGCATGGATCGATGTTGAGATATTATATGACGAAAGAATATCCTTGATCCTCTTGATCCGGGATTTTATCAATCTCGTACCTTCGTAAACCTCAAGTTTCGGTATGTACAACTCTATTGAATCCACTTCCTCCATCAATTCAGGAAAAGTTCCTGCAAAAGATGATGCTCCTATGATCATTTATGGTTAACTATATATGAGATAACGATTAATACTTTTGTAGGCGAGAACGGTATTTGCTCAAGGGGGAATAATTTATGGAAATCAGGCCAGTATCAGGTTGCGCTGTCGGCGAAGGATTGTTTTCTTCCTTTGCGGGCTATGAAGAGTCAGATACGTTGCCTCTTCGGTTAGTAACAGAATGCAGGGAAAAATCATCGAGAAATTGCAGCGCAGGAACCTGCCCAAGATTCCGGATCGGGTTTGGGGGTTCGCACAGGATAGCCTGGCGAAATGTCGGGGCAAGGATTTGAAAGATGCATTCATGTGAATTTGTGTATTTGTGAGCTTTGGTTTTAGTCTCAATATCAACCCATATTTTTTATAGAATCACGCTGTTTGAAATTGCTGGAGCAATGAAAATGGATGCGGCAATAAAAACAAAACAAGGCCTGCATAAATCAAAAGGCGGGCTAATCAGGTCATTCGTCAGGACTGAAAATGGCATTATCAAAGATATCAGCATTTCGGGAGATTTTTTCCTGTTCCCTGAAGATGCATTCTTTAAGATGATACAGGAATTAAAGGGAATTCCCGCAAGACGGGAAGATATAGAACGAAAAATCCAGGAAGTATATATTGATGAGAATATCCAGTCGCCTGGAACATTTCCAGCGGATTTTGCCGAGTCCATAATGAAAGCCCTGGAGGGATAATATGGAAGAATGGCGCTTCATAGATTTCGGGCTTGTAGATATTCGCGATATGATGGCGATGGATGAAGCCATCCTTAAAGGGGATGAAGGAAATACGTTTTTCTTCTGGACGCCTAAAAAATCTATAATACTGGGGTATTTCCAGAAGGCAGATATCGAATTGAACCTTGCTCACTGCAAAGATTATACCATAACAAGAAGAATTAGCGGGGGAGGCATTGCATTTTCGGATGACAGGTGCAGGCAGATAAATTATGGGGTGGTTGGCGTAATAGATAATGACCGGTTTGCACTTGACATAATCGAATCATATAAACAGATATGCGGTGTACTCATAGACACGCTCATTGATTATGGTCTTAATGCGGCTTTCCGGCCCATCAACGACGTTATAGTGGACAATAAGAAAATATCCGGGAATGCCCAGACACGCTGGGAGGGGAAACTTCTTCAAAACGGGACTTTGCTTCTTGATTTTGATATTGAGGAGATGCTTCGCATATCCAATATCCCGAAAGAGAAATTCATGGATAAGAAAATAGCCTCGGTAAGGGAAGGGTTGACATGGCTTGACCGGGAACTGGGGGAACAGATAGATATGGAAGAAATAAGGAATGTAATGAAGCGAAAATTCGAAGAACGCTTTAACGTAAGGTTAAAACCTGGAACTCTCAGCAAAAAAGAAAAAGAGCTGACGAAAAGTCTTTTACCAAAATATTACTCAGATGAATGGACATACCTCTAATGTATGATGTGATCGTGATCGGCGCAGGGCCTGCAGGAGCTGTAACATCAAGAATAGTTTCTTCGGCTGGTTTTCGCGTCCTCATGCTTGAAAAGAATGAAACGTGCCGTTCACCGTGCGCCGGATATATCGGTAATACTATAAATCTTGAGCCGGTGGATGATGCTATTATCCAGTCAGGAATTACAAAGATGCGCGTCTATTTTCCTGATATGACATTTCAGGATTTCCAGCTGAATGGTTTCGTGGTTGACAGGTATTTGTTCGATATGGAGCTTGTAAATAGATCACAAGGATCGGGAACGCAGGTCAAATGGAATTCTCCTGTTACTGACATTATTTCGGGGGAAATAAAATTTAGTAACGGGAAAGCTTCCGGGAAAATAATTGTAGGCACTGATGGTGTTTTTTCAAGAACTGCATCTTTTATGGGAATGGAAAAGCAAAGATTTGCAGCATGCGCCCAGTATCATTTAAAGGGTATTCAACCTTTTTCGCAAACGTGCGAGATATTTTTCAACGCCGAATACGCCCCAGGCGGATATGTCTGGATATATCCAACGGGAAAAGATTCGGCAAAAGTGGGTGTTGGAGTAACATGTTTCAATCCCCGCAATTATCTTGATAAATTTATCGATTGTTCTGGTGTTTCAGGAAGGCTGAATGGAACGAAAACAGAATGTGTTACCGGTGCCCTACCCATAGGCGGGCTTCGTGAAAAGCTCGTTTCTGGCAACATTCTTCTAGTGGGTGACAGCGCGGGAATGGCTGACCCGATAACCGGCGCCGGAATACATAATGCGATCCTTGCGGGCGAAGCCGCCGGGAAAACGATAATAGACGCGCTGGAACAAAACGATATTGAATTGCTTTCCAATTATGAAACACGAATTCGCAGGTTGCTTGGGAAGCCACTTGGAAGGGCTCTTGAGAAAAGAAAGAAAATGGATGCCTGTTCAAATAATGAGTTATTGCAGGAGCATCTGCCGGAATTGTGGGTGACTTTCAAGAAGTATTGGGAAAAATAAGTGGTTGTTATGTCAAGATTATTTTTTGGGCATTGTTTGACTGATTTTGGCGTTTTGAGGGGAGAGAAAGCCAAAAAAGTTAGCCCTTTTTTGTGGATGGAAAAGTGATAAAAACGGCTTCCTCCTATAACATAGAAGGCTGCAAACAATATAAATAATCCGATAATTATTTGAGTTTATTTGAGTTTTCATAGTATATTAAATAAGATTTTGGTTTTTAATAGTTTATTAATAGAGTTAATATGATAAAAAATCATAAATGACCTCTGATTTAATATTAAGTCAACTCGGATTGTTTTTTGGGTCAAGCAAGTTAATTATACTGTACATTGGATAGTGGACAAAACGAATAACAGATTTGGTCCCTCTAAAACGTAACCGTTACATTACATGTTGGTGTTATTTTTGGCAGTGTCCTGAATTTCATGAACAGATGTCATTGAGTGCATGTCTTGAAAATCCCGCATCTGCGCCTCAGTGGCTATATCATGATTTTTTTAGACAGGATCGACAGGATTTACAGGATTTGCCACAAAAATCGTATCCTGTCGATCCTGTAAATCCTGTCAAAGGTCACGAT
>JAPZAP010000017.1 GCA_027460585.1 Candidatus Methanoperedens sp. | reverse complement strand
TGCGCTGGATTGCGCCGCATCCTTATACTGCTTATGTTATGTTTTCCATAAAACAATCGATCACGTTTGTTTTTATATGATTTGCATAAGACTATAATAATCTCGATATCATTTGACAATTTAGCCTTGACAGGACACTAGATTCGGTTCTATCAAGTCTTAAGTTGCTTTGGCATTTTCGAAAAAAATATGGAAGTGAAGACGACAAAAATATAATATTATCCAAATAGATGTTATATGCAATGAATATATGGAACAAGTTATACGCCATGCTCCCCCTCTTAAGAGAAGAATAAAATGCAATTGAAATCTACAGAAAAAGAAAATAGAGATTATCTGATTAAAGAATTGAACAAACAATTGAATGACCTAATCAAACAAGGGTTAATGTTGGAAGCAGAAGTACCTGTTCCTTACAAGCATATATATTTACCGAATAAAATAATAAATACACTGGAAATATGGTGCATCAAACAAGATATTTGCTTATTTAAAGAATTATTCCACAAAGACATAAAATATAGAGATGCAAGCATAGTAAATATGAAAAATTACAATGAGGAATTGTTAAAAATTAAACTAGAAAAAGACAGTTCACAGAATAGTCATCATGTTGGAATACCATACGTAATTATCGAAACAAAAATGGCAAGCAATATTAATACACATGAATTATTGGCATACTCAGAAAAAGTTCAGATGATAAAAACAATTTTCCCTTATGCACAATATACGTTACTCTTTTTTGGGAAACCTCCATCAAGAGCCTATAGGCATGGAGTGAATTTTGACAGCATAGATTACATTGAGGATTTATCAAATGACAGTATAAAGAAAATATCAATTATGATTGAAAAATTATATAACATTTCAATAGAAGAAATAAGAAAGATAATGATATAAGGGTACGTTTGAAAAATAATTAACTATTATTTTTATGGCGTTCAGCATTCAGGATTAACGTAATCCACTTATTTAGAAGGATACAAAGCAACTGAAAACTTGAAAGAATCAGATTCCATAGGCAGCAAAAAATTTTTATTATAAATTCAATAAATAAAAGGAATCAAATGGTATCTCGTTTTCTGGCAATATTCTTTATAACCCGGCAATTCCTTCAACAAGACTTCCTCTTCATTTAATAACCTGGATACGAGCAGCGGGATCAGGGGCAGGAAAAAGATGATCGCCCGATAAGAGCCAAGAGCAAGCGGAGTGAACAGGTACATCACCAATACTCCCAGATACATCGGGTGGCGGACTATTGCATAAGGACCTGTTGTGATAACCTTCTGCCCTTTCTCAACTTCAATTATCCGGGAAGCATAGCTATTTTCCCGCAGAACCAGGAAAACGAAAATATAACCTGACAAAACGATGGCATTTGCCGCAATAACAAGATATGCAGGCACATTTGACCAGTGATAACGATAGTCAAGCCCGCACATTATAAAGCCAGAAAAGAAAATAACAATTCCTAATATCTGGATTGTCTTTTGTTTTTCTTCCTTTTCTCTCATTCTCATTCTGCGTTCAAGGAGTTCCGGGTCATACTTAAGGAAATAAAAAACCACAAAGAACACTGGAATAAAAAGAACGCTGCAGTATATCCACGCCTGCCAGTAATCCAGTGAACCTGCGGGTAAGAACAGCATCAAGCCCATAAAAATGGGCACCATTATGAATCTTAAAATAACTTGGTTTTTTAATCCTGGTATTTCAGCCTTCATGGAATGTTACTTCACATTCCTGTCTTCTTCCCACAATCCGAATACATTATTCTCGGTATCAACGCATATCGCAAGATAGCCCCAGCCAGCTATTTTTGTTTTTGGCATGAAGACATTACCGCCGAGCTCCTTTACCTTTTCCAGGTAATCTTCTACTGATGGGACACCGATATAATTCGAGACCTGCTGTCCGGGCAGCCCTCTTTTTCCCATCCCTCCTCTTATTCCCGGATTCCCTTCCAGGTCTTTTGTCTCTATAAGATAATACGGCGTTGGCATCGGCACTTTATCGAATTTCCAATCAAACAGCTTTTCGTAGAATTTTTTGGCACGTTCAGGATCATCCGCTGGCAGGTCAAAATGAACAATTGTTGGCATTCCCATCACCTTGATTAATATTGGGTGGTCGGGATGGATATAGTTTTGGATGAATGAAGGGGGCTTCTTGACGAAATACAGAAACTTCACGATAAGAAACGAGTATCCCCTATCAATGCATCGTGATATTCTTTCAATCGCAATAGTGATTTGACTTTAGCGGTCAATTCATTAAAATCAACTGGTTTAGTTAAAAAATCATCTGCAAACATTCCAATGGCTTTGATCTTATCTTTTTTTTGTTGAAGGGCTGTGACCATGATTATTGGGATTCCCATTGTTTTTGGATTATTTTTAAGTTTATTACATACCTCATATCCATTCATTTTAGGCATCATGATATCCAGGAGTATAAGGTCAGGAGGATCTTTTTCGACAATAAGTAATGCTTCATCGCCATCATAAGCTGTTGAAACATCATAATCC
Source organism: Candidatus Methanoperedens sp. (assembly GCA_027460585.1). Taxonomy (GTDB): domain Archaea; phylum Halobacteriota; class Methanosarcinia; order Methanosarcinales; family Methanoperedenaceae; genus Methanoperedens. The sequence continues at coordinate 9,673 of JAPZAP010000017.1, read as the reverse complement.
CTGGATAGATAATTATCAAGCAATACCACATTCATTTCTTCATCATCAACGACAAGAATTTTTGCTCTGGCCATAGTTACATTTTGCTATTTTTAAGTCACATGTATAAATAGATATTTAATACAAAAGTGTTCAAAATGCGTGCTTGAAAACATATAAATACACCATAAATAATATTTATTATTAAAAAATTGCATTATTTACAAAGTAGAGATTCACATGACGAAAAACAAAAAACAAGATATGAATTTTAGGATTAGCTGGGAAATAATCAACTATCTCCAAAATTGAAACCGCTTTTTATGATTCATACCTGGAGAGGGGATTACTGAAATATGGGTAAGTTGCTATCAGAAGAAGAAAGCAGTCATTTGCTTGAAAAGCTAAATAGCAAAATGGTTGCCACCCGTTTCATGGCTCTAAAATTTATTACTTCTTCGATAAACCTGGATCAGGTAGATTTTATAAAAATGGATCTGAAAAATCCGGAATTTACCAGGAACCTGATAAATATAGTAGAACTAATCTGTAAAAAAGACCGTGATGAAATGGTTAAACGCGAGGCAATTGTCTGCCTTGAGAACTTGAAGAAAAAACTCAATCCCGCACTACTGAAGGATATGCCCGCATGTACCTCGTGTGGTGAATGCGTGCTGGTTTCATATCTTTTTTGTACAAAATGCGGAGTTAATCTGAAAAGCCAAAAATGGGTATCTGCTTTTAAATTGTGTGAAAAATGCAAAAATCCGGTTGATCCTGAATGGAATGTTTGTTCTTATTGCGGCAATCAGTTGATTAAGAAAGTCGAAGCTGAAAAAACCTGCCAATTCTGCAAGAAAAATATAAATTCAAGCTGGTTAATGTGCCCTTATTGTGGTTCCCAGGTGAAATTTATAAAATAGTTATTTTTGCTTTCTTTTGGCTCCTGAAATCAGGCAAAATCTTATCAAAATATTTAACAACCACACATGATACTGTGCATTTACCGCATCGTGTGCATTCTTTTTTTATCATCAGATGAGGTTCAAGAACTATGGCATTCAAAGGACATACTCTCAAACATACTCCGCACTTCGAGCATTTTTTCACCCTTATCAGCTGCTTTGCGGTTTCTTCAAAAACCGAACGCGCTTCATCATCTCCCGGTGCATTTACAGATATGTGACCCGAAGAGAATATCTTGACACTTGCGCCTTTTCTCTGGATCAAGAGCACGCCGAGGTCTTCTGAAAAAACATTCTCACCCAGGATATTTGCGATATCCTGCACTTCATGCGGCAGGAGACCTGTGATCTTGCCCTCCATAGTATATCCGCCGGTCTTGCATGGTGAGACACCGCCTGTTACTGTGATGCCAAACTCTTCTTTCACAGGCTCAAATTTCGTATTAACTTTGAGTTCCTCAGAAAGACGAAGCATCTTTGGCGGAAGGGTTTTCCAGCGCCAGAATCCGTGCCTTATGAACGTTTCATCGAGCCCGTTATCTTTCGCCCATTTTAAGAGATATTCGTTCCAGCGCGTAAAAAGCTCAGGATGAAGTTCGCCGAACCTTAAATATTCGGCGCCAAGTTCTGCGGGGCACAGCCAGCACCCCACGCGCTCAAAACCCATATCATACAGGGGATTATATTCAAGTTTCCTGTAGTAAATGTAAAGCCATATCTCGATCGCGCGCCAGTTGCGGATCGGGAATAAGCTCACCTGCCCCGGAATGAAGGGATTTTCCTCCTTCGGGGCGATCCGGGAACGTGTGAACGATTCATATTTTCGTTTCCCGTCGATGGTAAGGCATTTTCTTCCACTGCGGGTGCATTCCTCTATGACTGAATTGATGGGCGCAAGCTTGCAGACCTTGCAGCACCACCTGAAATCCTTAGCCGGTGGCCCGAAACTGGGAAGATTCTCCCAGAAAGCCTCATTTACTTTTACTTCAATGAGCTCAATATTGTTTTTCTTGCAGAAACCTCTTGCAAACTCGACAGTCTCCGGGAATTCAATACCAGTATTGGCAAAGAAAACTTTTATTGGCTTTTTAATGGCGTTTCGGGTCAGGTCAAGTGTAGTCAGGCTGTCTTTTCCTCCGGAAAAAGATACATAAACAGGCGAATCCGCAAACTCCTTCTGATTGGCAATCCCTTTTATTGTGTTGACTGCATCCTTGACAAGCTGTTTCATGTGGGGCGCATTGGCGCGGATAACATCATTCATAGACGGTTTACCGGGCAGGAAAGCGAAATTTTCCGAACCAATCTTTTTTATCTTTAACGACCGTCCGGGAGTCTTTAGCTGCGCGCTGTCCCTGTATGCTATCCCGAAGCCGCTTAGGTTCCTGCTGGTCACGAACACGGTATCCCCCGATTTTATATCATCCGAACATTCAATGATGTCAGTTCCATCTATGTTCTTACCGCTCAGGTGCCGTCCGCCCGATGAGATATTTATAAGTTTCCTGTCAATCTTAGAATCAATAAGCGCGGCAGCTCCTTCCACCATCATGTCTAGCTTGAAAGAAAGAAGGGACATATCGAATCTCAATATACCGAAATGCAGCCCGTCCACGATCATTTCATCAGTCTTGTCTTCACCCGGGACCTTATTCAGGAGAATTAGTTTTTCTGAAAGGGAAACACCTGGAAATTCCTTTGAAATAAGTTCGTCGATGATGTTTTTTTCATATGGTGAGGCAAAACGTAGATCCCCGGGCGGGGAGAGATTGACACGTGTGCCTTTTTCTTTGCAAATGCCGCATTGTTCATCCAGTAATGGAGTGTTGCATTTTGTGCACCAGAATAGGAGACTTTCATCGAGGTCGAATGAGGAATTTGAAGGCATCTTATTCGTCGTCATCTTTTTTTCCTGTGATGCGCTTTATCTCTTTGTCAAAATCAGAGATATAGTCTTTATCCTGTTGAACACGGTACACCTCATATTCCTGTTCAGCCTTGAGTTTAGCCTCCAATGCGCTGACTTTGCCTTTATCCTGTAATATTGGATAGCTAGACAATTCTAAAAAGTTGTGCAGAAATTTGATCCAGTCTGCCATTTTCATCAGAATCTGCCTTTGTGCACGATTTTCCGCCAAATCAAGATAAGCTGAAATAATTTGATTGAGTTCTTTTATATTTGTTTCATTCAGGTAATTTTTTGCAATGGAGACATCTGACTTAATTATTTTTCCGTCCAGCCCTTGCTTCCAGTTTGTCAAACCCATGTGGATTTTGCTTGAATCTGCTGAATCATAAATAATTTCAGCCGCCGTTTTGCCTGTTATAGCCCAATGCATCTTGTTTTGTACAGTAGCGAAAAATTCTTTTGTAATTGGGGCGTTTTTGTCATAATCTGCCGAGAGGGCATATATATCTGTAATCTTTTGGTAAAAGCGACGCTCACTTGCGCGAATCTCCCTGATGCGCTCCAACAGCTCATCAAAATAATCTTTACCGAAAACCTGATTGCCCTGCTTGAGCCTCTCATCATTAAGAACAAATCCTTTGATGATGTATTCTTTCAGGAGTTTAGTAGCCCAGATGCGGAACTGAGTGGCTTGATAGGAGTTCACCCGGTAGCCAACCGCAATAATGGCATCGAGGTTGTAGAACTCCATTTTCCGGAGAACCTCCCTATCTCCTTCTTTTTGAACTGTTTCCAAAATGGAAATAGTTGGTTCTTCCCTCAATTCCCCGGTTTCATAGATGTTTGCCAGATGCTTGCTGATGGCAGGTACCTTTACTCCAAATAGTCCTGCCATTGCTTTCTGGGTGAGCCAGACAGTTTCATCCTTCAGAAATACTTCTACATTCACGTCCCCATCATTTGAAGTATAGAGAATGAAATCGGATTGTTGTTTTACAATATCTCTGTTGTTCATATACAGCCTCTTCTTGCTATAATTTCACCCTCACTTCCCCGCTCATCAACTTCGGCAGCATGTCGGAAATCCCGACATACTGAAATCTCTTTTAATTCACCGGTTTCGAAGATGTTTTGTAAATGTTCTGCTATAGTACTTCGACCTTTTTCAAACAAAACACCCATCAGCTTTTGAGTAAGCCATACCGTTTCGTCTTCAATGCGAATTTCTATAGTATTTTTGTTTTGTTGTTTTGTGAAGATCAGAAATTCCGCTGTGCTGTTTCTTATTTGTAGTTTCTTGTTTTCCATATTATATAACCGATATTTGAACTACCGAGAAATCCTCGACAGTTGCCGATTCATCCAGGTATTATTCTAAATTTTTATAAGAATTAAGTCATAATGGTTTGCTTTATTGTGGCAAGTAAAAGGGATTCCTATCAACAACTGCTGCTGTCACCTTGTCTTTTAACCACTTCTTGATATCTCCCTCATTTTCAAACAAATCAACGATTTCTTTTAGATTGCACAAAATTATGACAACTCCACCTGCCAAAGCATCGCGGCATGTATTGATTGCCGGTGTAGTAAATTCTGAGTAGGAAATGAAAATACCCCTTGCCTGCCCACCTCGGTTATACACTCTTACTAAATGTGGCGAAACATCAGCAGTCCCAAGCGGTTTATTCCACCATTTGAACTCTACTAAATATAGATGGCCGTCCAATTCCACCAAACCGTCAATTTGCTCGATGATCCCATCGCTACATGCGCCTTTCACAGTAAATGCTTCCCTAACGAGAATACCATTTGCAGCAAAAAGCGAATTAATCACGCCCTCAAGTGCTTTCCCGCATTTTTTTGCATTTTGCTCCCCAAAAAGCGTGTAAAGTTCTGCTTTCACGGTTTCAATTTTTGCCTTGCGATCTTTTTCTGCATTAAAGTGTGCAGTCTGCTCAGCAAAGCGTTTTCGACGCTCATCATCTCTTTCTATTTGCATTCGTGTAAAGCTGTCCTTAACATGCACAAGTTCACGGACTTGAGCAACGTACCCTCGCGCAGCTGCTCGGTCATTCTCCCAACAAACTGAAAAGTCTTGAAATTCGGTTACACGCTTCAAAATCTCTCGCCGCTCGCGAAGGCTCCTGTCACCGTTCTCATTTAGCTTTGTTAAAAGCTCACGAGCTACTATAGGCTTCTTGAATGCACCACTGTTTGTTTTTAACAGTGCTTCATAAGTTGAAAGTAAGCTTGGACTAACTCCTGCACCCTGGAAAAACAATAGAAGATCCTTTTTTGTCTTGCAAAGCCTCGGTAATGTTTCGATTAGGAGGCTAAAAAGCTCTGGCGGATAATGAAATGTATTTTCCATTAGACTACCTCTTTTAGTTTTTCCCTCATAACTTTTATCTCACCTGACATCAGCTTGGGCAATCCATATCGCACAGGCGGGTGAGGTTGCGGATTTGGTTGTTTTTGTCTTTATTGATTTGAGCATTAATCAGTTTCCTACAATTTCATGATTTTTCTATTGACCGATGGCGAAAGGTTAATTACCTTATCACTGCGCCCTTATCCGCTGAACCTACCTGTTTCTGGTATCGGGCAAGATATCCTTTTGTAACTTTCAGTGCAGGCGGTTTCCATGCTTTTTGCCTCTTTTCAAATTCCTCGTTCGAAATCTTAAGGTCAAGGATGCGCCCTGGAATATCTATTTCGATCATATCTCCCTCACGGACAAGAGCTATTGGTCCTCCTACAGCCGCTTCAGGTGACACATGACCTATGCATGGCCCTCGCGTTCCACCTGAAAACCGCCCGTCAGTGATGAGTGCGACAGAATCAATTAGTCCCATGCCCGCTATTGCCGCTGTTGGTGAGAGCATCTCGCGCATTCCCGGACCACCTTTTGGCCCCTCGTATCTTATAACGAGGCAATCGCCGGGTTTTATTTTCTTTCCCATAATGGCAGCCATCGCTAATTCTTCGCTGTCAAAAACGCGCGCTATACCTGTGTGTTTTAACATATTCTTGCTCACTGCGGTTTGTTTTACCACAGAACCATCAGGAGCCAGGCTTCCACGAAGCACAGCTATTCCTCCCTCGGCATGTACAGGAGATTTAAGGGTTGCGATTATCTCTTTATTTGCACGCGGGTTTATGATAATATACTCATCAAGGTTCCGGGCGAGAGTTTTCCCGGTGACTGTCAGCGTATCCGGATACAACTTTTCCATGAGGCGCTTCTGTATCGCGGGAACTCCTCCGGCCCTTTCAAAATCGATAAGGAACCGGTCTCCTCCGGGCCTTAAGTTTATGAGGTGTGGTGTTTCCCTGCTGACCTCATCAAATCTTGAAAGTGACAGTGACAGGCCATATTCCAGAGCTATTGCCGGTAAATGCAGCGCTGTATTTGAGCTTCCCCCGATAGCCATATCGATGCGTATTGCATTATCAAGTGATTCCTGTGTAACGATTTTTCGCGCAGTTATTCCTTTTTCAATAAGTTCAAGTATCTTCATACCCGAATGTTTTGCGATCCTTACTTTCTTTGCATCCACAGCATGCGCTGTCCCGCATCCGGGAAGGCTTAACCCAAGAGCTTCTGTCACGCATGCCATTGTATTGGCTGTGAATAATCCTGCACATGATCCCGCGCCGCCGCATGAACAATCTTCCAGGTTCCTGAGTTCCTGGTCTGTGATCTTATTGTTCCTGCGCGCACCGACTGCTTCAAATAGTGATATTACATCCCGTTGTTCATCTCCGACGATCCCTGGCATCATGGGTCCGCCTGTTACGACTATTGTGGGGATATCCAGTCTTCCCGCAGCCATGAGATGCCCTGGAACGATCTTATCACATGTAGGTATCATAACCATTCCGTCGAACTGGTGCGCTTCCACCATGAGTTCAATGCTGTCAGCGATTATTTCCCTGCTGGGAAGGGAATTCTTCATACCAGTATGCCCCATGGCGATGCCATCGCATACACCGATGGTGTTAAATTCGAACGGAACACCCCCCGCCATGCGGATACCGGCTTTTACGGCCTCTGCCAGCTTATCAAGATGGATATGACCCGGTATTATCTCATTCCAGGAATTCACCACTCCGATAAAAGGAAGTGACATTTCTTCATCTGTCAGCCCTACTGATTTCAAAAGAGACCTGTGCGGGGCTCGCTCAAGTCCTTTCTTTATATTATCGCTTCTCATGATATCCTGTTATACATTACTTAAAGCATTATATTTTCTGATGTTTTTATGCCGTTTCATTCCACAAAAATCTCCCCGATCCCCTGCCTATCCTATTATAACTATAGACATTGCTTTTAAATTACATTCCGCAACTGCTACAATCCCCTCCGCACTGGTCAGGTAGATGATCTTCTTCGCAGGAGTCCGGATTTTTCAATCTGCTGAGTTCTCTTTTTTTATCCGTTATTATGTTGTTGATGTTATTCCATTGCAAAGTGCCTGGTTTGAAGCGTTCCCTTACTTTTTCAATTTCTGCGATTTCTTCTTCAAGTTCTTTTATTGACATTGTTTATTCTCCATTCTTGGAAGATGTATGAAAATGTCAGGGCAATTATGGTCTTTCTATTAACCCTTATAAATCCCACCTACAACCTCCCGTATTCTGTCAGCAGTTTTTGGTCCCACAAGTTCAACCTCCATCAATTCTTCCTTAGATGCCGTCATTATCCGTTCCACACTGCCAAAATGACGAAGGAGATTCTTTGCCACAACCGGCCCGATCTCAGAGATAGCCGATACCACATATTCCTGCTGTTCAGGAAGTTTCGATGCTGTTTTTGATCCATGCAGGTTTATTTCTTTTTTCGAATCCGTCTGTTCCCTTTTTGCTATCACGCTTATCAATGCTGCTGTGTCTTCTTCATCCTTCGTGAACAATACCGGGACCCCGAAATCAATGGCGATAGTGGACAGCGCGCCGCGAATCGAGTTAGGATGTATCTGGCGCTTTGTATAGAGCCCATCGCCCTCAATAATAAGAAGAGGACGACTGTATGCGCGAACAAGGTCTGATATCTGGCCGAAGAGATCACCACCGTCAAGGAAAGTGCCAAGGAAATCATCCGCAGTTTTTCGCTCTATTCCCACGCGATCACTTACTACATAATCCCCAACAGCCAGCGTTCGTAAAATTATCTCAACTCCAATCTTTTCAAGGGCATGAGCAACATGGGATCGTATCTCCCTCTGGTCAACATAAACACTTACTACTGGCGCTTTTTCAACCGGATTTGACGAATCTGCATCCGGAAAATCCAATAATTTTGTCTGGCCATTTAACTCAGGATCATTTGGTTTTTCCTTTTCGATGTCCAGATCAATATTTTTCATAGTCTTTACCATCCGTTGCTCCTTCCTGTTGCTGCTCCAGAAGTAAGCCTCATCTTTTGAACCTTTTGCCAGCAGGATCACAACTCTTCCCTCATGTTTCCTGCCAGTACGTCCTTTTCGCTGGATGCTCCTTATTTCCGAAGGGATGGGTTCAAAAAAAACCACAAGATCGGTTGCAGGAATATCCAGCCCTTCTTCAGCTACCGAAGTAGCCACAAGCGTGTTAAATTCGCCGTCTTTGAATTTCTGTATGATCTCAACCTGCTGTTTCTGGGTAAGACCCTTGTCCATGTAATTACTTGCCTGTCCCACGAACTTAACAGGTTTTATTCCAGGGACTTCTTTGAGGGAATTTGTTACAAGCTCAGCAGTATCCCTGTAATTTGTAAAGACGATCACGCGTGATTCTGGAGCTTCATGTACCTGCTTTTCAACGAGTATTTTCACTTCATTCAATTTGGGATTATTCCCGTCGCAACCGCTAAGATGATGCACAGCCTGGCGCATGCTCAGGTCTTCCATGAGCCGCTTAGCGGCTTTGCTCCCGCCTTTTGAGCGTGCCTCATTATCAAGCCTCTCAAAATATTTGGATAAGGCTGATGCGCCCTGTGTATCTGAGATCTCGATAGCATGGCTGACCTTGAAAATCTCGGCAAGAAGGGAAATTCCCTGGTATATCTTCTGGTCCGGGAATGATCTAAGCTGGATCTGCAATCGTGCCTGGAGGTCAAGCATTTCCCTTTTTGAATAAGTTTTTTGGAAATCCGAAATAATACCAAGTTCGCGCAATTTATCAAGCCTGTTAGTGAGAACTTTTTCCATTAATTGCTTCAAGCCTTTGATCTCAACAGGCACGGTGACGTATTTCCACTCGATATCTTTATCGAAAATATAGGGTTTAACATCAGGATCAGAGTCTGTCCTCATTTCGACCGATTTCAGGTGGAGATTTGCACAAACCCCCTGTATCTTTTCCGTGTTACTTCCCGGACTTGCTGTTATTCCAAGGACAAGTGGTTGCGGATTCTGGCTTGCATACTTTTGCGCGATATATACATAAGAATAATTTCCCGTTCCCCTGTGCGCCTCATCAAAAATGATGCATGAAACCTGCTCAAGGTTTATCTTCTTAGCAAGGAGATCGTTCTCTATGACCTGCGGTGTTGAAATTACAAGCTGTGCTTTTTCCCACATGCTTTCCCGCTTTCCCGGAGGAGTATTCCCTGTAAATAATATGATATTTTCAGGAGGGATGTTCAAGACATTTTTAAAAAAAGCAAAATGCTGCTCCACAAGAGGTTTTGTGGGGGAAAGAAGGAGTACTTTGCCTTTCGAAAGGCGCGATACCATTACAAGCAGCGCTACTATAGTTTTCCCAAGACCTGTGGGAAGCACGATCAGTGTTGATCTCTTTATAGCTTCCCCGGCAAGGGCGAGCTGGTATAATCTTT
>JAPZAP010000016.1 GCA_027460585.1 Candidatus Methanoperedens sp. | reverse complement strand
CACTGCCATTGTTTCCCACTGTGTTTCATCCGCGAATGTTGCGAAAAAGCGCCTGACCACAAGCTCGTATATCTTCCACTCATCTTCTTTGACCTTGTTCCTGCTCACTGGCGTTGCCGGCATGATCGGAGGGTGGTCGGTGGTCTCTTTTTTTCCCCGCGTAGGTGTGAGTTTTCCTGCCAGCAGCTTCTGTGCATAGTCCTTAAATTCAGTAGTCAGGAATGACTCAATGATCGCTTTTGTGTCAAGTGATGGGGGATAAACCGTATTATCAGTACGCGGATATGAAATGTACCCGTTGACATAAAGAAATTCTGCTATCCTCATGGCATTTGCCGGGTTTATCCCGATAGCGCTTGCTGCCCTCAGGAATTCCGTGGTATTAAATGGTGTGGGGGGCTTTTCGCTTCGTTTTCCAAGAGCGATACTTTTTACAATGCCGGTTTTTCCAAGTTTTGCGTGTATCGCTTCAGCTTCTGCCTTGTCAAGGATTCGTCCTTTCTTGTGCTGTGCTTCAAATTCCCCGCCATTGGCAAGAGTAGCAAATATTTCCCAGTACGGGACTGGCACGAATGCTTCTCGTTCTTTTTCGCGGTTCACGATTATTGCAAGTGTGGGCGATTGCACCCTGCCAACAGACAGGAATTTGTCGCCAAGCCTTCCCGAACTCAAAGAAACATAACGCGTGAGTACCGCACCCCAGACAAGGTCAATGATCTGGCGCGATTCTCCTGCGGCTGCAAGATTAAAATCTATCTTTGTGGGATTGGAAAAAGCCTTTTTGATCTCAGCCGGGGTTATCGTGCTGTAATGAACACGGTCAGCCGAAATATCCGGATTCACTTTTTTCACAACATTCAATGCTTCCACGCCTATCAATTCGCCCTCACGGTCGTAGTCAGTGGCGATGGTCAGGTGGTCTGCAACTTTTCCCAGTTTCCAGATGGCTGTAACGATATTGGCATGCGTTGGATTTGTCAGTACCTGCGCCTGTATCAGGTCTTTCAGGTCAGTTTTCTGCCAGTTATTGAACTCTTTAGGAAAATCTACTTCCACGATATGGCCTGAAAGTCCAATGACTGCCGTTTCATCGAATTTATAAGTATCGACACCGTTCACTCTTTCTTTATCGGGCTTTTTTTCGGATAGTATCGCCGCGATCCTCTTTGCAGTGTCATGTTTTTCTGTTATGATTAAGTGCATCGTATCCTCAGGAGTAGCTGGATAAGAAGAGAACTTATTTAAATAGATTTGGTTACAAAAAACTTCTAATTATATAATATGGCTTCATATTTAAACAGGTCACCGCAAATTGCGCAAAGGACGTAAAGCATAGTGGTGGACATTATGACTGGATTCACAAGATATAAATACGCTTTTAGAGATAAATAAAGGAAAAAATGTGAGGTAAAACACTAGATAATGTGGAGGGCTAAAATCATGTCTTAAGACCTTAAAGGAATAATTTTCAAATCCACTCTTTTTTCAAAGTCTTTGACATTATCCGTGAATATTCCATCAACCTTCAAATCTATTGCATGCTGGGCAATTATTGCATCGTTTATCCTGATATTGGATTTAAAACTGAGTTCTGAAGCTTTTAAAATAGTGTCATAGCCTATTGGTTCGTAATCAACATAACTGGAAGTCAGTATCTTTGTTGTTCTATGAAAAGACTCTTCCGTATCAAGAAGGCGAAAGAGCTTATACTGGACTTCAGAAATAATGATCGCATTCACGATCAATCTGTTATCACCTATCAATTGCTTAATTTTTTCTTTAGCAATATCATGTTCAGGATATTCTTTGATATTTGCAAAAATGAAAATATTAGAGTCAACTAATATTTTTTTCATGTTGTCCAGAGCTCTTCCTCGACATTATTCAAATTGATTTGTTTGATTTTATCTATATTAACATGAGCTGGTGTGTCCAGAATATCCATCAAGGGATCTTTCTCTTTCTTGGCTTTGTTAACCTTTTCCAGGACAATTTTGTTTTTATTTTCTATCTTTATTTGAAAGCGATCTTTCGGTTTGATCTTGAAAATATCTATTAATTCCTTTGAAAAATGAATTTTGTATTTATCATCGACAATTATTTCTTCCATTTTGTTCACATCTTCTTGCTGATATCATATATCTATGATTTGTATATATAGTTTTAATCTAAATGCGTGAGTGTAAAATCTTTTGGTGTTACAAAATTATATAACGTAAATACGCTATCATAAATCTGCGTTTATCGGCGTTTATCTGCGGTTTTTTATTTTCAAATATTTTATGATAGCCCCTAACACCAAACTTTTTGACCGCCCCCCTAAATGCAAAACAGGATTTTGAGTCAACAAGGAAACATTCACCCCCAGCGAAAAACACAAACGATAGATATCCCAAAAATGAAGGATGGGGAAGGTGAGTGTGGGAAATTCGGAGATTGGGGATATTTCTGATGTATAGACCTTTACCCAACCTTTTCCACCCCCAAGTCCTATGAATAGACACGGATAAGCAGGGTTTTTATAACCATAATAACAATTCCAATCTAAATGGTAAAAATCATCGTTATCAACAATTTTGGGCAAACATGCCACCTGATCCACCGGGCCGTTCGCGACCTCGACCAGGAAGTGGAATTGATGAAAAATACTTCTTCCATTGCCGAAATACTGGAAAAAGAACCGGATGGGCTCATACTCAGCGGCGGCCCGACACTGGAGCGCGCAGGCAATTGCAGCGCATACGTCAGGGAGATCGACCTGCCAATCCTGGGAATATGCCTGGGTCACCAGGTGATGGCGCAAGCTTATGGGGGCGCTGTAAGAACAGGCGCAGCAGGTGGATATGCGGCGGTTGGGATAGAAATACTTGAAGAGAATGATATCCTGAAAGGACTGGGTCCTGTGACAAAAGTCTGGTCATCCCATGCCGATGAAGTATCAAAGCTTCCGCCCGATTTTGTAAGGCTTGCGCGTTCGAATATTTGCGAAGTTGAAGCCATGAAACATAAGACAAAGCCATTATACGGAGTTCAATGGCATCCGGAAGTATCTCATACTGAAAGGGGAAATGACCTTCTCAGGAACTTTTTCCATGTCTGTGAGATTTATCAGCCAGCAACATGACCACATAGCCAATAAGAGCAAAAAAAGCCCCGAATGCCAGTACTGCTTTGAAACTATAAAATTGAAAAATCATTCCGCCAATAAGTGAACCTAAAATAGAGGCAAGGGCAATTGAAGAATTGAGCAGTCCAGCCGCAGCTCCTTTTTCGTCATTATTTTTAATTAACTCGTTCGTTGAGCCTACAAACAGGAATGCATATGAAAAAGCTATCAGTGTAAGGCCCACAACAGCCTGGTAATATATTGTTAAAGGTATCAATACCAGGAAAGCTGCCACTGAGAGCAGATCTCCCGTATGGATAAGGAAATGGTTGCTATACCTGTCAAGACGCCTCATGATAAAAAATTGAAGCGAAGGATTCAACATATAAATTATCCCGATCCAGAATTTGTTGGCACCAAGACTAGCAAGATATAATGGGAATATTAACCATACTCCATTTGCCCCGATCTGGCGCAGGAAAAATGCAAAATAAATATTCCAATTCTTTTTAAGAAGCTCAACTGAGAAAAAATCCGTCTTTTTCCTGGAGCCAACTTTGGTATCAGGAAGCTTTAATGTGATTAGGAATGAAAGTGCAAAAAAAAGAGATGCAACAGTAAAGATCTCCCAATATACTGCTATTACTCCAGCCAGCAGGTTTCCAAGCGCCCAGCCAAGGGGCATGAATGAACTGAATTTCCCGATGCTTCGCTTCAGGTTGTAAACGTACAGCATAAGGACTGCAGGATAGATTCCTGCGCTAAAACCTGCCATGGCGCGTATCATTGCAAGGCTGACTGGATCATACGCATACATCTGGATAAAGAAAGTTACCATTGAACTTAAAAATCCTGCATATAGCAGCGTCTTTGGCCTATAATTTTCCGCAGCCCTGCTAAAAATATACGTTGATAGAAAAAGTGCTGCCCCATAACATGCCCCTATTATTCCGATTTGAGTCCCGCTTGCATTTAAATCACTGGCAAAAATAGGTATAAAAAGATTAGACATCATTATCGAGGAATTGATAAGAAACTGTATAGCGTTAAGTCTCATTCTGGTGAAGAGATATGTATTTAAGCAATATAAGTTGAACTACAGGTGAAACATGAGCCTTGACTGGACTGAAAAATATCGCCCGCAGACATTGTCAGCAGTAGTTGGGCATAATAAGGCAGTAGAGGAGCTAAAAGCATGGGCGGTAACATGGCTGCACGGGATTCCTGAGAGCAGGGCAGTAGTATTATACGGAAAAGCAGGAATAGGAAAAACCACAACGGCTCATGCTCTTGCCAGGGAAATGGGATGGGAGGTCATCGAGTTAAATGCAAGCGACCAGCGTACTGCGGATGTCATTGAAAAGGTTGTGGGTTCTGCTTCCCAGTTGGGAAACCTGGCTGGCAGCAAAGCAAAAAGGCTCATAATTATGGATGAAGCGGATAATATCCATGGCACTGCAGACCGGGGAGGAGAACGGGCGATCGTAGAACTTATAAAAAAGACAAGCCAACCAATTATTCTTATTGCGAATGAACTTTATGACATGTCTGCAGGACTAAGAACTGCCTGCAAACCAGTCCAATTCAATTCCGTGATGTCACGTTCCATGATCCCGGCGCTAAAGAGGATCGTTGAAGTTGAAGGCATAAAATGCGAGCTGGGGGTTATTGAAAAGATCGCCGAAAATGCGAATGGGGATCTTCGAAGCGCTATAAACGACCTTCAGGCGATCGCACAGGGAAAGACCGTGCTCAAAATCGAGGACATTGTTACCGGGGATAGGGACAGTAAGGAAAATATTTTCAAGTTCCTCATAAGAATCTTCCAAAGCACAAATATTCGTGAGGCTCATGGTGCATCTTTAAATCTTTATGAAAATCCAGATGATCTGATACAGTGGATGGACGAGAATCTTCATCTTGAATTTAGAAAATATTTATTTAGTTGGGATAAAGTCCCTGGAAGTGACAGCAATAGGCTGCTAAGTTTCCTCAGAGATGACTGCAATATTGTTAATATAGAGAAGGCAGAAATCACAAAAACAAATGATTATAAAATTATCCGTGTTTTAGCTGAAAAAATTTCTGCCGAGTTACTGCTGAATGAAGATGAAATATTACTAAAAATAAGCGATGGTAGGTCTTACAACCTTTCAATTGAAAAAGACAAATTTAAAAAAAATATAATTAAAGTATATTATCCCATTCCCAAGGATCTTGCAGAAGGATATCATTATCTTGGAAGAGCTTCAGTGTTTTTAGGGAGAGTGAAGATCAGGCAGAATTACAATATGTGGAGATACGCCAGCGTCCTTATGACAGCAGGTGTCATTGTGGCAAGGTCACACCGTTACAGCGGGTTCGTAAAATACCAGCCTCCTTCATTATGGAGAAAACTCGGGCAGACAAAAGGAATGAGGCAGGTCAGGGATTCCACAGCAAAGAAGATCGGAACATATTGCCATGTTTCCATGAGTTTCACGCGCTCACAACTGTTCCCGTTTTTCAGGCTCCTGGTCACAAATGAGAAATATGCTCCCTATGTTACTGCGACTCTTGAGTTTGAGCCTGAAGAGATAGCCTTTCTTCTTGAATCAAAATCCGTGACAAAAAAGGTGCAAAAAATATACGATGAAGCTCAATCATTAAAAGAAAAAGAAACTGAACACGATGTTGAGTTATTCGGGGGATTTGGCAGCAAGGGTAAAACCATAACTCCAGAACCTGAAAACAATAAACCTGAAACGAGTAAAACCGAACAGAAAGACCCTGATATTGTGGGAAAGAAACAGAAATCCTTATTTGATTTTTAATGTTCCTTAATGTTACCGCAGATGCATGGCCAGACTCTTTTCCAGCTCCTCCATGTTCTCATAAGGCATCGAAACAATGCGATTGTTCCCCCTTACCATGGCTGAAACATTTGCATCTTCCCTGTAAATGCAGAGAACTTTTTTTCTTTTTGAAACGGCATAACATATCTCGTAACCTGTGCCGATCGAGGGTATTGTTACGTCTGCGACAAGACATTCGCATTCATTAACGTATCCAATATCGTTATTGAATATTTCTTCATCTGTTATCTTTGCTTCGATCTTTTCAAGATCAACGGATGCCACATGTTCGCTAACGACCTTATGCCCCTGTTTCTTCAGGATGTCCACTATCTGGATATACACTGGCAGCATAATGCGCCCTCCCCTGATGGAACCTGCAAAGAATATTTTCACGAAACGCCCTCATTATCCGGGGGTCTGGCAAGCCTGATAAGATTCTCCTTGCCCTTTCGTATCTTTATGATCTTACCATCGCCCTTCATTTTGGAGAGGACCATGCTTATCTTGGATTTTGAAAGCTTGCTGTGTTCTACGATATCTGATTGATACGCCTGCCCGCCTTTCCTGAGAAGGAACTGCCTTATCATCTCTTCGTCATCCAGATCTTCTATATTCATATCAGAAAGCGGTATGCTGGGGTCAAGTCCCAGGTTTTTCAATCTTTGTTCTCTTGCAGCTTTTTCTAATTCTTCTACGCTTTGCGTCCCATGTTCTTTTTGAACTGACTGAACCATTTTTTTCCAATATTCTGGTATTTCAGTTATTTCATTTAGCATCTCTTTTGGAACTTCGGTTATCATATCTTCATAAAATTCAATCTTTGTTGTGGAAACTTTTTCCAGGCGCTTGTTTTTCCAGTACCTGAAAAAAGCCACAAAAGCGATAATGACTATAAATAATATTACCACCTCAATAATTAGCCACGTCCAGCTTGTTGATTCAACGCCTGTAGACTGATTCGATAAATTCGCGGGGGATAACTCTATAAATGGTTGACCAACGCTGAAATTGCTCGAAAAAGTTCCATCCCAAACCAGAAGGTTCCCATTTTGTTTATCAAAATTAGGTGTGGCATTTACAACTTCATATCCATCAGGTATCATTATCCTTAGCTGGTTGTCAGCCGAAAGTTTAAATACACCACCTGGGAATGCATCCCCTATGAAGATCTTTCCTGAATCCTTATATGAAAAATTCTTCCATAAGAACGTATATCTGATGATTCCCTGGCCATCAGTAAGTGTTTTTTTAGTTTCGTAAGTAATATTGTATGTTCCAACTTCCATGGAGCGATTTGAGAAATATAATGAGAAATTTTGAAATGTTTTATATAAATCCTCATATTCCGGGATACTTTTGTATCTGGAAATATTCTGACCTGTATTAATCATACTTTCCCATTCATTAAGATCTGTCTTTGTCAGGGGAATGATCTTTTCCATTACCCACACGGCATCTGTTGTATTATTAACATTGACAGTAATTATCGACTGGGCTGCTGCTGCATGTACTCCGATTATTAAAAATAAGCATAAAAGGGAATATTTCATAATCAATGTTAAACCAACAGTATAACTAATAAGATAAGCTATTTAATTCTTGTGGTGATTTATCGTTATACCCCGCAGGCTCTGCTAAACCGATGGGACAAGGCATGGTCAATGCAACCTTCATCGCCCCCCGAGTCACGACACACACCACGTCTGAAGTTGGAATCATGGGTGTTTTCGAAGAACAGGGACGAAAATCTAGACAGTGTCATAATATAGACCGCATAATTCCAAAATGCCTGGAAATTTAACATTGCACCAATATAATTTACCTTTTGCTGCAACAGTACCGCATAATTAAGCGGTCTAATCTGGCACACTTCCAAAAATTAACATACAGGAAATCTCAAAAAGACCCACTTTGAGGCATTTGCCCATAGGGTTTAAATCCCACTGAATGGACCTGTTCTCATATGATAAGAGAACAGGAAGTGCAATTATTGCCAGGTCTTAACGGAGTTCCCAATATTATCAGGGCAAAGTGTGTGTGTGTTTTTCGACTAAGACAGCTAATCTTCTAATAGCCTCTTCGCTGCTTTCTGCATTGGAAATTCAGTTTATTATTTAGACTTTTAATTCAAAAAAACACTTTAGTGAACTATAAAAAACTAAGATAATGTTTTATAGAGCTTAAAAACTCAAAAACCCTGAATGAACTCTCGGTATCCTTAATAATTATACTGTCTGATATAAAGTAAAGATGCTTTATTGCATTCAAGAAGACGGAAAAAAAGTTGAAAAACGATTTATATAAAAAAAGTTAATGGGAGAATCAAAAATGAAAACAGAAGAAAAGTTTATTGAACTTTTGGGAGATAAGTACTCCAGGGAGATACTATCCCGGACATCAAGCATGGAATGCTCTGCCCTCCTGTTATGCAAGGAGCTTGACATACCACTTGCAACTGTTTACAGGAAGTTAAAGTTTCTGGAAGATGCGGGGCTGATAAAGCATGTCAAAACAATCATACAGCTCTCGGGCAATGAAGAGAAGTATTACCGATGCGTAATTCATGAGGTTAAAGTGAATTTCCATAAGGGCATACTTTCGGTCAACCTGACTATGGTGGATTACAATGATAAAATTGTAAGACTCTGGAAGAGGTTCACCCAGTCTAGTCCCCAAGATATCAGGCAGCCCACATTGTCAGTGACTGGGGATTGAATATAAGATAATATATTAAGATTTAATTGGCGAGGCGGGGACTGCGGTATGGTAGTTGGATACAGGATCCTGCCTTATTTAGTTAAAAACCAGACAATTCAAACTATCTTTGCGGACTTTTGCGTGAGAAAAAATCATGCGCCGCAAAGAGCGCAAAAGGTTAAGTATTCTAATTTGTCTATTTTAAGGCAGGATGATTTGGTATTTAGATTGGTTATTGTTTCGGTAATCCCTTAGCCGTAACTGATGGGGTTAAGTTAGAATTGTTTGTGTTCGAAATGTTTGCGTTTGAAATGTTTGTTTTCGAACTGCTTTCATTTGTCGCTGAATGGCAATCGGTGCAGTACTTTTGCAGATGGCAATCAGTGCATGCCATGCCTGCAAATGAGACCTGCGTCTTATGTGATGAAAGCCAGTCTTTGGGATGCGAGTTGGCATGACATTTATTACAGATAGCCGTTATATTTGCAGGATGTTTGACATCGGAGTGACAGTCTGTGCAAGTCACTGAAACCGGATGATCGCTGTGGCTGAAATTGACTCCATTAAAATTAATATTGGGAGAATAAATGCGCGTTTCATGACAGATAAGACAATTTTCTACCATTACTTTTGCAAATAATGGACCTGTATTATCTCCAGCACTGGTTTCATAGTCGTACATTTGAATAAGCCCGTTAATCTTACCTTTTATATGGCCTATCAATCCAGGTTCATAATGACAATTAATACATGCAATACCCTTATGCGCTGATACGCTCCACGAGTCGTAATAAGGTCTCATGATATGACAGTTCTTTCCGCAAAAATCCGGATTTTCAGTTATTGAAAGCAACTTTTCAGTAATAACCACCCCTGCAATAAGCAGAACCGCCAAAGAAATTATAATAGGGAGCTTGTGTGCCAGAATCCAATTCTTGATAGCTACTGTAAGCGATATATTATTCATCACTTCACCGTTTTTTAATTTAGTTGTCTCTTTTACATTCATTTATATTTGCCCCGTTTTCCGATCCTGCCATTGCATTATCCATATCAGACATGGTAAGTCGTAAAGGTGTGAATTCTCTATTAATATCATTATTTCCTTTTGTTATTAAATTATATAATCCATCATCAGTAATGATTCTCATTGAAGATAATCCTAACTACCAGAGACCAAAACGCCGACCCCGTCCCTGCTTCCTGGGACCAATCGACCTATCGTAGATTGCAAAGTCAATAGACCGACCATTCAAGTTGAAGGAGGGCATTCATTGAACGCCCTCCTTAGTTGATGGTGTCCGGGCGACGGCTAGTTGTTCAGAGCTCCCTGGTTGATCCAGTTCCGGATGGAAGTGATCTGGGTTGTAGTAAGCTGCGAAGATGTGCTTGGAGGCATCTTGGTTACTCCGTTGCTGCCGGTTAGAGACCGATAGAGGCGGCTCCCAGTAGCGTTGCCCGCAACGACCGTACTTTTAGTATTCGTATAGCTGCTAAAGGAAACTCCTGAAGTTGGATGGCACGCATTGCAGTAAGTATTCAGGATCGGCTGTATGGTAGCCGAGTAGCTCACTGAACCCGATGCCGGAGTTGTTGTTGGGGTCGGAGTTGCAGTTGATGTTACAACCAATGCATTTGCGATAGCTGTGACCTGGGTTGAAGTCAGGGCACGGAGGGTGGCGGTATTCATGCTGCCAACTGAACTTATGGCACCTGTAATCTGAGACGCAGTTCGCCCGAGTTTAGCGGAAGTAGCCAGGGAACCATGGCAACTGGAGCAGTCGTTTGTGTATAGTGTCGCTCCGCTGAGGGGAGGAGTTGTTGTCGGGGTTGGCGTAGCCGTCGGGGTTGGAGTCGGAGTCGCTGTTGATGTTACAGCTAATGCATTTGCGATAGCTGTGACCTGGGTTGAAGTCAGGGCACGGAGGGTGGCGGTATTCATGCTGCCAACTGAACTTATGGCACCTGTAATCTGTGCCTCAGTTCGCCCGAGTTTAGCGGAAGTAGCCAGGGAACCATGGCAACCGGAGCAGTCGTTTGTGTATAAGGTCGGCCCATCAAGAGTCGCAGGTGCTGCTGGAGTTGTCACAGGTGTTGGAGATGGTGTCGGGACTGGAGGCAGGACTGATGCGATAGCTGCGATCTGCGCTGAAGTCAGGCGGGTCAGGTAAGATAGGGAATTCATGGCATAATTAGTGCTGATGGCATTTGTAATATCCGTCGCACTTCTTCCTGGCTTGGTGGTTAACGCCAGGGAGCCATGGCAGCCGGCGCAGTTGCCGGCGTATAGTGCTGTCCCATCAAGAATCGTTGTTGGCGCAGTTGATGCTGGCGCCGCAGGTAACACTGATGCGATAGCTGCGATCTGCGCTGGAGTCAGGGAGGCCAGGTAAGATAGCGAATTCATGGCATAATTAGTGCTGATGGCATTTGTAATATTTGCCGCACTTCTTCCTGGCTTGGTGGTTAATGCCAGGGAGCCATGGCAGCCGGCGCAGTTGCCGGCGTAAAGTGCCGCACCATCAAGAATTGTTGTTGGCGCAGTTGATGCTGGAGCCGCAGGTAAGACTGATGCGATAGCCGCGATCTGCGCTGGAGTCAGGGAGGCCAGGTAAGATAGCGAATTCATGGCATAATTAGTGCTGATGGCATTTGTAATATTTGCCGCACTTCTTCCTGGCTTGGTGGTAGATGCCAGGGAGCCATGGCAACCTGCACAGTTGCCGGCGTATAGTGCTGTTCCATCAAGAATCGTGGTTGGCGCAACTGATGCTGGGGCCGCAGGCAGGACTGAGGCGATAGCCGCGATCTGCGCTGAACTCAGCGAGGCCAGGTAAGATAGGGAATTCATGGCATAATTAGTGCTGATGGCGTTAGTAATATTCGCTGCACTTCTTCCGGGCTTGTTTGTAAATGCCAGGGAATTATGGCAGCCTGCACAATTGCCGGCGTATAGTGCTGTTCCATCAAGAATCGTTGCTGTCGCTGTTGATGCTGGCGCCGGAGGCAGCACTGATGCGATAGCTGCGATTTGCGCTGAAGTCAGGGAAGAGATGGCTCTCATGCCTGAGACTGTGCTGATGGCATTCGTGATCTGCGTCGAATTTCTTCCAGGCTTGTTTGTA
The DNA here is from genome assembly GCA_027460585.1 of Candidatus Methanoperedens sp. GTDB lineage: Archaea > Halobacteriota > Methanosarcinia > Methanosarcinales > Methanoperedenaceae > Methanoperedens. The sequence goes on along the minus strand of JAPZAP010000016.1, from coordinate 6,080 downwards.
AAAGCCAGGGAATTATGGCAGCCGGCGCAGTTGCCGGCATATAGTGCCACCCCGTCGGTAGTCAAATTTGTTGTTGTTTGCATGGTCGAAGGCAGGATCGCTGCGACAGCCGCGATCTGGTCCGCACTAAGTGAGGAGAGGGAACTCATGGCAGGAACTGAATTAATTGCATTCGTAATCTGTGCCGATGTTCTTCCGGATATGGTTGATGATTCCAGGGAGCTGTGGCAGCTTGTACAAAAGTCAGCATATAATGTCGGCCCGTCAAGAGACGTTGTTGGTGGCGGTGGCGGTATTGGCACTGGTGCCGAAGGTAGGGCGGCTGCAATAGCGTGGATCTGCTCAATTCCCAGGGAAGAGAGGGAATTCATGTTAGGAACAGTGTATATTGCATTCTGGATCAGTGCCGCCGTTCTTCCGGGCTTTGTTGTATATGAAAGGGAATTATGACAGCCTGCGCAGTTGCCTGCATAAAGTGCCGATCCGTCCAGAGTCAGCGTCGGGAGTGATGTTAACGACGCTGACGACGCACCCAGGGCGATTGCGATACCCTGGATTTGATCCGAATTCAGGGAGGAGAGGGATTTCATAGCGGAAACTGAACTAATGGATGTCTTGATCTGGTCTGCCGTTCTTCCGCGCTTGGTTGAAGTTGCAAGCGGGTTATGGCAACCCTGGCAGTAGCTGGCATAAAGTGCCGCCCTGTCAGTAGCAGTAGTCGGGGAAGAACTTGGAGATACATCCAGGGCGGCTGCGATAGCCTGGAGATTCACCATTCTCAGTGAGGAGAGGGATTTCATTTCCGGGACTGTGTTGATTGCAATCTGAATATGTGCCGCCGTAGCCCCCAGCTTGCTGGAAGATGCAAGGGGGTTATGGCAACTTGAGCAGTATGTGGAATAGAATGCAGCCCCGTCGAGAGCCGGTGCCTGTTTTAGAGATAATGGATTGTCAAGTGATTTGCCAGGGAAAGTTGTGGCATTGATTTCAGCAATGTTGGTAAAACCATCCCCGTCAGAATCGTTTAACTCAATTGCTGTAAAATTGTGTCCATTATTTGCAAAATCTGCACCATATGGGTTCAATAATCCTGCGCCAGATGGGTTGATATGACAGAGTTCGCAGGTATCAATACTTGAATTTACCGCACTGGGGTATGTTTTTTCGAAGATACTGAGGTAACCGCACGTACTGGCACCCCCGGTTAATAATAAAGTTATCAATGCCACAGGTATTAAACCATATATCAGTTTTTTGTTCATTTTTTCTCTCCTTATTATATTCAGACGTGCACCTTTTCCCGATCCTTCTATCCTTCTGGAATAATTCCCAGGCCAGCACAATGATACATTCATACATGGCGCCTATAGGGAGGAAATGGTGCGAAATTTTTTAATTGGTAATGTTAAGTTACCCGTTTGGTAAATAAAAGGTAGAGGCGATTCTTATGAATGAGAATGACCGAAAAAACATAAACAGTAAGGACAGTCTCATGTAGCCTGTAAATAGAAAAGCGGTGCTGCTGCGACAATTGTTTATTCGTGGTGAGCTGGAAATGTTAACGGCCTACGCTAATCTGCGCTAATCTGCGGATTATCATCTGATATTTTATATATAGATTCCCATGAATTTCAGATAAAGAAAATCACAGAACATGCATAATTAGCCGTCAATTTTACAATTTGCAGGTTTTAAACCAGATATTTCTAACTTTTAATCGGGGATGGATATTTTTTTGATTAATACTGTGATCCATACACCCGGAATTAAATAAAGCAAGAATGGTAGTGCCTGGTTCATCAAGCCTGATCTTGCGACTTGCGGTGTGATTAACAGAGCAAATGCTGTCACTAATAACAGACCATATGTTGTTTTTTGGTTCATTTCTCACGTTCCTGTTCTAAATATAAATATTCCCTTAACGATGTGTAGATGTATTTTGACATCCCGGTTTACCTAAGAACCTACTTTTGATATAAATAAATCTACAGTTTTTTGATTTATTTTAGTTTTTAAAGGTCCAAGTAAGTCTTATTTTAGTGTATTTAATCCATAAAATGTTAAATCTGATAAAAAAATGATTATATGTTGTAGAACCTCAAATACACAATTTTACTCACCCCATCCTTTTTCAAATCCCGCCACACATGTTCAACCCGGAATTTGTTAAGGTCACTCCCGACTGTCAAACAACCGTAAAAGTCCCGGGTATCATCCCCATCCAGCAGCTCCACCGTATCGTTCCTTCCTTATCCGGTGTAAATTCTACAATGTTTTCCCCGGTTTTGAGTTTTATATCAAGCCCATAATCCTTTACTATGATCTCCTTGTTGCAGTTAGTAAGTTGTTTAACATCTATTATCCATCTCACTTTAATTCCTTTCTTTAGAATAAATGTATCAGGACTCCATCCGCTGGCATCGACACTCATCCGGATAACCTGCAAATCTTCAGTCACGTTTGAGTCCTGGGCGCTACCTGTTGTTTTCAGGTTGATACCGCTCCCGAACAGGGTCATACCATTATTGACCATTATGAAACCCAATACTATCAGGAAAATACCTGATAGCCTCATTATTCCATGAACATATTTGTTCAGGCTGCTCAAACTCAATCCAAATATCATCATGGCAGGAAGAGTTCCAAGTCCGAAGGCAAACATTGAAATGGCACCTTTTACAGGACTGCCCGTCCCTGCCGCGAATATATACATAGCCGACAAAGGCCCGCAGGCAAGGAATAGCCCGTTCGCAAAACCTATTACAAAAGGCTCTTTGCTCTGCGTCCTGCCCAGGTTAATAAAAGATGGTATATGGATCTTTCGAAAATATGGGAATATGTTCAACTGGTTCAAACCGTATATCATAAGAAAAATTCCAGCCAGTATGCCTATGGCACTTCTTATTTCCAGGGTAAAAGAGATAATTGAACCCAATAATCCGAATACCCCGCCAAATATCGTATTAGATAAGAGCTTCCCGGCGCCATATTTAATATGCAGCCACCAGTCCCTGGAATTCTGGCTCTTTGATGAATATGCAATTACGAATCCCCCGCACATGCCGATACAGTGCACGCCGGTAATAAGCCCGAATAAAAACAGGACAGATAAAGCAATATTTCCTTCAAGCGTAAACCTTTCGAGGGTTCCCCCGTATGTAGAATAGACATACCCTATTATGAGAATCCCAAAAAAAATGAGCAAAATCCCAAACGGGATATGCCCGCGACTTTTTAGTTCTTCATTTTTCAATTCGCCTTTAAAATTGTATCCCGCTTTTTCTATCGCATCCTTTATATCGGTTATATTTACCCTGCTTTCATCATAGGTTATCCTTACTGTTTCCGTAGCGTAATCTGCCCTGGCATCGGCAATCCCTTCTATTTTCTTAAGGGCACCTGATATCCTGCACTCGCATAATGCGCAGGTCATCCCGGATACCCTTACGGCTATTTTTTTAATTATTTCCCCTCCCGGAGCTTATTGATTTCCTAAATGTCCGGCAGTATGGAAGCGGTCACATTAGCGACTTCTTCCTGATTTGCCGGATCATTAACCACAATAAAAGTCCCTGGGATCATATCCATCCAGCAACTCCATTTTATGGCTCCTGTTGAATTGGGCATGAACTCAACAATATTTTCCCCGCGATTTAACTTTATATCGAGGTTATAATCCCTCACTAATATCTCTTTGTTACAGTTTGTGAGCTGGGTCACATTTATGACCCATCTAACCATAACTCCTTTTTGTAACACGAAAGTGTCAGGGGTCCACCCATCTGCATTCACGTTCATATAAATCACCTGCGGGCTGGATACTGTCGATTCTCTTGGCGATTGGGTGCATCCGCTAATAATGAACACCATCAATAATACCAACAGAACAAGGACTAAATTTAGTTTCATGTTTATCCTCTCCTTCTCTTAATGTAAGAAACATATATCCCGATCAATCCGATACCAATTTCAAATCCTGGCGTCCGGGCGGGTTGCTGGGCGGTTGTTGTCACATTGGTTTCAACAGTTGTTGTCACATTGGTTGCAGCGGCCATCATCATTGGTTTGGCATCTTCCACAACCAGGTCAACCGTACGTTGTGAAAAATTCGAAATATAGATTATTCCCTGCATCCTGTTCAGGAAGGGTGCCGTCAGCCAGAAAGACGAACGATTGGCCATGTACAACATATCAGCGCTCATTACCTGCCGGATAGGTTTGCCGTCCAGGTAGACATGTATTTTTTGCGATGCATTCCACGTCAGGGAACTATTATCCAGATTCATCATTATGAATTTCCCTGAGTGATCTGTTGAATCAATCGTAAATCTCATGCGATTTTTTCCCATAGACCGGACATCCAGGGAAATATTGTCAGAATAATTAATAATAGACATCGTACCATTCGACCCTGCAGATATCTCCGCTCCCGCCCTGTTATTCATTATTTCGATCATTCGCTCCTGTGGCCTTCCATTCATAGGCAGGTTAACCGGCTGAGCCCTGAAAATAATATTTCCTTTACTGGATCCAATATTTATCTTACGTCCGGCAATTTCGATAGATGCGGCATTTTGTGCAGCAATAAAAGCAGTCAGGTTATTTACCTCAATCCATATCGTATTATTTTCTTTTGAAGCATTCACACCTTCCGCAAGGTTAAAAGTGATATTTGCCGTTTCTTTTGTTTTGATCTTAATAACAGAAGCCGGATTATCGTGTAATTCAAAAACAACCGAACCATCTGTTCCGGTAATTGTTGTCACGGCACCAGTAGTTCTTGACTCATTCAAATTAAAGCCAGCAACTTTTATCGAATTAAAAATTGTTGAGCCCGATATTCCATAATCCGTCACCATTCCCGTAGAATTATCCATAGTAAATGTCACATAATGACCAAATAAATTTCCGGCGCTTTGCATGAATCCCATTCCTTCCATTCCTGCAAAGCTTCGCATTTCCACACCCTTTTTCATCATATCTCCTGCTTTTCCATGCATTTCCTGTCCAAAAACAGGAAAAACAATCGATATAATTATAATCAGTATTGATATTAATTTATATATCCTAACCATAATCCTCCAAATACATTATTGGTTTAAAAGTATTTAAAAATAAGGGGCAGTTGATTCCCCAAATTATTTCATCATATTTCAGCGGCAAATTAGCCTGTGAAATCAAAATTACTTCAAAAAAAAAATGTGGGGAAAAATCCCCACCTATTCTACTTTCCGTCCCAGTTGCCCACGAGAGGTGTATCGCCGTTTATTCCATATATGAATGCATTGTCAGCATTCCCGGCGCTGTTGCTGTTCCTGAGATAAAATGCACCACTGCGGTAGATACCAACGGTATCAGTGCCAGAGCCGGTCCAGTCGCCTATGAGAGGTGTATCGCCTGTTATTCCATAAACGAAGGCAATATCAGCATTCCCGGCACTGTTGCTGTTCCTGAGATAGAACGTACCATTACGATAGACACCAATGGTATCTGTGCCATCACCGTTCCAGTCACCAACGAGTGGTATATCGCCATCTACTCCATATACGAAAGCCATGTCAGCATTCCCGGCATTGTTGCTGTTCCTGAGATAGAATGCACCGTGACGATAGATACCAACAGTATCAATGCCATCTCCGTTCCAGTCGCCTACCAGGGGAATATCGCCATCTACTCCATATACGAAGGCCATGTCAGCATTCCCTGCAGTGTTGTTGTTCTTGAGGAAGAACAAACCATTATGATAGACACCAATTGTATCAGTGCCATCGCCGTTCCAGTCGCCTGCGATAGGCGTATCGCTGGCCATTATAAATATTAAGGACATGTCAGCATTGCCTGCACCGTTGCTGTTCCTGAGATAAAAAGCACCGTCACGATAGATACCAACGGTATCATTGCCAACAACTGCTGCTGCAACTACGTTAACAGTTCTTACTACTTCAACTGCATGATTTCCTGCGGCATCTGCAACATTATACGTTACTGTATAGCTTCCGATAGTTGCTGTATTGACTGAATTTACAGTCACTATTGCTGATGTCAGGTTGCCGTCTTTATTATCCAATGCTGTTGCACCT
>JAPZAP010000015.1 GCA_027460585.1 Candidatus Methanoperedens sp. | reverse complement strand
CAATCAAAAGAATCTTTTTCCAGAGCTACCAATGTATTTTCTTCAGGAAACACAAATCATCATTTTTCAGACGTTTGTCGGAAGATTATAGATCAATTTATCTCGATTATTTTTGCTAATTGACACTTGACAAGACACTAGAAGCAGAAAGGCAGAATTCTATATTGCGGATAGTCTATTCCCTATTCAGGCTCTTGCCGTATCCTCGCTTCCGCACTGAGGGCATGGTATCGGGATAAAATTTGGGTCAGCTTCGAATTCAAAGCTGCAAATTCTGCACCTGAAAAAAACCGCTTCCTGGTTTACTTCTTCCATAATATATTATTTGTCAAAACTTAAGATAAATTCTTCCCCATCAACATATAGATGTGGTTCCTTGATGATGCCGTCAAGATGAATGCCAGCGATCACATCCCCGCCGAATGTGCTGTTATCGCCGAGTGCGATATGAACTGTCCCTCCCACTTTTTCATCCTCAAGCACATTCCCGATCAGGCGCGCTTCCGGATTGATGCCTATACCGAATTCTGCGATGTTTCGTGCTTTTTTTCCCACTTTATCCAGGATTGAATTCAATTTATCAGCATAATTGCCTTTTATATTAGTCACATACCTTTTCTTAACTGTAAATCCAAGAGGCGAATCGAGGATTCCAATGCTGCTCATAGAACCGTCCACAACGAAAACACCGTTTGCATCTTTGGGGGCTATGTACAATTCCCCGGCTGGAAGATTGCTGCTGCATCCTGGTTCACGGCATATTCCCGTATCCATATACCATTTGCATCCTTCAAGGTCAAATGTAATATCTGTGCCTGAATCTGTCACAACTCTTATTTTTCCTGCGTTCTCAAGTCTTTTGTTCAGGTCGATGGCGATTTCATTGATCCTGTCATAATTCGCGGTCATTCCGCCGCTGGCCATCATGTTCTCGGTGATTCCGGGCATGGAAGCGACTCTTGCTCCTGCTTTGCAAGCGTTTATTCTTGCCTGCGTATGTGTAAGGGAAAAGGTCGTAGGGGCAATTACGACATCAGAGCTTTTCATAGCCTGGGCGACTGGTTCCGGGATTTCTTCCCCGTGGCGAGACCGTGGAAGCATTGTAAGTATCATTGCCTCACAGCCGATGTTCCTGGCTGCCTCGAATAATCCGCTGCCTATTGAACAAGGAGTTTGGGTATCTACGATGATCAGCACTTTCTCCCCGGCTTTTACGTCATAGCACTCCATCACTTTATTTGCACCTTTAGTTATCATGTTCGGCCTTTATTGATGTTCTTTGTTTAAGAACCTGATATGAGAGCGTATGCTATAAAAACGTGATGAAAAGTGAAAGGAATTCTGGTATATTGAGGAAAATAATGGATTAATATGGATTTTTTAGTGAAAAAAATCACTTCACAGAATCCTTTTGATTAGCTCTTGCAAATGTTGATTGGTTGTATGAAGGGCTCATATTGAACTGAAAGGATTTTCTCCATAGCTGTGCGATATATAGTCTAAAGACTGCGAATGTCCGAAGAAGAGAATATAAATTATAGAAATGTTTCCGTGGTTTATAACCACACATGATTCTCTCTAAATCTTTTATCATTATTAACTGTTTTACCTGGATGACATTAGACTTTTTGGCCATTATCAAGTAGTGATAATGGTAGAAGTTAGACACTTTTCCGACAATCTCGATAAAACATGGTACGGAATTAGGATCAAACTAAACAAAAGACAGGAAAATAACAATATTTATATGGTTTGAAGAAAATAAAAGCATGAAATGAAAACGTTGTCAGGCAAAATCAAAAGGGCGGCTACAAGTCTTATAATGCCTGTAGATGAAAAAAGGGCAGGTGAATGCAAACGGTGTGGTTCATGCTGTATGTTTTTATATAAGTGCCCGTTCCTGAAATTTGATGACTCGGGTTCTAATATGTCATTATGCACAATTCATAATCTGCGCCCTCCCCAGTGCAGGAAATATCCAAGGTCAAAGTATGAAAAGGCGCATGAACCATGCGGTTACTATTTCCTTGAATAATTTTAGGGAGCATCTATGCGCCCGACACTGCATTAATTTCAAGTTTTAGACACGGATTAACACAGATTTACACGGATTTCGATCGCAATGGCATTAATCCGTGTAAATCCGCGAAATCCGTGTCTAATAAAATTGTCGAAATCACTGGAATACAGGATTGTGCCTTTTTCAAGAAGAAATATAAAAGTCTCCAAAATCCTCATCAGGCCAAAGCTAATAAACAATCCTCGATCGTCCCATTCCCCACAAGATCAGGCCGTATTCCCAGTTTTCGCATAGCAACAGCAGTTTTTTCACCGATCGCAATTACCTTTGTCTTCTTAGCATTCACTTTCCCAAAACCCGAAAGCTCAAAGGATTTAGCACTCGTAAAGATGACTGCGTCCACATTGTCCAGGACTTTGAGAATACTGTTTCCTGCCGGCTCCAACCTGTATGCTGGAGCTTCAACGACTACTGCGCCTTTTGATTCCAGTGATAATATCAATTCAAGGTTTGGAACCTCGGCGCGCGCGATGCCGATCGTCTTTCCGGCAATATCCCCAAGATAATCCGCAAAATTTTCTGATGAGAATTTTTCAATAACTTCGCTTTTTGATCCAAATTCTTCTACTTTCTTTGCTGTCTTAGGTCCCACGCTCACGATCCGGATTTTTTTATCCGGGAAAATCCTTCCAAATAACTTCTCAACACCAAGTGAACTTGTAAAAATCAGGATATCTATCTTACCTTTTGAGATCATATCACATAATCTCACCAGGGGCTCAATGTCAGAAGGGTCGGCTGCTCGCATCGTTGATATTATAACTGCTTCATGACCGAAGCGCCGGAATAATTCGGGAATTCCTTCAGATTTCTCTTCAAGTTTGGTTACTGCGATTCTCACAATTCTAAAATCACACATGCAAACATAATCCTTTTGTTCATGAGATGCTTTCTGGAGAAATCCATGGAAATCTCACTTGTCCTGCTGATCATCTCAATAATGT
>JAPZAP010000014.1 GCA_027460585.1 Candidatus Methanoperedens sp. | reverse complement strand
GACAATTATCTCCCCGTCCAGTACCATATCCCTGGCCAGGTTTTTCAGTTCAGAAAGTTCCGGGAAATTACCAATCAGTTCCTTCTGGTTCCGGCTCCTGATACTGAGTTCATCCTTCACGTAACTGATCCCCCTTATGCCATCCCATTTTACTTCAAATATCCAGTCCCCGGAAGAAAACGGGGCTTCTGCCGACCTCGCAAGCATCGGTTTATACAGTTTCATTTCTTCAGGCGTTTTATGGTTTCCTGTAGTGCCACCATCAATTCCTTGACTTCCTCTTTCTTTGGTACCTGCGCCACGACTACCTCACCCTTCATCTTCGTCTCTATGAGCTTTTCCATCTTCTCCCTGTAACCATCCCTGTATTCTCTTATATCAAATTCCCCTGACAGGTCTTTAATGATCTTCTCAGCCAGTTCCATCTCGTTTTTTCCAGGCTTTTTGAGTTGTGAAAGCTCTTCCATCCCTCCGGGATCCACAACCTCGTTTGCATAACGCAGGGTTGTCAGGATCAGGGCGCCCCTGTATTCATATACGACGACTGGATATTCCTTCGTCCTCATAGTGACCTTTCCCATTCCTGCTTTTCCCAGTTGCGCAATTATTGTCTTCATGAGACTGTAGGCGTCTTCGCTCCTGTCAGGGACGAGGATATATGACTTATCAAAATATACGGGATCTATGGAGAGCAGGCTGACGAATTTATCCAGCCTTATCCGGGTATCGGATTCCGGTCTTATGGCATCCAGTTCCTCCTTCTTGAAAACCAGGAACTCGTCCTTTCGTATCTCGTATCCTTTTACCGTATCAGCCCAATCCACGACCTTATCATCCTTAATGCAAACCCTTTCATATTTCAATGGCTGCCCATCATCTTTATGCAGAAGCCTGAACGAAAATGCCTGGTCACGGATCATTGTATAAAGCTTGACCGGTACATTTACCAACCCGATAGTTATACTCCCGCTCCAGATAGGCCTTTGCGATGGTTTGGCGCCGTCTTTATCCTTTTCCATTTTATTCCACTTCCAGTGATTGTCTATTGTCCATTAACCCCTCCCACGGATCGTTCTTCCTTTTTATGACAGTAAATATGTTGAACTCCTCAGGTCTTAATCCTTTCTTAAGTTCCTTCCATTCCAGTGGTGTAGATACCGGCGCTTTCGGTTGTGCCCTGAGGCTATAGGGAGCGATCATGGTCTTTCCCCGTGTATTTTGCAGGTAATCTATAAAAATAGTTCCGGGATCCCTGGAGTTCCTGAATTCCGATACAACTATGTCAGACTCTCCTGCAAGGAATTTTCCGAATTGATGAACGAATTCCCTTGTTTGCCTGAAATTATAATTGCTGATAATGGGAAGGACAACATGCAGACCTTTTTTGCCCGATGTTTTGACAAATGACCGCAAGTTCAGTTCATCCAGTTTTTCTTTCAGCAACAAAGCGATATCCATGACATCATCAAAGGAACAGGGAGGTTCGGGATCTATATCAAATAACACAAGGTCAGGTGTATCATAATTATCAAATGTTGAAAGAGTGATGTTTATCTCAAGTGCGGCCAGGTTCGCCATCCAGATAAGGGTGTCAAGATCATTGCATACAACATAATCGATTTCCCGCTGTGCTGTTTCTGAGTATGTTTTGAAAGTTTCAACCCAGGGCGGAATGCCTGCCGGAGCATCTTTTTCATAGAACCCTTCTTTATCAACGCCATCAGGGTACCTGTTCATGACTATGATCCTGTTCTTCAGTAATCCTAACATCAGCGGGGCGATCCTGATATAGTAGTCGATAACCCGGGATTTTTTCAAATCCAGGGCAGGATAGATGATTTTCTCCAGATTGGTGAATGATACTTTAGTGAGGTCGTCCATAATCAATTACGCAGAGTGCGGTTAAAGAAAGTCACCATCTCCCTGAAAGCATCCTTCGCTTCGAAACTGTCTGAGAGTTGTCCATTTTCGATCATGAAACCATGAGGCTTGCCCTCGTACACCTTGAGTTCAAAGTATTTGCCTGAAGCATTCAGCTCTGTAGCATAGCGATATATGTCTGCGACCGGACTTGCCTGGTCATAAGTCCCGTGTATCATCAGCATTGGCGCCTTTAACTGCGCAATATAATCGACAGGCTTCGTCTGGTTCGCAAATCCTCCGGAATAAGGAAAGCCGTAAAATGCGACCCCTGACCTGAACTCAGGCATTTGCGGCAGGAAAAGCATTGTATACCTTCCGCCTGCGCAGAATCCCGTTAACCCAAGACGGTTTACATCAACATCCGGGTTTGTTTTCAGGTATGCTATCGAGTCCTTTATGAGCCCCTGCAGCACCTCATCAGGAGGCGATTTGTTAAACGTCTGCCATTCCGGGGCTAGTACAATATAACCTTCTTTAGCCAGGTTATCCGTGAGAGTTCGATAACCGGGTTCAAGTCCGTTGAAAGAATGAATCAGCACGATAGCTGGTTTTTTTCCAGCTTCTGCCGGTTGCGCAAAATAAGCCGGATATGCCAGGTTCTGGCTTGTTATTTCTACATTAGTGCTCCGGATCTGGATCATAGATATGTTGCTATTGGTTTTCTCCGTACATCCTGAGATAGCAAGGACTGCGATCATTAGCAATGATAAGATCAATAATTTCATAAATAACCTCCCAATTATTACTTAACGGCATTTGATAAATGTTTTTCGGTAAATAGTGAGTGTAAAATCTTTTGGTGTTACAAATTATATATCGTAAATACGCTATCATAAATCTGCGTTTTTCGGCGTTTATCTGCGGTTTTTTATTTTCAAATATTTTATGATAGCCCTTAACACCAAACTTTTTGACCGCCCCGGTAAACCTGAATTCTGCTCTGATTGCATTGCTACAGAAAAAGCATAAAGAATAGAAATATATAGTTTAATTGTGAATATATATCTGGGAGCAATAAATGAAACCGGAATGGGTTTATGCAATTGATGAAAGCAAATTGCCTGATGAAGGCATGGTTGCAGTTTATCCGAAAGGGTTACAGGTCCTGCTAATAAAAAGTTTGGGACATATCTATGCCCTCTCAGATAAATGCGCGCACATGGCATGTTCACTGGCATCGGGCGTCCTGGAAGATCATACATTGAAATGTCCCTGCCATGACTGGAAATATGATATCAGGACAGGTGAATTTTTGGATGCGACAGAGATCAAATTACAACTGTACGATTTCAAGGTATCTGATGGAAAGATTTTCGTGAAAGTGCAGGAGGAAAAATGAAGGTATTCATGTACACCCTCAGTACCTGTCCATGGTGCCGGAAAACGAAACAATTTTTTAAAGAGCGTAATGTAAAGTTTGATTTTGTGGACTATGATCTTGCGGATGACGAAGAACAGGAAAAAATACTGGAAGATATGTTAAAGCATACCAGCAACACCACATTTCCCTTTGTAATTATCGGAAAAGAGGTAGTAGTCGGATACAATCCTGAAAGGTACCAGGAATTATTGAATAAAGGTGGAAAGAAATGAATCCCGAATCAAGGAAAAGAGCATTAAGGTATTTGTTTCAAAAGGTGATCGACCCTCTTGGCTATAAGTTTTCCCCGGATGAAGATCTGGTGGATTTCCTCCTTGAGCAGGAGGTAAAACTGGAACAAAAGCATGGCATCCCTTATTGTCCATGCCAGGGGATCACGAAGAAACGCGAGGATAACATGAAGATAGTCTGCCCGTGCATCCCTTTCCACAGGGAGCATTATGATGCGATGAAACGATGCTGGTGTGGCCTCTATGTTCATAAGGATGTAACGAATCCCGATGAATTACGGCAAATACCTTTCAACGAAATCAAAAGAGGTTAAAATGTTCTTTGAAGCGGCAAGATTGGAAGAAATAGCGACCGGAGGGATGAAAGCAGTAGAAGCAGGGGGAAAAGAGATCGTCCTTTGCAACTATGATGGAAAAATATTCGCTCTTAACAGGCGATGCGGGCATACGAACGCTCCCCTGGATATGGGAACTTTAGAAGGATATATACTCACCTGCCCGATGCACAATGTACAGTTCGATATAACCACAGGAGAGGCATTGAGCATACCTGTTCCACTGGATCCTGGAAATGAAAAACTTCCGGAAAGGACGTTAAAACATTTTCAGTATATCGCCATGCTGATGACACATATACGGGTATGCGACATTAGATCATACCCTGTTAAAATCGATGGAGGAGCAATAAAGGTGGATGTGGAAGAAGACAGTTGTTGCGTCTGAAATTATTTGGTTATTATTTATTTTTTTGATACTCGAAAATGGGGAGGTTTTATGAATAAAAAAATTGTGTTTATTGCAATCACATTGTTATTGATAATCATAATCTTGGCATCGTTCTATGGCATCAAACCTTCTGTAAAATCCGGTTCTCTTGATGGCATCAACCTTCCCGGAGGTTTTAACATCGATGTTTTTGCAGAGACCCTTGATGGTAGTTCTATTTCATATCCGGGCCCGAATTCCGGCCCGAGAATGATGTTGTTAAGGGATAATGTATTGTTCGTTACAATACCGAATACGGGAAAGGTCGTTGCACTTCCAGATAAGAACGACGATAAAAAAGCAGATGAAGTTGTGACATTCATTGATAAACTAAATAATCCGCACGGGATCGATTATTTTGACGGCTGGTTCTATATTGCAGAAGAGAACAGGGTAATACGTGTAAAGGAAAGCGGAAATGACCTGCATGCTGATATGAATACGTTCGAAGTCCTGATCGACAATCTCCCTACAGGCGGTCATTTCACAAGGACTGTAAAAATTCATAATAACAGCCTCTACCTGAGCATTGGTTCATCATGTAATGTCTGCATCGAGCAGGATGAAAGAAGGGCTGCAATCCTGAAATGCAATCTGGATGGGACTGGCTGCAGAGTCTATGCAAAAGGATTGAGAAATTCCGTTGGGTTCGTCTTCCAGCCGGAAACGGGGGTGATGTACGCAACAGATAACGGACGGGACATGCTGGGAGATGATATACCCCCTGATGAGATAAATATCATAGAAGATGGAAATAACTATGGTTGGCCGATCTGCTATGGAAAGAATATTCACGATACCGATTTTGACAAAAATGTATATGTCAGGAATCCATGCATGGAGCCGTTTGAGATGCCAAGCTTTATAGATCTCCAGGCGCACTCAGCGCCCCTGGGACTTGCCTTTTATTATGGCAACAGTTTCCCGCAGGAATACAGGGGTGATCTTTTCGTTGCTTATCACGGTTCATGGAATCGGAATGTACCAACAGGTTATAAGATAGTCAGCATTGACATGAAGAATTTTACGGTTACAGATTTTGCAACTGGCTGGCTGAAGGATAGCAATGTGCTTGGAAGACCTGTGGATATTATCGTTGCTGGGGACGGCTCGTTATTTGTGAGCGATGACAATGCCGGAAAGATTTACAGGATTTCATACTAGTGTCTTGTCAAGTGTCAATTAGCAAAAATAATCGAGATAAATTGATCTATAATCTTCCGACAAACGTCTGAAAAATGATGATTTGTGTTTCCTGAAGAAAATACATTGGTAGCTCTGGAAAAAGATTCTTTTGATTG
>JAPZAP010000013.1 GCA_027460585.1 Candidatus Methanoperedens sp. | reverse complement strand
GCTTCCTTGGGTTTGAGACCTTCAAAGGTCACACCCAGTGGAACACATGAACCGACGACTTCTTTTACTGCATTTTTCAATGATCTTGCAAGAGTATCGCTCTTTTTCATGCGGGCTATTTTCACTGCCTGTTTGACCGTGATATTGCCAACTGTCTGGGTATTTGGTGTCCCTGAGCCTTTTTCGATGCCAGCCTCTTTTATTATGAGGGCTGATGTCGGTGGTGTACCTACGGTTATTGTGAATTGTTTCTTGTCATCAACAATTACTTTGACCGGAACCTGCATTCCCTTGAAGGCAGCTGTCTGTTCATTTATTTTGTCTATGATCGCTTTTACATTCACGCCAAGCGGACCAAGTGATGGGCCAAGTGGCGGACCTGCGGATGCTGAACCGCCGGAAACCAATGCTTCTACAACGCTTACCATTTTTAGTATCTCCAGTTAATATTATTTATCATCATCTTCTCTTTTTAATATTCGGACATTATCGCCTCGAACTGTGACCGGGATGGGAACCATCGCCTCGAAAAGTTCGACTGTGATCTCTTCATGAGTTGAATCAATTCTTTTGACCCTTGCTTTTTCTCCTTTGAAAGGACCGGATATCAGTTCAACTATACATCCTTCAGTAATACCCGTGACTGTAAGTTTGGGTGTAAGGAAATGCGAAATTTCCTCAAAGCTGGACTGGCCTTTGATCATTGTTCGTGCATGAGGGACATTCTGGATGACCTGATCTACATCTTCGGGAGTTGCAGCCTCAACAAGGACATATCCTTTTAATTCGTCGGGAGCAAGGACCGCATGAATTCCAAGGTGCTCCTTTTTTGTCACTTTTTCGATTAAATTCGCCACAGTCCTTTCCTGGTTGGCTGTGGTCTTGATGACAAAGATCCCTGGGAATTCACCATTCATTTGAACCATCCTGGCATCACAGTTATTAAAATATAAATGATAAATCCTATGAATCCTACTAACAGTATGCCTGCGCCTGCTACTTTTGCAATGATCGAGAATTCCTCCCTTGAAGGTTTCCTGGTCAGTTTTAGCACCCGGATATATTCCCCTAACCTTAAAGGAATATTGCTTGGCGTTTCATTATCTTCGAACAATATATTTCACGTCCATAATTTTGATAAATACAATTAATTATATAAAAGCTATCCTAAAATAATAGCAGTCTTAAATTAGGTTCTATATAAAAATAGTTTTCGGTCTAAGTTATTTTCTGGCCAAATCATTATATACTACTTCTTCATTTAAGACGCAAAGTACGATGCGTATATATTACGCAAGTTGAAGTCGATCAAAGTCGGATTTGATGAATTGCAGGGCCAATGCGATTTTCGTATGCCCACAAATGCGTGTAAGTCAAAATCTATTTGTGAAGACATATTTGCAATGACCTTTCTAGGTTTGCAACTTGCAGTAAAAATACTCCCACGTATTAATTTAAATATTGTAGACAAAGGAGGAAAAAAATGTCACATCCGCACAGACCAAGACGCGGTTCTATTGCATACAGTCCGCGTGTGAGAGCAAACAACGAAGTAGCCCGTGTGAGAGCATGGCCTGTACAAAAAGAGGCAAAAATT
>JAPZAP010000012.1 GCA_027460585.1 Candidatus Methanoperedens sp. | reverse complement strand
TATAGGAAGCCCTTTTTTCAATCTCAGGATTATCCATCCTTCTATTGTATCGGCAAGATTTCTTCTACATTCTTCAAGGGTTTTGCCGGTTGCCCAGACTCCTTTTAGTCCAGGTACTTCCCCGTAATAGGGTTCTTCGTCCTCGATTATTTCATATTTCGCTTTTTCCAGCGCCGCATTTATGTATTCGAGTATCATGCCGTGTCTTATTTATAATTCATGTTCACCCTTAATATAACTTTTTACAAGAGCATTGCAAAAGCGCCGCATATTTATCACTTTTTAATTATTAAATCCCTGGCGCCGATATGTTCCTAATGCAACAGCCAACATCAAAATTGAAAAACCACAGAGGTCACAGAGGACACAGAGAAAAACAACAACTCTCTGTGCTCTCTGCGTACTCTGTGGTTCATCCTTTCTTTGACTCACCCTCAGCTATGCGATGCCAAATTGTTTTCAAAGACGCAGGTCCTTTGCGGTGTAAAGCGCCGCACATTTATCTATATTTAAATATAAAATCCTCGGCGCCGATGTGTTACCAAAGCAACCACTTAGCATTAAAAACGGCACAAAATTAACAACGACTAATACGAACTCGTACGAACTCATACTCGAAACTGTTAAGATCAAAGAATTTTATTTAAGTCAGTAAATGAAGAACGAGAGTAAACTAACATGGAAAGATGTCGTAAAGGAAGCGCTTCTGGAAATAGGCAACACTGGACATCTGGATGATATTAACTCGAAAATTGAAGGGCACTGGAAAACGAAAACAAATCCGACATGGAAAGACACAGTGAGGCGGACACTTCAGCAATACAACATTTTTTATCAGGAAGAAAAAGGAAGCGGGGTATGGTATCTCAGGGAGGAAAAGCCTTTTCTGGAATTTGACCCGAAGAAGAACCCGAATCCAGGGCATGAGGATGTGCAGGGGATGCTGCTTGAACTTGGAAGGATATACGGTTATGAAACTTCAGCGCCTGTTTACGATGCCAAGAAGAAATTTTTAAAAAGACCTCTCGAAGATGTTGCTACCCTGAAAGAATATCCTGGCAATTTTTCATATCCGAAGATTGTAAATATGGCAGGTCTGATTGATGTGCTCTGGTTTGGAGGCGATACTGATGCGCTTGTGCCTGAGTTTGCTTTTGAGGTTGAGCATACTACGGATGTGACGAAGGGACTTGGGAGGCTTCATGACCTTTATAAGTCGGGTCTGCGGACGAGATTATTTGTGGTGTTACCGAATGAGAAGAAGAGCAAGTTCGACAGGGAAATCGGGCGCAGTTTGTTTAGTGAATTCAACACAATCCGCTTTCTACCCTTTTATAATTTTATTATGTTTATTCAATAAATATTTCGTCGAGAACTCCTTTTTCAATTAAACTAATATTGAATAAATAATTATTATTATTAAATGTCTCTTCCAATGGTCGCTTAGTAGTTAACCATCCTTTTCCATCAGTAATCCAAATTAGTTCTATATTTTGTTTTTGAAGTTCATTAAATAAGGATTTAAATTCACCGCAAACCGATTTTAATTTTGACCCACCACCATTGTAGAAATTAGTTTCAATTAAGAACAATTTCCTTGTTTTTTTATTCAATACAGCAAAATCATAACTCCGAGCGGATATTTCAAATTTTACTTCATAATCCCATTGTTGTTGAATTAATGACGGGGTTGCTTGAGGAATGCACTCCAAATCATTATTTTTTTCTATACTTTGTTTTAAAAATACTTCAACAAGTTCTTCCATCAGAGTTCCGCCTCTGTTTTTTCGTCCGTTTGAATCTAACCCTACTTCCACACCAAATACATAATCAACAAAATTTTTTATTTTTTTATCATGGAATAGTCCTATTAATCCACTTTTTTCTATAAATAAAAAATATTTTTTTGCATTTTCATCAGTTAATTGATTTTGGGGTTTAAAATCAAAGTTTATATAGCTTAAATCTCGATTTTTGTAATCTTTTAGAATTTCAAATTCGGTCTCTCTTACTGCTAATAAAAACGGAATAACTTTTACAGTATTGGGATATTTTTTTATTAGACTTATAAAATCTTCTTCCAGATTTGATGAACCAATTAATGAATTAAGCAAATTTAATTCTATATTAACATCTTTAATATTCCTATTTACCTTATCCCAATTAATGAAATATTCCCATACTTTAATCGATGACTTTAAGCTGTTAATTAATGAATCGAAAACGTCCTTTTCAGATATTTTGTTTCTTTGATAAAATTGAATATATTTCATAATAGTACCATTTAAATAAAATTTTAATAATTTAAAATAACTGCTTCTGCTATTGCTCCTCTTCCATTACCATTGCAATTTATCATCCTCTTTGCGCTGACTTTCTCAATTCTATAATCACTATACAATTCCAAAATGAAGTTCGAATAGCTATTGCTAAGCATGAGGAGGCAACCTTTTTTATCGAGTTGGTGATAAACTTTTGCCAATCGTTGTTGGTCTTTTTCTGAAAATGATGTGCTTGTATAGCTTGTGAAGCTGGAAGTTGGAGAGAGCGGATAATAAGGAGGGTCGAAATAAATGAAATCGTCTGGCAACGCGAAGTTTATGATCTCCTCGAAAAGCATTGTTTTGAGCGTAACATCTTGGAGTAGTTTATGAGCCTCTATAATGTCTTTTTCTTTAAAAATAGATGGATTCTTGTAGCTTCCTATTGGCACATTAAATTTCCCCTTAGAGTTCACGCGAAATAGACCGTTAAAACATGTTTTATTCAAATAGATGAAACGTGCTGCCGATTCGATTTTTGATAAATTATTTGTATCCATGTTTCGCTGTGTATAATAATATTCTTTGCTATGTTTTGACCTGTATTCTCTTAATAGTTCTAACAAACCTTCCAAATCATTTTTTACAAATTCATAACAATTTATAAGTTCAGGGTTATTATCTGAAAGAAAGAACTCTTTTTCAGGGTATAAGTTTTTTAGATAAAAAAATACGGCGCCGCTTCCTAAAAAAGGTTCATAATATCTATTAAACTGCGGTGGGAAAAATTTTTCGAATTGACTTAAAAGTTGTGTTTTTCCACCAGCCCATTTAACAAATGTAGGAACGATAATATTTTTATTAGGCTTCTCTAAGAGGATTTCAGAAGGCAATTGTATTTGTGAAGTTTCATTCTTCACTTATGTTTCCCCCTGTAATCTCATCAATTTTGGATAAAACCTTCACGCCCTTGTCAGTTATTTTATACAGCTTTGTTTTTCGTCTTTCAGGTGTTAAGCAAATTACTATTTTATTTTCCATTAGTTCGCTCAATGTGCTGCTTACGTGACTAATTGGAATGCTTAATTTTAATGAAATATCGCTTGGGGTGCTTACTGAATTCTTTAGCATTGACAAAATACGAAGCCTCTTGTCACTTGATTTTACAAAGCTGATTAAATCCCAATCGTTCATCGGCTTGATTTAGGTTACAAAGTGGTTTAAACTTAGTTACAAAATAATTGTAATTAATTTGTAGTTATATTTATTCATTAGAAATATATTTTCACATAGTATGAAAATGGGAACACTTTTAGAGGTTGTAAAGAATCTTGAAATTGGTTCATCTAAGGATATTTATGAATCTATAGACGGGACTGCGATTTATATAAAAAGGCCAGAAAAAGTGGGACGGAATGTAAAAAGAAAATATGATGTAAAAACCAATATCCAGATATGGGCTAAAGAACCTGGCAAAAAAGAGTTTATGCCTAATCATTTGAGGATATTAATAGATTTGGAACTCAAAAAACAAGTAAGACCAGAACTCAAAAAGACACTTCTTTTACTTTTTGATAAAATCTACTATGGTGAGGACCCAGAAATATTATTTGAATCAGTTAAAGATATTTCATTTCCAAAACCATTAAAGCCACTAGATTATGATATGTATTTAGCACAGCTATTTATCGCAGAGCAAGGCACTGGATACATTCATGAAAGTAAGTTTGACCCAAAATACCTTTTTTTTCAAGGCTGGATCAGGTGCGTGTTATCTAGCAATTTGGAAATAGACAAAATATGCTGGAGTGCTATACAAAACCCTCCATCTCCACGATATACCAGCGAAGATAATAAAAAACAT
This sequence comes from Candidatus Methanoperedens sp., assembly GCA_027460585.1. Lineage (GTDB taxonomy): Archaea > Halobacteriota > Methanosarcinia > Methanosarcinales > Methanoperedenaceae > Methanoperedens. The sequence continues at coordinate 3,035 of JAPZAP010000012.1, read as the reverse complement.
AAAAAGTATAATCCAAACCGCAGAGAGCTATGGTATATTGAAGAAGATATTAGCACATAATATAAATCAACATTTTATTGATTTTTTAAAATAACTTTCCCTTGTAGAATGGATTCCTGCTCATCAATTTCACTACCACAATTACGACAGAATACTCGTAAATTCTTTTTATTAATTCCTTCAGTTTTGATTTCTTCAAATTTCCCATCAAATTCCAAGATTTGATATTGATTTGGCTCAGTATCAAATGATCCGAAACCACATTTTGGGCACTTATTTTTACCAAACCTTTTCATAATCTATTACTCCTCAAGCATATCAGCAAGATAATACATTACTTTTCTCATACTGATTTTTTCCCAAGATTTTTCTTGTTTTTTTCCATTGATGATATTTACGACTTCAATTGGAAGAAACATCTGCCTATTTTCACAATCTTTAGACGCTTCGCGTAACAGATTTACTAAATCGTTAATCTTCAATCTAATCACCTAACCTGTAAGAGTTATATAGATTAAAGAGGTATAAATAATTACACTTTGATTACATTTTAATTACAAGTAGATATGTAAATGAAAACAAATATTAACAACCAGTAAAATTCAAGGTTGAAATGCAAACAAAAGATTCAAATTCTGAGCCAGAACAAAAGCCGCATTGCACCTCAATGGAAGAAATAACTCATAAAGATTATTTAAAATTTTTAAAAAAACACGACCATGTTGTTATAAATAATGTGAAAGTTCCCCTAAACGCACATCTCAAAATTAAAAAATTCGCCCCCTCCACCTTCACCCCCGAAACCACCACGGTCTGGAGCTTCCCCGACCGCGGCGACTGGGCTACCCACGTCGGAAATTACAGAGGCAACTGGTCGCCCTACATCCCGCGCAACCTCATTTTGCGCTACACGGCGCCGGGGGATTTGGTGCTTGACCAGATGGCTGGAAGCGGCACGACGCTTGTGGAATGCAAGCTTCTGGGACGGCGCGCCGTGGGCGTGGACATAAATCCCGATGCCGTCATGGTGGCGCGCAACAGGCTGGATTTTGCTTATACGCCGCTGGATGCTGACTACCAGGCGCCGGAGATTAAGACGTATGTCGGGGATGCGCGGTCGCTTGACCTGATAGAGAGCGAGTCCATCGACCTCATCGCCACCCATCCTCCCTATGCCAGCATCATCCCATACTCGCACAACCGCGAGGGCGACCTTTCGAGCGTGCACAGCATCGCGGAGTTTGCCGCTGAAATGAGCAGGGTCGCACAGGAGTGCATGCGTGTCCTCAAGCCCGGGAAACACTGCGCCATCCTCATGGGTGATTCGCGGCGCAGCAAACATTTCGTGCCCATCACGCCGCGGGTGCTGATGTGCTTTCTTGAAGCCGGGTTCATTTTGAGGGAGGATATCATCAAGCTCCAGTGGAAGATGAAAAGCACGAGGGAGAAGTGGTTCGGGAAAAAGTACGATTTTTACCTGATAGGGCATGAGCATCTGTATGTGTTCAGGAAACCGGAGACGGAGGAGAGGACGGCGAAGTTCAGGGAGAGTATGAAGTGGTGGCAATAAATCTGCGTTTATCCGCGTTCATCTGCGGTTTCTTTTTCAATGCACGGCGCCGCCCTTTCGGGCGGGTTACTGCACGCGGTTCTATCGACGATGCCACTATTATATATCTTGACTTCGTATCTGTATTAAGACCATGATGGAAAACAATGAGACCAATCACAAAGATAGAAAAACAAAAAGAGGGCTCTTAGCTCTTTTCGGAAGCATTGATAAAAAACATGCTGACAAAGACATGGATGAGATGAAATTCCTTGAGGGAAGAAGATGTGCGCTTCTAAGTGAATCTTCCCTTAAAAAGGAGTGGCTAAGGGCAGAAGAAGACAAAGCATGGCAGGAGTTATAAAAAGGATAACCACCGGGCCATATCTCATCCAGCAGTTCTTCAACAGAAGATATTTCCTTGAACCGCTACCCTTCAGGCTTTAATTCCGGCCTGGGTTCCACATCATATTCATCATAAATCTCCCCCACAAGCTCCTCCAGTATATCCTCGATAGATACCAGCCCGATAACCTTCATGTTATTATCCACCACAACTGAAATATTCATTTTCTTTTGCTGTAATTCCTTCAGGATTACAGATATCTCTCTTCCAGCCTTCACAACCAGAAGCGGGCGCAAAATCTGGAATACCTTGATCTTCCCGAGTTCATAATCCCTGAATTTCAGCAAATCCTTTGCATAAATCATCCCAACCATATTATCAAAATCCCCCCTGTACACAGGCAATCTTGAATGCCCGGACTTATTAATCAAATCCAGCGCGATATCGAGTGTCTCCGATTCCTCGATACATACGATTTTTTCCCTGGGCGTCATGACGCCGTGGGCCTTGCCGTTGGTAAATTCAAAGACTTTGTGTATCAGCTCCCTCTCGTGTTTTTCAATAGTTCCCTCCTTTTCACCGACCTTCACCATCATCTTGATCAATTCCTCTGTAACGAAAGGGTGTTTTACCCGCTCCTTTCCTCCGGTAAGCGCTATAAGGAAATTGACAATACTTGTAAAGAACCAGACAACGGGTCTCAGGATATCAATAAAAATCAGTATCGGGTTTGCAATAAGCATGGCTATATATTCAGGGTTCCTCGATGCAAGCGTTTTTGGAAAAATCTCACCGAATATAAGAATAAACAGGGTCATTACGCCTGTCGCTATCGCAATCCCCGAATGTTCAAAATACCGCAACGCTGCATCGGTTGCCAGGACAGAAGCCGTAATATTGACGATATTATTGCCTACCAGGATAGCTGTAAGGAACTGTTCCGGGTTTTCAAGTAATTTGGAGACAAGTTTTGCGTTTTTATTCCCTGTTTCCGAAAGATGCCTTATCCTTATCTTACCCACCGAAAGAAGTGCTGTCTCCGAAAGCGAGAAAAAGGCAGAAAATACAATCAGTACTGATATGATTATTATTTCAATAGTAATCCATGAATCCATTGGATATTTGATCAATTCTTATAAT
>JAPZAP010000011.1 GCA_027460585.1 Candidatus Methanoperedens sp. | reverse complement strand
TGCTGAGAAAAAAATAAGGGTAAAAAACGAATGATAAGATACCCAGCGATGGAAAGGTGAAAAAGTAATGCAGCCACATCTAAAAAGAGCTTTTACATTATTAGCTCTTGTAATAATAGTTTTTATTATCGTGAGGTCAATTTTAGTTCCTGGCTCTTTTGGGCAATATGGATGGTACAGAGGTGATTCTGTAAACGAACTACGAAGCCTTCCAATAAATTATTCCGGTTCCGCAAGTTGCTCAGATGAAAATTGCCATAAAATTATTTACGACGTATGGGTTACGGATAGACATAAGACCGTAAATTGTGAAACATGTCATGGTCCTGCTGAAAAACATGTCCTTAACGCAAGAGAAACTTTAACACCTGCTGATGACTCACGTGAATATTGCGGTGGGTGCCACTTTAAGCGAATAGCAAGACCTGAAAACTTCCCACAGATCGATCCAGAGACACATGGACAAGATCTAAGATGCGTATATTGTCATAACCCGCATAAGCCCTGGTTCATATAAAGGAGGAAGAATATGGATATAACAAGACGAAATTTTAATAAGATTGGATGCAAAGTCATAATAGGGGCAGTTGCTGGGACTACGATTATAGAATCAATGATCGGTAATACTGTTGCAGCTGAAAACTCTCCTGTGCAAGGATATGATTGGGAGAAACACTTCTGGGGTTATGTTGTTGATACAACCAAATGTATCGGATGCGGCAGATGCGCCAATGCCTGCAAGTTGGAAAACAAGGTGCCATTTGATGAAGAAGTTTATAGGACTTGGGTCGAAAGATATCGAATAAAAAAAACCACTCCTGATACAAGAGAAGAAGAGATAGTAATCGATTCACCAAATGGGGGAATTGATGGATTCGTGGATGACATACCTGCTGAAGAGCTCAATAAAGCATTCTATGTACCCAAATTATGCAATCATTGTGATAATGCCCCATGCGTCCAGGTTTGTCCAGTAGGGGCAACATATGAAACAAAAGATGGTGTAGTTCTGGTTGATTTTAACTATTGTATCGGTTGCAGGTATTGCATACAGGGATGTCCTTATGGAGCCAGGTACTTCAATACTGAGAAGGGGACTGCTGACAAATGTACATGGTGTTATCACAGGATCACCAAAGGACTTTTACCTGCATGCGTACAGGCATGTCCTACTGGAGCACGTAAATTCGGGGACCTGAATGATGAAAATAGTGAAGTCAAGAAAATAATAGATGTGGAAAGAATAAATCTTCTTAAACCCGATCTTGGTACAAAACCCAAGGTGTTTTATGTAGGTTTAGACCGGGAAGTGAAATAATGCTTGAGAATCTGATATGGGGTTATGTTTACCCCAATGAATCTGAAATACAGTGGAGTATATTAATTGTATTGTATCCATATATCACTGGTCTTGTTGCTGGTGCTTTCATTGCTTCATCATTATACCATGTTTTTGGTAAGAAAGAGATTAAGCCCGTTGCAAGATTTGCCCTTCTTACAGCATTGTCATTCCTGTGTGTTGCTATGCTGCCTTTACTCGTTCATCTCGGACGTCCGGAACGTGGCATTGAAATCATGTTTACTCCACACGTTACATCTGCGATGTCAGGTTTTGGCTACATATTTTCATTTTATCTGACCATCGTAGTTCTGGAAATATGGCTTTCATTCAGGGAAGATATTGTGAAAACGGCTCTTAGTTCACATGGATGGAAAGAATTATTATATTCAAGCCTTGCGCTGTTTTCATTTGATATTTCTGAAAAAGCATTACATGACGATGAAAAATTTGCGAAGAAACTTGCAATAATCGGTATCCCGTCAGCTGCATTCCTGCATGGTTATGTAGGCTTTATTTTTGGCGGTATCAAGGCAAATCCATGGTGGTCAACTCCGCTGATGCCCATCATATTCCTTATGTCAGCCATAGTATCCGGGATAGCGCTATTGATCTTGATATATATTGTCTCGATGAAGCTTCGCAAACATGCCATTGACCATAACTGCCTGCAATCACTGGCACATTATCTCTGGATTTTCTTGATCCTTGATGTTACACTTGAATTACTTGAGATAATTAGCATGAAATATGCATCCAGGGAAGATATTGACATAATTAACAGGCTCCTTGCGGATAAGATAGGATTTACTTTCTGGTGGGTACAATTGTTCATGGGCATATTCATTCCGTTTGTGCTTCTGCTTCTTGTAAGCCTGATGAAAAAACGCGATACCCTGAAATTGATAATGATTTCCATCTCATCAGTTTTCGTGGTTATCGGTGTATTTGCCATGAGATGGAACGTGGTTATCGGAGGCCAGGAAATTTCCAAGAGCCTTGTAGGGACACTTACTTATGTTCCTGTTTTCTTCAGCCAGGAAGGTGTCCTGCCGGCGTTAATAATTATTACTCTCCCGTTCATTATTCTGCGGGTCGTAACATCTATATTGCCACCCTGGAAGGATATGGAAGAATAGGAATTGTTTCAAGGAACAGCTTATATTTTTTTATATATTAATTTTTTTAATATTTAATAATTTAATCTAACTATAATTAGATATTACGGTTAATTGAAAATATATGGCATATATTTTTATCCACGAGATACAATTAGATGACCTGCTATAATATCAAATAATATCAACGAAGGAATATATCTGAGGGGATATAAGAATGAACGAAAAAGACGGAAAACAGCTCACGGTCGCAAAAGCCTATCCGAATGATTCGGGAAGAGGAATAGCGCGGCTTGACCCGCATACTTTGATGCTTTTGCAGCTAATACCCGGAGACATTATAGAGATCGAAGGGAAAAAAATAACGGCAGCAAAAGTCTGGCGTGCGGATAGGAATGATTGGGAAGAAAATATCATCCGGATAGACGGCTTTATAAGGCAGAATGCTGGCGTTAGCATAGGCGATACGATCAAAATACGAAAAGCCAAAATAAATCCTGCAGAAAAGGTAGTGCTTGCGCCTTCAGAAGGCACACCTATAAAATTCCAGGGGGATGCGGAAGACATAATAAAACGCCAGATCATGAAACGCCCTATCAACAAAGGGGATATTATTCCTGTGATGAGTACGATGACGCATCCATTTCTGGGCAGGGTAGTAACAGGGCAGGAAATACCTTTAATAGCAATAGAAGCCGAACCCGAAGGTATCATCCTGATAACAGACAAAACGGATATAAAACTCAGGGAGAAACCTGTCGTTCTTGATGTTACAGGTACCGGTATCACATACGAAGATATTGGAGGATTGAGTGATGAAATCCAGCGTCTGCGTGAGATGATTGAACTTCCAATGAAACATCCTGAAGTATTTGAAAGGCTGGGCATCGAGCCTCCCAAGGGTGTTTTGATGCATGGTCCTCCCGGAACCGGAAAAACTCTCATTGCAAAGGCTGTGGCAAATGAATCAGGAGCAAATTTCTTCTCTATAGCAGGCCCTGAGATCATGAGCAAATATTACGGGGAGAGCGAACAGCGGCTCCGCGAGTTATTCGAGCAGGCCAACAAGGCGGCGCCCTCAATTATATTCATAGATGAACTGGACTCCATCGCCCCTAAAAGGGAAGAAGTGACTGGTGAAGTTGAGCGGCGCGTTGTAGCGCAGCTACTTACAATGATGGACGGGCTGGAGGAAAGAGGCCAGGTGGTCGTGATCGGAGCAACAAATCGGGTGGATGCGATTGATCCTGCTTTGCGAAGACCGGGGAGGTTTGATCGGGAGATAGAGATAGGAGTGCCTGACCAAAAAGACAGGCTTGAGATATTCCAGATCCATACAAGAGGTATGCCGCTTTCAAAAGAAGTCAAGCTTGATTACATATCGCAAAGGACGCATGGATTTGTAGGGGCTGATATTTCCGCGCTTGCCAAGGAAGCGGCCATGAAAGCGCTGAGGAGATATCTCCCGAAGATAAAACTTGATGAGATCGTACCCCGTGAAATTCTTGAAAGTATGGAGGTAACCGGGAACGATTTCGAAGAAGCGCTAAAAGAAGTAGAACCATCTGCAATGCGGGAAGTCATGATAGAAGTGCCCAATGTCAAATGGGATGATATTGGTGGGCTTGAAGACGCAAGGCAAGAGCTAATAGAGGCCGTTGAATGGCCACTTAAATTCCCCGAAAAATTCGAAAAAATGAGTATTCGCCCGCCAAGGGGAATACTTCTTTATGGCCCGCCCGGAACTGGAAAAACATTACTTGCAAAAGCAGTAGCGACTGAAAGTTCTGCTAATTTCATAAGCATCAGAGGTCCGCAGCTTTTGTCCAAATGGGTCGGAGAATCCGAAAAAGCGATACGCGAGCTCTTCAAGAAAGCACGCCAGGTCTCACCATCAATAATTTTCCTGGATGAACTGGATGCTATCGCCCCCATCCGCGGCACAGAATTTGGTTCAAAAACTTCAGAAAGGGTCATAAACCAATTACTCACGGAGCTTGACGGAATAGAAGCCCTCAAGAGTGTTGTTGTTATCGCTGCAACTAACAGGCCTGAGATAATTGACCCTGCCCTGATCCGTTCTGGCAGGTTTGACAGGCTCGTTTTTATTGGACCACCGGGCAAAGCAGGAAGAGTCAGTATTTTCAATATCCATCTTAAGAACCTGAAAGAGAAACACCTTAGCGAAGATGTAAATATAGACGAACTGGCTGACCTCACTGAAAATTATGTTGGCTCTGACATCGAATCTTTGTGCAGGGAAGCTGTAATGCTGGCTCTTCGGGAAAATTTCGAAACGGACATCGTTGAAATGCGGCATTTCAATGAAGCCCTTAAGAAAGTAAGACCCGCTCTTGCAGATGATATGGTTGAATATTATCAAAAACTACAGGAGCAATTCAAAGGCGGGACAAAACAGGAACAGAAGTCTTATATAGGTTACAGGTGAAAAAAGCATAATAGATAAGCCCATCATAAGGAGAAAAATGGGCTAATTAAGGGATTACTATGGCAAAAATACTTGCAAAAAATTTAGCTAATAAGAGAGTGATGCTCACTGACGGATCAGAGTTGGGATTTGCGACAGATGTTGTAATGGATATGCAGGGCGGAGCTCTTATATATCTGGTCGTGAAACCATCGAACAACGTTGATACATCAAAATATAAAAAACAGAACAGTTATGTTTTAATACCGTTTGAAGCAGTCAGAGCGGCCAAGGATTATGCCATAGTCGATAAGAAGATGGTCACTGGCAGCGACTTCGATTAATTTTTTTTCTATCCATACGGTGCAAGGTAGTGTTTTGAAAGGTGAATTAAAGGTTACCATAGTTTGCTCAACCCAGGACAGGGCAAGCCAGAATATCAAGAACTGCCTCCTTTCTCTTCGGAAATGGAATCCTGAAAGCTCGAAAGATGAGCTAGGCGTATTTGATTATAAAGAGTTTCGTATTGTAGAAATAGCGCAACCTCTCATTTTTCAGGATGGGCTGGATAAGAAATTATACGATTGGGGTTATCCTGCATCCCTCATCATATTTGCTTCCAAACACAGGAGCAAGGATATGAGGGCAATTCTTACGGTTCATTCAACAGGTAATGTCAACGAAGCAAAATTCGGTGGGACTCCAAAAAAACTTTCTCAAGCTGCGCCACAGGCTGTCAGGTCGCTTCTTCGCTCCTTGAAAACACTTTCAGAAAACGAGGAATATGAAGTCACCCTTGAATGTACCCATCACGGTCCATCCGACCTTGATGTTCCATCAGTTTTTATTGAAATTGGCAGCACTGAGGCACAGTGGCTGGATGAAGTTGCAGGTCGTATCGTTGCAAATGCCATTCTTCTCTTAAAAGACGATGAATCGCCCGTAGCTGTGGGTTTCGGGGGCACGCATTATGCCCCAAGGCAAACTGCGCTGATCCTCTCCACTGATGTCACTTTTGGGCATATTTTTCCCACGCACGCACTGCATGAAATCGATGAATCCATGATAAAGCAGGCATTTGCAAGATCAGGGGCGGATTTTGCATATCTTGACAGGAAATCTATGAAAGGCGAAGAGCGGGAAAACCTTACGCGGATGATAGAGCGCATCGGATTTGAAACGCTAAAAGAAAGTGACATAAAGGAAATGGATGGGATACCATGGGAATTTTGCATGCAGCTTCGAAAAAGAGTAAAAGAGGTATGCCCTTCGGGAAAACCTGTGATGACCAACGGAATAAAATGCGCACTTTCCTCATGCCAGACATGCATTTGTCCGAAGGTGAAAATCGCAAAGATCAATCCTTCCCTCCTTTGTGAAGCTGAAAAACTCGACCGGAACAGACTCAAATCCTTTCTCTCTGAACACAATATCGCATATATAGAATATGAAGATGGACGATTTGCCCATGTATTGATAGGGCTTGATGATTCATGTGCGAGGCTTGCTGCCCAGGAATTGAACAATGAATGCATAGAAATCATCAAAAAAAATTATAACGTCTCCCTGGATAAAGGAACACTCCAAATTTGCGAAAAAAAGTTCAGTCCGGAACTCGCAAAATCCTTTGGTATTGATGATGAAAAGCTTTATGGGATTTTGGCAAGAGGCGAATCCGTGATAATAAACGGAAAAACTATAAATCCAGAGATGGTGTATGAAACCATTAAAAGAGGTATTAAATTAAATTAACAAACGATGGAGAAGAAGCATGGAATCGATAATCAAAGAGGCAATTTCAAGAGCGGGTGTGTCTCCAATGCCGATAATTGGGGATACGGATAAGGAACTTCAGGAAATATTGGAGGAACTAAAGACTAATATTGTGGTCATCGGATGCGGAGGTTCTGGCTCTAACACTATCCAGAGGATCACTGAAGAGGGGATCACAGGCGCTGAATTGTATGCGATCAATACCGATGCCCAGCATCTATTAAATATCAAAGTGAGTAAGAAAATCCTTATTGGAAGAAGCAGGACAAAAGGTCTTGGCGCTGGAAGTCTTCCCCAGATCGGCCAGGATGCAGCCCAGGAATCAAAATCTTCTATCGAGAAAGCTGTAGGTAATGCCGATCTTGTTTTCATAACCTGTGGACTTGGTGGCGGAACTGGAACCGGCTCTGCGCCTGTTGTTGCAGAGATCGCGCGCGAAGCGGGAGCATTGACAATAGCGGTCGTGACCCTTCCATTCTCTGTCGAAGGACAAATACGCATGGATAACGCAGAAGCAGGACTTGAAAGATTGCGAGATGCTGTCGATACTGTCATCGTTGTCCCGAACGATAAATTACTTGAAGTCGTGCCTCACCTTCCCTTGCAGACAGCATTTAAAGTATGCGATGAGGTTTTGATGCGCTCTGTCAAGGGAATAACAGAATTGATAACCAAGCCAGGGCTTGTAAATCTTGATTTTGCTGATGTACGGGTTATCATGCAAAAGAGCGGCGTAGCCATAATCGGTCTTGGAGAAGCAGAAGGTGAAAACAAAGCCATAGAATCTGTTCAGAAAGCGCTGAGGAGTCCTCTCCTTGATGTTGATGTCTCAGGTGCGACAGGTGCGCTTGTCAATGTCGTTGGCGGTCCTGATATGACCATAGCTGAAGCTGAAAGTGTTGTGAATGAACTTTATACACGCATTGATCCAAAGGCGCGGTTGATATGGGGCGCTATGGTTGACCCTGACCTTGAAAATATGGTAAGAACGATGGTTGTAATCACCGGTGTAAAATCACCTCAGATCATGGGCAAGAACACTTCAGGAAATATAGCTACGGCAAAATACGGAATTGATTTTGTCAAGTAAATTAACATAAATACTGGTCTGGATGCCTGCATACATAAACGAGATATTCAATTCGATACAGGGCGAAGGTCCGTATGCAGGCATCCGGCAGGTTTTTGTACGTTTTGAACAATGCCAGCTTCACTGTGGATATTGCGATACTCCACAAACGCGCAGTATTTCGGGTTCATGCAGGATCGAGACCGAACCGGGAAGTGGAAGATTTTTCACGGTTAAAACGCCTCTTGACAGGGAAGAAATTTATGATTTTATAAGGAAATTATGGACTTCATCAACAAAACATGTGAGTCTCACAGGCGGAGAACCGCTGCTTAATTCTGATTTCATAAAAAAACTTGATATTGAATATCCATTGTATCTTGAGACAAATGCGGGATTTCCTGAAAAAGCGAGGGAAATAAAGGATATTATTTCAATCGCATCATGTGATATTAAATTACCGGAACATCGATGTACGCAGGATTATCCAGGACTATTGAAAAAAGAGCTTGAAACGATCTCCATCCTGAACGAGACCGCAGAGACTTTCGTAAAAGTGATAATACTTCCCCAGACTACAACTGAATCTTTATCTTTCGCGGTTGATGGTGTCGAATCAATTGATATAAATATTCCTTTTATCCTTCAGCCGGTGACATCTGATAAGAAAGTCCCCTCATCGTTATTATTTGAACTGATGGATTTTGCAGGAGAAAAATTAAAAGATGTGCGTGCGATCCCGCAAACGCACAAGATGATGAACCTGCTTTAACTTTTGGTCGCTGCGGCAAGATCAATTACTTTCTGAGGGTCAACAGATCCCCCAACTTTTATCATTGAATTCTTTGTTGTCCAGACAATAAGAAATTTCGGTATTTGATTTCCATTTTTTGTTATATAATATTTCACCCATGTTGCTTTATGACCATTGATGGAAGTCTCATTAAATGGATTATAGTTAGCATCTTTGTACTGTAATTTATACTCGTTAAAAAGTGCCTCTGGCGTTTCGGTATTGATAACATCAATAAGCACATCCTCATCATCGGTATTGCTCCTGTAGATTCCTTCAATTGCTTTTACTGTTATGTTATTATTAATATCGACATTTGCATCTTTATTAATAGCCAGGAAAGTGATCCCTGAAGGCAGATTTGTCGTGGGGATAATATCCGATATATTTGTTTTCGTTTCATTCCCTGTTGTTCCATTATTTTTATCAAAGATGCATCCGGACATAAAAATAGATGCAGTGATAAATATAGATAATATTATAATTTTTTTGGACATATTTTCTCTTCATCCATCCTATATGCATTTATATTAAAAAATGTAACGGTTGCAAGTTGTTCAGGGAAACATCGTTTTCCAAATAATCTTTATATCTTAAAAACACACTAAGCCATCCATGGAAGTTAGTTTCTCATCCCTTGCTCTTGTAAATAACCCATTTGAATGGGCTTACGACCTCGAAGACCTCGGATTTACAGGCTGGGAAGTGGTGAGTGAAGGAAAACAGCAATTAAACGACGGCACGCTCTCTGAAATCAAAAATATCATAGAGACCACGCATCTTGTGCTTACGCTCCATCTTCCATTCTCAGACCTTAATCTTGGGAGCCTGAACCATCCAATCTGGAAAGAAAGCGTCAGGCAGATGACAAAATGTATTGAAAAAGCCTCGGATTTCATTGAGCTTGCAGTTGTTCATCCCGGTCATCTCTCACCCCTTGGTATGCAGCTTCCGGATATGGCCTGGCAGCAGAGTGTTGAGGGATTAAAGGAGATATGTGATTTTGCTGATGACCTGGGTATCAAGATAGGAGTTGAGAACATGCCTGATATGGCGCATATCTTTGGGAAACAACCGGGTGAGATACTGGGCATGATAGATTCTCTTGGAAAAAAGAATGCGGGATTGACGTTTGATATCGGGCATGCAAATACTAACGGCCTTGTTTTTGATTTTATGGCAGAAGTCAAACAGATGATACACGTTCATCTCCATGATAACAAAGGAAAAAGTGATGAGCATCTCCAGGTCGGAAAAGGCAACATCAACTGGAAAGAGGTTATGCCAAAATTCAAGGGATATAAAGGCAGGTTCGTTATTGAAGCCAGAACAATAGAAGAAGGCACAGCAAGTTTGAAATTTCTGGACAGCCTGAAATAAATATCAGGACATATTGCAATGATGGAAAATGTAATTATGGAAAAGATTACTTACAAAACCAGAGATGGAGTAACCATCACAGGCAATTATTTCAAACCACAAAAAAAGTGGGCGCCTGTATTTCTTTTGCTTCATATGATGCCTGCGACCAAAGAGAGTTGGAACGAATTTGCATCTATTATTCAAAAAAATGGGTATGCTGCTCTTGCAATTGATATGCGGGGTCATGGTGAAAGCACTGACATGAACGGCAATCGATTGGATTATAAGGAATTCAAGGATGAGGAGCACAGAAACTCAATGAATGATATTGCTTCTGCTAAGGAATTCCTTGCAGGACAAAGTGATGTTGACATATCAAGGATCGCTATTGTCGGGGCAAGCATAGGCGCAAATCTTGCTCTCTGGCAGGCTTCGATCGATAAGGATGTGCGTCTGATCATGCTATTGTCGCCAGGTCTTAATTACAGGGGTATTTTGGCAGAAGAACTTGCACCAAAGTTCAAAGGGGACGTTTATATTTTAGCAAGTGAAGGAGATACCAAAGCGGCGGAGGGCAGCAGGAAATTGGCAACTATTTTTCCGGGTGAGACAAAATTGGAGATTTTAAAAGGTGATCTGCATGGAACGAATATGTTAAACCCGGAAATCATGAATGACCTATTGAAATGGGCTTTTGAAAGAATATAAGATATCTAAAGAAGAGATTGCGTATGGAAAAAAAGAGACAACAATTTGAATCTATTGATGAATACATTCATTCCTTTCCTGAACCTATTCAAAAGAAGTTAGAAGAACTGAGGGAAGTAATAAAAGAACAAGCTCCTCAAGCTCAAGAAAAGATAAGCTATCAAATTCCTACTTTCTTTCTAAATGGTAATCTGGTTCATTTTGCAGCTTATTCAAAACATATTGGTTTCTACCCAACACCAAGTGGTATCGATGCATTTAAAAGTGAGATATCGAAATATAAAAATGCAAAAGGTTCAGTTCAATTCCCAATAGAAGAACCATTACCTATTGAACTTATTAAAAAAATAGTAAAATTTAGAGTAGAAGAAAGTATTAATAAAAAAAAGAGATAAATTGATGAAAGTATTTATCTTTTAAAAATAGATTCTGACTACTAATTATGAAAATGAATGCACAGATCAAGGCAGAACTCATCTCCATTGGTGCGATCGATATTGATACAACACTCCTTGGAAGGCTTACCGTTCCAACGGCTGGGCCGGGCGCGGGGGGAAAGGCTTTTTTCTTCAGTTCTGGCGGGCGCCGTGTGCGGCTTGTTGTGGATAATGGTTCTCCGCTTCGCGCTGTCATGGATAATGGGGAGATAGTTATCTTGAAAGGAGGGAAAGAGTTCGTTAGGGGAAAGATCGAAGAAGAACTCATCCACTGCCCTGGGCAGGCGTATATAACAATGAGTGAGCGCTGCATTTATGACTGCAAATTCTGTCCTGTCCCGAAATTGAACGGCAAGGTCAAATCTTCAGAGGAATTGCTGGCGCTTGTAAAAGAGGCATATGATCTTGGTAAGATGAAAGGGATCTCAATTACTTCGGGTGTTGAAGTTTCGCCGGAAAAAGAAGTGGAACGAGCGGCAGACCTTGTCAGGAAACTTAAGAAATACAATGCCCCGATAGGCGTTTCCGTATATCCCACAAGGGACTCATCACGAATACTGAAAGAGGCAGGAGCAAGTGAAATAAAATATAATGTGGAAACAATGGACAGGGAGCTTTATGATAAATACTGCAAGAAGCCTCCTCTTGATTTTACACTTGAGTGCCTGAAAGATGCAGTTTCGATATTCGGGAAGAACCATGTTTATACGAATTTCATCGTGGGGCTTGGAGAGACAGATGAGACCATTGAAAAGTATTACGAGGACCTTGCGAAAATGGGAATAATCCCGATACTTCGCGCCGTGGGTGTGCATCCGCTGCGCTTTGGTGAACTGGAAGCCGAGCGGCCAACGGCGCAGAGACTGCTCAAACTCACGAAAATGGCTCGTAGGATACTTGATAAATACGGGCTTGATGCAAGGGTTGCGAAAACGATGTGTTTGCCGTGCATGGGTTGCGATCTGAATCCGCATGTGGATTTATGACCTAGAATGAAAAATATGGAACCTCGATATTATGCCAGAATGGAAGAATATGCGATCTTGAGATATGAAGGAGTTATATGAAACGCGGTTCGATTAAAGGAAGAATAACATGGGTAAAAACTATGTATATCGTATGGATCATGATAACGGGTTTGCACCAAACACTAGCTTTGGGATATGCTCGCTGACTGGCTGTAAGAATAGTAAAAACAGAAAGAAAAAGAATATAGAAGAATCGGCAGAACCAGGAAGTTGGGTAATTGGAATAGGTGGAAAAGGAACCAAAAAGCCAGACAAGCTAATATACGCAATGGAAGTTGAAAGCACTCTACCACTTGAGCTGTTTCAAGAAAAATATCCTGACAAAAGCAAATACCTCAAAGGTCATACTTCAGGCACCAATGTTCTGATTTCTCGCCGGTTTTACTATTTCGGAGATAACGCTATAGATGTTCCTGGTGAGCTAAAACACATAATCATAAACAGCCAAGGCTGTAAGAAGGTATTTGAAGAGGATATCAAGAAGTTGAAAAATCATTTGTCAAAGGAATACAAATATGGCGTGTATGGAAATCCAAATAATCCAGAAGCAAAAGAAAAATGTGAGAAGTGCTAATTGAGGTTAATAAATGAAAGTCATACTCAGCAGAAAAGGATTCGATTTGAAATATGGGGGATGTCCAAGTCCAATTCTCACAAACAAAAGAATGATTAGCCTGCCAATACCTGCAGATGAAGGCAAATTTGAAAAGGAGAGTAAATATAGCAATCTCAAAGTCGAAGAGAAACTTACCTATTATGAGCTGATGAAACCGTTAATCGAAATCAAAAACAAGAAATTGGGTGAACTGACAGAAAATACGCTTTCTCACTTTGACCCAGACATCAATCCTTCAGCCATGGAACGTAAACCCGGTTGGAAGCCTCTATTTGGTCAGATAGGTGCAGCTCAAAAACATTTGGATAACCAAAGGGTTGGAGTAGGCGATCTTTTCCTATTCTTTGGCACATTCAGGGAAACAATCAAGAAAGATGGTGAGTACCAATTTGATTCAAGTACGGAATTATTCCACGCCATTTATGGATACCTTCAGATAGGAGAAATAAAACCAATTAACAACAAGACGGAAATTCCAGAATGGATGGACTATCATCCCCACGCCCACCAAAAGAGACCTGAAGATAAATACAACACAATCTACGTTGCCAGAGACCGACTAACCTGGCAACCAGATATGCCGGGAGCAGGACTGCTCAGTTTCACAAAGAAACTGATACTCACTAAAAAGGGATGTCCAAAGAAGTCAATATGGTATTTACCGAAGTTCTTCGAGGGGGTTGAAATAAGCTACAATAAAAAGAGTTGGAAGGATGGTTATTTCCATTCAGCTGATATGGGTCAGGAGTTTGTAATTAAAGGTAAGTATTTGTTTAGCTGGGACGAAATACCAGGAAACGATGATGTAAGACTCATCGAATTTCTAAACCAGAATTTTGGAATTGATTGGGTAAAAACAGCAAAGCTTGAGAAAATCGATAACGATAAAACCATAAAGGTATCTACTGAAAAAAACTATCTTTCGTTAAGACTTAACGATGAAAAAACCAATGTAAACCTAAAAATCGATGACATTAGAACCGATGAATTCATTGTGAAGGTTGAAAATGGTAAGCTAAACATATACCAAGATAACAAAAAAATTGAAATTGAAGACTGGGTTAAAGATAAACTAAAGAAGGATTGATATGATTACTCAGCCACATCAGATAACAGCATATACACTTCCGGTTTCGCTCTTCGGGGCATTCGCCAATCGGCGAACGTCGTATATCCGCCAGCCGTTATGCTCAGTTCATAAAGAGTTCATAGTTGTATGAACTCAGAAGACAAACTTGCTGATTTTCACGAGCATATGGAATATTATATACAAATACAACGTTATTAGGGATTGAAATTACTGAAAGCTGCCACTCTCACTATTTTCGTGCCCATTTTTGCCGATAAAAGCTAAAAAAATAAAAAACGATAGGAAGTCTCATGCACCCGCGCCGGGATGCCTCGGATTTTTGAATACGAGGTCGGTTACTGCAAACTATGGGCGTAATATTCTGGCATTGGAATAATAATTCAAAATAAAAAATAGGCGAAATATCTTAATATTTGAAAACCTTATCTATCCAATTGGAAGTAACAGATATGGAAAAATTACATCTACCAATAATAATTGAAATAGATGAAGACGGGTATTACATAGTTAGCTGCCCCATTTTTAAAGGATGCCATTCATATGGCGAGACTATAGACGAGGCACTTGTGAATATACAAGAAGTCATAGAGATGTGCCTTGAAGAAACAAAGGTCGAAGAGCTAAATACGTTCGTAGGATTTAGGGAACTGGAAGTTGCTCAGTATGCCTAAACTTCCTGTATTCAAAATACAGGGGAAATAAATAATAACTTTTTATGATTGAAAAACTAAGAATACCACGCACAGAGCTTGATTTAATCCAGGCTGAACTGGAAGAAAATAAACCATATGAAGCCTGCGGTGTCCTCATTGGAACTATAGATGGAATGACGGCGCATGTCGAAAAAGCCCGACCCATAAGAAATGTTAAGCGGACGCATAGGAGTTTTGAGCTTGACCCGAAAGAACATTATAATGCCTGGAATGAAGCTGAAAAGAACGGCAAGGAAATAGTCGGAATTTTTCATACTCATCCTGTTTCATCTGCTGTGCCTTCGTTGTGGGACAGGGAGACGATGCAGAACGATATTTCGGTCTGGCTTATTGCAGGCGCTGATGGCATGCGGGCGTATGTGTGGGAAAATGGCTTGAAAACGGTAAACATAATAGAGACATAGAGTTCTTCATGGAGGGAAACTATTGGGATTAGTTTCCCTGTGGATATTTGAAATCAGTATACATAGGATGTAATCTACATGGCATGTATACTAAAAATAATCCTTCTCTTCTTAGTCTTTACCTCATCGCCCTTTCCAGCCCATCCATCGCGATCCCCATAAGCTCTCGCGCCCTCTCTTCTGTTTTTCCCTCTGAAAAAATCCGCACTTTTGGTTCTGTCCCGCTGGCTCTTACAAGGAACCAGCCGTCTGTGTAATCCACCCTCAAGCCGTCCATATCAGAAGCCTTTTCATAACCCTTCGGGATTTCCTGTTTTACCCTCTCAAGTATTTTATCAGTATCAGTGCCGGCAGGCAGCGTCTTTGCATCCTTTATCTGGTAGTATTTAGGATACGTTGCCACAAGTTCTGAAAAAGTCATTTTTTCTTTTGATAATATCCCGGCCATCACTCCTGCAAGCATTGGCCCTTCGCGGCTCCATTCAATAAGTACAGAACCATGTTCTTCAAGGCCGACCTGAGCGCCACATAAGAGTTTTGCCTGGGCAAGATACGGCTCGCCTACGGGTGTGTAAATCACTTCTGCGCCCAGGTTCTTTGCCACATCTTTTATGATATTTGAGAACGCGATCGTAACAGCGATCTTCTTGACTTTATCTTTGCCCTGTCTTAGCAAATGATCGGCAATGATCGCCGCGGTTACATCACCCTGTACGAATTTTCCATTTTCGTCAATAAATGCAGTCCTGTCCCCGTCGCCATCATGCGCCACACCCATCGCAGCGCCTTCCTTCACCACGAGTTTCTTGAGTTTTTCCAGGTTCACATCTGTGGGTTCAGGATTTCTCTCCCTGAACATGCCGTCGTATTTACAATTAAATCTCACGACATCGTATCCGAGCGATACAAGCGTTTCAGGCGTCACGGTCGAAGCTGACCCGCCCCCCCCGTCAACTACTATTTTCATTGGCGACACCGGGAACAGTTCTTTGACATAGCGAATAATGTGAGCGCGATATCTGTCGCCTGCTCCTGTGTCGGACAATTTTTTCCCTTTTTTCGCATTTGATTTGAGGTCGCCAAAATAGATTTTCTCAAGAGCGAGATCTTCTTCCGGTGAAAAGCCCATCCCGCTTTTGTTCAGGCATTTAATGCCATTATATTCGGGAGGGTTATGTGATGCTGTTATCATCACGCCTGCGTCAGCCTGTCTCATCACTTCCAGGGAAAGCGTGTTCGGTGTGATGATACCAAGAGTGAGGGCATTGCAACCCTGCCCAACTATCCCTTCAATGAGGGCTTCCTCAAGCATGGGAGATGATATCCGTGGGTCTTTTCCTATGGCAATGGTCTTTCCTTCACCAAGATAAGCGGCAAGGGCTGCCCCGGTTTGTTTTGCTTTTTGCGCCCCCATCCCTTCATTAACAATGCCCCGGAACCCGAAAGTTCCGAATAATTTTTTCTGTTTTCGGATATTTTTGTAATCGTCAAATTTTTTTGTGAATTTTTCGCACGACATGGCTTCAAATTCGTTTTGATTGTATTTTTAATCTTCTACTATAACCATTCCAAAATGATGTACCATATAGATTAACCGTAATATCAAGCAACCACTTGGGGTTCATCCATGAACCTGCTAAAACTAAATCACCGCAAAGTTCGCAAAGAACGCAAAGCATAGCTACAATAATCTTTGCGAACTTTGCGTCCTTTGCGGTGAGATTTCTATATTCCCCCCAACCAGCCAGCGGAGATTAACATTAACAAAGAACACTAAATCATTGTAATGTTAATTTGGAATCAATATACCTACTATCATGAACCCGAAAACTTCGATCAAGTTCGTATTGGGTCCATGTCGCGTAATATTTCCAAAGCTTTTTATCCCTATACCATGTCTTTTGGGGGCTATGAGGGCTGTCATCCCATTTAAGAAAAGCAATGCAAAATCAAGGCTGGGAGCATTGCTTTATGAAAAAGAGAGGGAAGATCTTGCCATGGCAATGCTTGCTGATGTGGCAGGGACGCTTGCAGGTTCTGGTTGTTTTGACGTTATCGATATTTTATCCACGTCACCTATCTATGTTGAAAATACAAATATCGTGTTAACTGAGATGGGTTTGAATGAAGCGCTAAATGAATATCTCAGGAAAATGTCATCCCACAACTTAAATGAGCCAGTTCTAATTATAATGGCAGACATTCCCCTGGTTTCTAAAAAGAATATACAGGATATTGTCTCGTCCCAGTCTGATATCGTTATCGCTCCCGGAAGAATGGGCGGCACGAATGCAATATTTATCCGAAACCCCCTGAGTTTCCATGTGGATTATTACGGGGCAAGTTTTCTCAAACACCTTGAGATCGCAAAGGGTCTTAGCGTTGAGGTTTTTGATTCCTTTAATCTAAGTACCGATATAGATGAAGTGAGCGATCTTGCTGAAGTTCTTATTCATGGGAAAGGGCATTCCAGGGCGTACCTTGAAAAAATTGGTGTAAGCCTGCTTGCGGACAAAGGTCGTGTCGGGGTAGAACTAAGGCGTCAATAAACCGTTGGATTGATAATCCTTCGATCCATGGCGCGTCTGCAAGTTGTTTTTCATAACTTTACCAAAATACCAGAATTTATTTGTGAAGAAGCAAATTCCCCCAGTATCCTTCTTGATGTTTCCCAGGACTTTCGCGCAAAATCGGGCAATGAACCATGTTCTTTGACCCAGTTCTCAAGAAAATATATCGTTTTTGGATCAGCAGGATACCCGCTTCCTAAATCTTCGCCTATTTTTTCCCCCAGTTCTTTTACCAGTAAGTCCCTTCGCACTTTAGCAAGGATCGAAGCTGCCGATACGATAGGATATTTTACATCTGCTTCATGTTCGGATGTGATCGTTATTTCCCGTGTGTATTTCTTCTTAATATTTTCCCCGAAACGCTGCGCGATCACATCTGCTGCGTCCACGAATGCATGGTCCGGCCTTAATTCCTCAAGGACTTTCGCAAAGCATACGACCATTATTTCATTCATTGTCATGATTTTTCGAAGTTCATCTATCTGGAATGCGCTGACTTCAAGAACGAAATATTTGGCGGCTAATTTTTTTATATCCCCGGCAAGAACTTCCCGTTTTTTTGGCGAGAGCTGTTTTGAATCCTTCACCCCCAATTTTAATAGTGCACCATTTGCCGCATCATCCATGAGAACCCCGGCAACACACATTGGCCCAAGCACGGGGCCTTTTCCCGCTTCATCGATACCGGATATCATAAATGCCATTTTTTATAATACCTTATCAGATGTAATTATTTCAGTGCCGAAAATGTTCTTCATATATTTAAGTGAGAATTCATACGATGCTTCGTCTACTACGGACGCGGTGCAGTCGGGTGGGACGATGGTATTATATCCTGAAAAATAAGCCGGTGCAACATTATTCTGGATACATATATCCGTGCTGATACCTGTAAAGATAATAGTCCTGGCACCCAATCTTTTTAAGATATCAGGAAGTTGCGAATCTACAAAAGCGCTGTACCATTTCTTTTCGATAACAATATCATTTTTTTCAGGTTTTAGCTCCGGAATAATCTCTGAACCAAAGCTTCCTTTCATGGCATGTTCTCCCCATATATCCAATTCCCTGTCATCTGGTGAGTGAGCATCGCAAAGATATATCACAGGAATTCCCTGTTTCCTTGCTTTTTTTACAAGAGCTGCAATATTCGGGATGATTTGCCGGGCGCGGTCATTGCCCAGTTTACCTGTGACAAAATCATTGATCATATCCGCAACGATGAGTACTTTTTTCATATTATAATCCCATTACTGAATGGGGGGTGATTTTATTTAAGAGTTTGGAATGAAAATGACTAAAATAATTTTGAGCCATCATTTCCTGAGCATGGAAATAGTTATGTATCATAAGCATCATAAGTATCATTGTTGTAGAAAACGAGGTACATCTTATGAACAAAAATGGAAAAAATTCGTATTTTGAAGATTTTGTGAGGATCAAGAGCGGATATAAGCCCCGAAATCATTTTATGTTTTTATACAATATTATTCCATTATTCATCATGACAAAGCTGATAGTATATCAATCGTGTAACAAATATATGAACGATATAATCAATCAATCAAGTCTACAGAAAAGCCACCATTTTCAAAAAGAATTTTAGGCAAACAACCATTTCCCACGCTGCAGGGAAGTAGCTTTTGCTTCCACAAAAACTCAGAATAACATTATTCGATCGTCAGGTTTCTTTTTATATGAAAAGCTTCCAGTTAGCCAGTTATCATGTCAAAAAGGGCCAGCATATTAAGATTCTATGAAGACCTCGCCAGGGATTATGATTGCAGATTCAATAATCCAAGACTTAATTATATGCGATCTGTGGAAAAAATGGTTCTTCTTGAAAGCTTAAAACCCGGCATGATCCTCGATATAGGCTGCGGGACCGGGGAGCAATCATTGTTCCTGGCGAAAAGGGGATATCAGGTCGTTGGAGTTGATATATCGCGGGAAATGTTATTAAAAGCGAACGAAAATGCAAAACAAGGAAAATTAAAGAATAACCTGTCCCTGGTACTAGCTTCGGCAGAGGCTCTTCCGTTTCGCGATAAAAGTTTTGAGGGCTTAATTTCAATATTTGGAGTATTTAATCACATTCCAAAAGCAGACCACGCCTTCCAGGAAACGCACAGGGTTTTAAAAAGTGGCGCTAGTGCTATCTTTACAGTGGTGAATAGATGGAACCTTACATGGTGGATCAATGCGCTTTTAAAATTAAAGGTCGGATGGCTAATATCTTCCCTGAAAAGTAAAGAGTACACGGTAAATGGATTATGGACATATTATTTTTCTAAGAATGACCTGAAAAAGCTTCTCGGAAGTATAGGATACAAGGTAAAAATAGGAAGTATGCTGCTTTTTATATATCCATTTACAACAAGGAATTTATTATTTTATGAAAAATTGTTCATTATTTTTGAAGATGCTGTCAGATGGAAAAGCCCATTCAATGGCCTGGGTTATTATCTACTTGTCAGGTTAGAAAAATGATTTATATAAAATAAAAATGGAAAAAAAAAAGAATCTATAAAACCAAACTAAATTATCTATTTAGCTTTTGGTATTGGTGCCTTTCGGCTTCTTAATTGTTCATCAAACTTTTTTAGTCTATCAGTTTCTGCTTGATCAACTTTTCCAGTCGATTTTGACTTTCCTTTTGAACTAGCCATTCAATACACCTCCTAACTGATAATATATTTAATACAAGTTAAATCTTTCTATGATTATCCTAATCATGGATTATATTGGAATATCCAAGCAGGTTTGCGGTTTTGAAAGTGGAATTCACCTTCCAACAAAAAATAGAAACAGGGGAGCTGGTTCGGCAGAATTACAGGAGAATACTTGATCGACATATCGGTAACACAAGTACCGATTTCATCCACTTTTATATTCCAATAATAAGTTAGAAATGTTAGTGTCTTAACTTATAAATCACATGACAGACTTGATTAGAGTAGTAACCGTGTCAAACAAGCTGTCCATCTCGGTTGATATATAACTTAATAAATACGTTTTTATGGGAGCCGGGGTTATCGGGTCATTCACTGTAATATCATTGGAATAAGAGATGTGCGCCTGCACAGGTACAAGATAAAGCTTGTATATATTCTCGGTATATCCGCCACCTACACCGCTATCGTAAAGGTTTAAAGAGAGTTTGTAGTTCCCTTCTGCTTTTGAAAACCCTGATGTGGTCGGTTTTGCAATAAAACTCATTTTGTAGCCTTTTTCTTGCGATATATCAGAGAATCCAGGGGGTGTTGCCAGCCATAAGCGATAAACCATCGCGGATGTCACTGTTACTGTGGTAGTTCCGCTGACATCACCACTTGTTGCGGTTATTATAGCATTTCCTGGCGCTACTGCTGTAAAAACACCAGCCGCATCAATCGTTCCAACGGACTTATTACCACTGTTCCAGCTCACTGCGATGATGATCGGGTTACCTGACTGGTCTTTTGCCGATGTCGTGAATGTCTTTGTATTGTTTACAGCAATAGAAGCATTGGATGGTGACACTGTTATTGTTGTCAATTTCAGTGCAGGCGTTGTCGCAGTAGGAGTTGGAGTAGCTTTTGATGTGGAAGTGGCTGTGGGAGTCACGGTTTGATAGACACTGTCAGCAGTCGAGGAGTGTGTCGGGGTTGAAGTAGGGGTTGGAGTGGGAGTTGAAGTAGGAGTTGGAGTAGGAGTTGGGGTAAGAGTTGGAGTGGGAGTTGGGGTGGGAGTTGGAGTAGGAGTTGGAGTGGGAGTTGGGGTAGGAGTTGGAGTGGGAGTTGGGGTAGGAGTTGGAGTGGGAGTTGGAGTAGGGGTTGGAGTTGGGGTAGGAGTTGGAGTAGGAGTTGGAGTAGGAGTTGGAGTGGGAGTTGGGGTAGGAGTGGGAGTTGGAGTTGGGGTAGGAGTGGGAGTTGGAGTTGGGGTAGGAGTGGGAGTTGGAGTTGGGGTAGGAGTGGGAGTTGGAGTTGGGGTAGGAGTGGGAGTTGGAGTAGGG
>JAPZAP010000010.1 GCA_027460585.1 Candidatus Methanoperedens sp. | reverse complement strand
TTTCCGGTACAAGCCTCATTTTATTATCCCCTCTATATTTATAGATGGGATAATATCATGATTATATTTTATGGTTGATTTATGGCGTCAATGACTGAAGATATCCTGTGTTCGGAAGTCAGGGTATTCGGAAGTACTGTTATTTAAGAATTGAAACCTTATCAGATACTTGAAATAATCGAATTGCCTGGAAAATAGTGGGGATTTAAAATGATTTTTCATTAAATATAGTTATGCGCGCCCATAAAAGGCAGAATAAAACCGAATGATTTATGTAGATGCTCCCCAATGCAAGCCAGTCAAAAACGAATCATCATTTTATATCATAGAGGAATTCAATGTCACGAGCTGAAATTTTATCTGAGATCAAGCAGGCAGAAGAAGAAGCTAAGAAATTTATCTTGCTGGCAAATGAAACAAAGACCAGGAAAATTTCCGAAGCAAGAGCACAATCCAGGGAAATAATTAAAAAGGCAGAAGATGAAGCCTCTCAGTATTCTGCTTCAGAGATTAGCAAAGCCCGTGAAATAGCAAAAAAAGAAAGGGAAAAAAACACTGAGAAAGGAAAAAAAGAAGCGCAAGACATTAAAACCAAAGCAAGAAAGAATATTGCAAAAGCCAATAAATTTATTTTAACTGAATTTGAGAGGGCAGTTAATGCTTAAACCTACAAAAATGACCCGGGTGGTCATTGCAGGCACAAAAGATCTCATGGAACCTGTAATTTCTACATTCCATAATTTAAATATACTGCATATAACGGATTTTTTAGAGGAAAATGAAACTTTCAAAATCGGAAAGCCCCTTAAACCTGCTTCAAAAATGTCCGAGTATCTCTTATCTTTACGGGCAATAACAAACCAGCTAGGAGTAAAAGGAAAGGAATCTCAATTATCTTCAAAATCCGGGGAATTGCAATCCAGGATGGATGAAAAAATATCGACTCTTCAAAAAGAGGTTTCATCCAGGTTTGACGAAATTAGAAATCTTGAATTCAAGATAAAGGAAAAAGAAGATATTGTATCTTCGATCAAACCATTTTTCGGACTTCCATTATCACTGGAATCTTATTCGGGCTATGGATCAATAAAAGTTTATACCGGATTTATTGACACTGATCTTGAACTTCAACTATCAAAAATTACCAGTAAATTTGAATTATTCACAGGTGAACACGAGAAAAGAAAGGTATTTGCGTTATTTATTCCTGCCGTATTAGCGGATGAAGTCCAGAAGCTTCTCCAGGATGAACGCTCATATTCTGAACTGAAAGTTCCTCAATTAATAGGAAATCCGCCAATTGTTCTTGATGGATTGTCAAGGGAAATATCAGATCTTAAACAGAAATATGCGCAAACAAAAGCAGAGCTTGATAATATAAAGAATGAATATTCTGAATTCATAATAGCGGCTGATGAATATCTCTCAATCGAGACCCAGAAGGCAGAAGTGCCTCTTAGGTTTGCAACAAGTCCAAATGCCTTCATCATAGATGGATGGATACCATCCCTGAAATATGATGAAATGGAAAAGGAATTGCAAAAAAATACCGGGGGACTTGTTCATCTGGAAAAGATAGAAGAAGACATAAAAGAGGAAGATATCCCGGTCGAGCTTGAAAATCCTAGCCTGGCAAAACCTTTTGAATTATTGATCAACACATTCGCAACACCAAAATATGGAGAGATTGACCCCGCAGCAGTCCTTTTCATCACATTCCCGCTTTTCTATGGGATAATGCTTGGTGATGTTGGATATGGCATTATCGTGGCTGCCATGGCTTATTTTATCAAAAATAAGTTCAAGACCGGCGGTCTTAATTCCCTGGCATTGATATTATTCCTCTCAGGAGTACTCTCTACAATCTTTGGTTTCATATTCGGGGAGTTTTTTGGTTTTCCAATATTTAATATGGAAGTAAGGGGGGAAATGGAATATGGTTTACTAGGTATTGCCGGACCGGTGATCGCAGGCTTACACATACCAGTCCACAGGTTCGGGGAAGTCCAGTCATTGCTTCTTCTGACTTTCGCGATCGGTATTATGCATATATTACTTGGACTGACCCTTGGCTTCAGGAATCATCTTATTGAACACGGATTAAAACATGCGATCTTTGCAAAAGGATCCTGGATGATGATCCTTATAGGCGGAGTATTATTGATAGCAAAATTGATGCCAGCCTTGACATCAAAGCTTCCGATGCCAACTGGAGATCCGGTTTTCATAGTTGGTGGAGTTCTTGCGATAGCTGGACTCATACTTCTAATAGCTGGTGAAGGTTTCATATCGATACTTGAAATACCAACGATCCTTAGCAATGTATTATCCTACTCAAGGTTACTTGCTATCGGTCTGTCATCGGCTGGAATAGCACTTGTGGTTAATACCCTGTCCATGAATCTTTTCATAAGGCCTAACGGTGTTCTCATGGGGAAAGGGATAGTTCTTGCCCTTGCGGGTGTAGTGGTCCTCTTCATAGGACATCTAATAAATCTTTTACTTGGAATTCTAGGACCGGGGATTCATTCATTGAGGCTTCAGTATGTGGAATTCTTCACTAAATTTTATGAAGGGGGAGGTAAAAAATACGTCCCCTTTGGTTATAAACGAAAATATACGGAGGAATAAAAATATGGTATTAGATGCTGGAATGATAGCAATCGGAGCAGGAATAGCAGTAGGACTATGCGGAATTGGAGCAGGTATGGGTGAACAGGCCATAGGAGCCGCTGCTGTTGGAGCAATGGCAGAAGATGAAAAATTCTTCGGTAAGGGTCTTCTGATGACCGTTATACCTGAATCCATAGCAATATTTGGTCTTGTAGTAGCGCTGATATTATTGTTCGTATTCAATGCTTAAAAAGTGAAAAGATATGGGACTTGATGCGATAATTGAAGAAATAAAGGCCAAGGGCAGAGCAGAAGCTGACAGGATAAGCGGTGAAACCTCCCAGGAAGTTTCTAAGATTATTGCAGATGCCCAGGCTGGTGCCGCTAAAATAAAGGCAGCAAGGGAAGAAGCTGTTAAAAAAGAGATTGACAGGATGAAACAACAGGAACAATCCAGTGCAAATCTCGAAGTTAAAAAATTAATACTCAATGCCCGCAAAGAGATCCTTGATGAAGTTTATGAAGCTGCGAAGGAATCAATTTCCAAGCTCCCGGTTGAGAAAAACCAAACTATCTTGAAATCCATCATTGAGAAAAATGAATCCGGGAACAGTAAGATATTTTCAAGAGGGAAAGATAAAGTAGCAGTCAAGAAAATGACTAAACTCGAATTTGCCGGGGAAATTGATTGCCTGGGCGGTGTAGTCATAGAAAACAAGGATGGGACAGAAGTCCTTGACTTCAGGTACGATATGATCTTGAAAAATGTAAATGAACAATCATTGAAACAGGTTTCAAATATCTTGTTTGGGTGAAAAAAAGAATGGGAACTTCACACACCGTCAAGTATGCATATATCGTGGCAAGAGTCCGCGCCATGAAAGGGAAGCTTATCCCGAAGGATATGTTCCCTAAATTTATCAACATGGAAATACCTGAGATAACCCGGTTCATAGGGGAATCAGAATATAAGAAAGATGTTGATGAACTTGGAAAGAAGTATAAGGGCACTGACCTTTTTGAACATGCCCTTAACCAGAATCTGGCGTTGACCTATCGTAAATTAATGGAAGTATCCCAGGATGAAGCGAATTACCTGATCACAGAATATCTTCGCTACTGGGACATCTGGAACATAAAAACCATTATCCGCGGAAAGTTTTCAGGCGCAAGCGAAGAAGAGATACTTGAAGATGTAGTTTCTGCAGGACAATTGCGTTACAGGGATTTGACTGAATTTATCAAGATCCAAACCGTGGAAGGTGTGATAGCAGCCCTGGCAAAGACACCTTATTATCCGGCACTTGTTGGTTATAAGGGCGTACTTGCAGATATCGAGAACAGCCTGGACAAATTATACTATTCTGGTCTTGTGGAAGCAGGGATCGCTTCAAAAGATAAATATTTCTCTAAATTCTTAAGGACCGAGATTGACTTGAAAAACCTGAAAACCCTTTTCAGGATGAAGCGCGCAGGTTTGGAACGTGAGGAAATACAGAAGCTTCTCATTCCTGGCGGGATGGAACTTAAAGCGTCAGATCTCTCAAGGCTCTCTTCATTGCCTTTTCCGGAATTCGTTCGGGCTCTTGAGGAATTCTCATACTGGGAAGCTATCAGGGATATAAGCAATGATATGAATTCTTTGACCAATATTGAAACACGTCTGGACAAATATGGAATTCTTTATGCATGCAGGATATCTTATTATTATCCGCTTTCGATCCTTCCTGTTCTTGATTATATAGTCAGCAAAAAAATTGAAGTAGATAACCTCAGGATGATAGTTCGCGGAAAAGAGACTAAGCTTTCTGAAGATACAATAAAATCTCACCTGGTGATGTAGATGGAAATTGCAGTCGTTGGAAATAGTGATTTTGCTATCGGATTCAGGCTTGCAGGCATTCGAAAAACGTATGATGTAACGTCATCAGATATTGAATCAAAGATCCAGAACGTATTGAATGATAAGAACGTAGCCATTTTGATCGTTCATGATGATGATCTAAGAATGTTGTCCCCGCATATTCGACAGACACTGGATGATTCGGTTGAGCCAACAGTGATAGCTATAGGTGGAAAAGGTGAGAGCACGAACCTGAGGGATAAGATAAAGCAAGCGGTTGGTGTAGATCTCTGGAAATAATACTAATTTAATAAAAATAGCAGGTGTCATAGATGAAAAATAAAGGTGAAATTTATAGGATATCAGGGCCTGTCGTCATTATAAGCGGCTTAAATACCAAGATGTATGATGTGGTAAAAGTCGGAACAGAAGGTCTGATGGGTGAAGTAATAGGGATAGAAGGAGATAAATCCACAGTACAGGTATACGAAGAAACCTCAGGATTAAAACCTGGCGAACCTGTTGAAAATACTGGAATGTCCTTATCTGTCGAACTCGGACCCGGACTTCTTGAGAGCATATACGACGGTATCCAGCGCCCTCTTCCTGTATTAAAAGAAAGCATGGGCGATTTCATAAAACGAGGGGTTTCTGCTAATGGTCTTTCACGTGAGAAAGAATGGGATTTTGTCCCTACAGTCAAGAAAGGCGATAAAATCAATGGCGGAGACATAATAGGAACTGTTCAGGAAACGCAGAATATCGAGCAAAGGATACTTGTCCCACCCAATGTTTCCGGAACCATAAAAGAAATAATGAAAGGGAAATTTAAAGTTGATGCCGTGATCTGTACCCTTACCGACGGCAAAGAACTTATGATGATGCAGAAATGGCCGGTCAGGAAGCCTAGACCTGTAAGCAAGAAACTTACACCCAGCACACCCCTGATCACGGGCCAGAGGATTCTTGATGGCCTGTTCCCGATCGCAAAAGGCGGAACAGCAGCCATCCCTGGGCCATTCGGGAGCGGAAAAACAGTTACCCAGCAGCAGCTTGCAAAATGGAGCGATACAGAAATAGTAGTGTATATCGGATGTGGAGAACGTGGCAATGAAATGGCTGATGTTCTTTATGAATTCCCGGAAATAAAAGATCCAAAAACCGGCAGACCTTTAATGGAGAGAACAGTCCTTATCGCGAACACGTCCAACATGCCAGTAGCAGCAAGGGAAGCATCAGTTTATACTGGTATCACGATCGCTGAGTATTACAGGGACATGGGATATGACGTATCCCTGATGGCCGATTCCACATCCAGGTGGGCAGAAGCCATGAGAGAAATTTCATCACGTCTTGAAGAAATGCCAGGTGAAGAAGGTTATCCGGCTTATCTTGCTGCAAGACTATCAGAATTTTACGAGCGTGCGGGTAAAGTAAAAGCATTATGCGGAAAAGAAGGCTCAATCACGGTAATCGGAGCAGTTTCACCTCCGGGTGGTGACTTCTCAGAACCAATTACACAGAACACCCTTCGTATTGTAAAAGTGTTCTGGGCTCTTGATGCCAAACTTGCACAGAGAAGACATTTCCCTTCAATCAACTGGCTTAACAGTTATTCGTTATATACCAAAGCACTTGGGCCATGGTATGATGAACATGTGTCCCCGGATTGGGTAAAACTCAGGAACGACGCAATGGAATTACTGCAAAAAGAATCCGAACTCCAGGAAATTGTCCAGCTTGTGGGTTCCGATGCACTTCCCGAAGACCAGCAATTGACACTTGAGATCGCAAGAATGATACGCGAATATTTCCTGCAGCAGAATGCTTACCATGAAGTCGATACATACTGTCCGATGGAAAAACAGTTCAAATTAATGAAAGCTATCATGTCATGGGGCGATAAAGCCCAAAATGCTCTTGAAGGCGGCGCTGCAGTCGAAGACATTATGAAATCAAAAACAAAGGACGACCTTGCCAAAGTCAAATATGAGAAGGAATTCGATACAGCCCTTGGAGTGATCCTGAAAAGCATGGACGAAGAGTTTGCCAAATTAAGAGGTAAGTAACATGACTAAAGAATATAAGACGATCAACCAGATCGCAGGTCCGCTCATCTTTGTAGAAAAGACAGAACCTGTGGGTTACAATGAACTTGTCAATATAACTCTTCCCGATGGCACGACAAAGAGAGGACAGGTACTTGATACTTCCAATGATATTGTTGTGGTACAGGTATTTGAAGGCACAGGGGGCCTTAACAGGGAATGCGGAGTCAGGTTTACAGGCGAAACCATCAAACTGCCTGTGTCAAAAGATCTTCTGGGCAGGATATTATCAGGCGCTGGTGAGCCTCTTGATGGAGGCCCACGCATTGTTCCTGAGGACAGGCTTGAAATAACAGGCGCAGCTATCAATCCATACGCAAGACTGCCACCCAAGGATTTCATCCAGACCGGCATATCGACCATCGATGGTATGAACACGCTTGTTCGCGGTCAGAAACTTCCTATTTTCTCAGGTTCAGGTCTTCCACATAATGAAATTGCTCTACAGATTGCGCGTCAGGCTAAAGTCAGGGGTTCGAATGAACCTTTCGCAGTAGTATTTGCTGCGATGGGTATCACAAATGAAGAAGCACAGTACTTCATGCGTGACTTTGAGCGCACAGGCGCTCTTGAGCGGGCAGTAGTTTTCCTGAATCTGGCTGATGACCCGGCTGTGGAACGCCTTATAACTCCAAGACTTGCACTAACTGCTGCTGAATATCTTGCTTACGAGCATGATATGCATGTGCTTGTAATTCTTACGGATATTACGAATTACTGCGAAGCACTTCGCCAGATGGGCGCTGCGAGGGAAGAAGTTCCTGGAAGAAGAGGATATCCAGGTTACATGTACACTGACCTTGCCTCCCTGTATGAACGCGCAGGCGTCATAAAGGGAAGAAAGGGTTCAGTCACACAATTCTCGATCTTATCAATGCCAGGTGACGACATCACACATCCGATACCTGATCTTTCAGGATACATCACTGAAGGCCAGATAGTCATTTCAAGGGAACTTCACAGGAAAGGCATCTATCCACCAGTAAATGTTTTGCCATCACTTTCAAGACTTATGAACTCAGGCATTGGCGCAACACGCACAAGGGAAGACCACAAAGCGGTTTCTGACCAGTTGTATGCTGCATATGCAGAAGGTAAGGACTTAAGAGGTCTTGTGGCTATCGTAGGAAAGGATGCGCTTTCTGACAGGGATAGGAAATTCCTTGAGTTCGCAGACATGTTCGAGGACAAGTTCGTTCGCCAGGGCGACGATGAGAACAGGGACATCGAGACTACTTTAAGCATCGGCTGGGACCTGCTTGCTGAACTGCCAGAAGCACAGCTCACAAGAATAGATAACAAATATATCCAGAAATACCATCCTGCGCACAAAGCGCAAAAACAGGAATAGTATGGCTATTAAGGACAACATAAAACCCACGCGGTCGGAACTAATAGATCTTAAAAAGAGGATCAAGCTCAGCCAGAGCGGTCATAAACTTCTCAAGATGAAGCGAGACGGCCTGATCCTTGAGTTGTTCGAGATACTTGAGAAGGCAAAAAACATAAGAAGCGAAGTGGAAAAGCAGTACGCTCTAGCTTCCCAGAGGCTTGCCCTTGCAAAATCTGTTGAAGGCGTTGTGGTTGTGAAATCCACAGCCCTTGCCCTTAAAGATAATCCGAAACTTGAACTCCATAGTAAGAACGTGATGGGGGTTGTTGTCCCTAAAATAGAGGCAACGAGTGTCCATAAAAAACTGAATGAGCACGGCTATGGTATTATCGGTACAAGCTCACGCATTGACGAAGCAGTTGATTCCTATGAAATACTTGTTGAGAAGATAATTCTTGCAGCCGAGATCGAGACCACGATGAAAAAGCTGCTGGAGGATATCGAAAAGACAAAGCGCAGGGTTAATGCTCTTGAGTTCAAAGTTATCCCGGAACTCAATGATGCAAAGAGTTTCATTGTTTTAAGGCTTGAAGAGATGGAACGAGAGAATACCTTCAGGTTGAAGAGGATCAAAGGATAATTTTTTTTATTTTAATCACAATTTAATTAAAAAGGCGTTCAGACATTATAGATGAACTAAAATTGTATTCGTCATCTGGATAATAATGAATAACTTAATGAAAGAACACTGGAATGAAATTTATACATGGTTAGAAACAGATGAATTGGGATGGTATGAAAAGGTGCCTGAACCTTCCATAAAGCTGCTATCCAGATGCAATATCAGTAAGGATGAACCCATATTGGATTTAGGTGCGGGTGCATCAACATTTATCGATTATCTTATTGACCAGGGATTCAAGAACATCATCGCTGCAGATATAAGTGATTCTGCCTTGAACAAACTAAGAGAAAGATTAGGAAAAGAAAAAGCCTCTATTGTAAGTTGGATTGAGGACGATATTACCCGGCCAATTCATATTCAGGATTTAAGAGATGTTGCCTTGTGGCATGATAGGGCAGTATTACATTTTTTATTAGAAGAGAAACAGCAACAAGCATATTTATCAACGCTAAAGAAAGTGATTAAAAAAGGTGGTTATGTTATTATTGCTGCCTTTTCATTAAAGGGCGCAAAAAAATGTAGCGGTCTGGATGTTAAGAATTATGACCAGAACATGCTTGCAAAATTCCTGGGAGAGGATTTTAGAATGATTGAATATTTTGATTACACATATTATATGCCTTCCGGTGAGCCAAGACCATACATATACACTTTATTTCAAAAAAAAAAGGTTTAAAGATAAGAGCAAAGAATAAAATTTCCATGCCTCTTGTGAAGAGTAAATTGAGGCTATAACAAGACTATACCGGCAGGTAGTAGAATATAATAGCCAGGACAGCACCTGAAATTGCCGAGTACGTTATAATCTGCCACGCCTTTTGCTGATCCATGGCGCGAAATTCCGCCTGTTCCACCGTATCGGTCTTTCCGATATCAGGACTGAAATTGAACAGTCCACGCATGCCGAAATAAGCGCAAAAATGCATGTGCGCCTGAAGGAAACCGGTCGCCGTCATCATTGCTGGAATAAATATAACAAGCCTCCAGGGTCGTGGCGCGTCAAAATATAGAAGCAGACCCAGAAGAATCAAGGTGATGATTAACCCTGACCATCCTGCCTGTTTTCTTCTTTTGATTTCCGATTTTCCGATGTTACATACGCCAGGGATGTATTTATCTTCTTCATTATGATCTGACATATCACTCATAAACTAATCCAACTCCATGATTATAGAATTTCATTTTGATTACCCCTTAAAAATCCCACGAAATACATTATGTTTCTAAAGGCTGTATATACTTTTCGGATTTGGGAGGCTGTCAAAAAGTTTGGTGTTGGGGGCTATCATAAAATATTTGAAAATAAAAAACCGCAGATGAACGCGGATGAACGCAGATTTATGATAGCGTATTTACGATTTATATCGTAACACCAAAAGATTTGACACCCACGGATTCAGGGTTTAAACCATTTTTTTGTAAAAATCCCGGCGCGCATTGAATAGAGTAATTTCCAGTGCAACCAAATGCAGTTTATCTAAAAAAAGAAATATCCGAATTAGAAACCCCAAATCCGTGCGTATCCGTGTAATCCGTATCGTCCGGGTTCCATTCATCCGAATGAATACTATTTCCAGACCCTTACAACCTACGCCAGCATCTCTCGCGCGTACCCGATAAGACCACCGGCATCAACAATGCTTCTAACGAAATCCGGAAGCGGCGTTGCCTGATAGGTCTCTTTCTTTGTTGTATTTGTAATTACACCTGTTGCAAAATCAATATCGATATGGTCTGTCTCGTCTATCTTATCAGTATCGGGGCATTCAAGAAGTGCAACTCCTATATTTATTGCGTTCCTGAAGAAGATTCGAGCAAATGATTTTGCGATAATGCATTTGACCCTGGCGCCTTTTAACGCAAGTGGAGCATGTTCACGGGATGAGCCGCATCCGAAATTAAAGCTTGCTACAATGATATCCCCTTCTTTTACACCTTTTGCGAATTCAGGACGCACGCCTTCAAAAGCGTGCCTGGCAAGTTCATCCGGTTTGTTGATCGTCAGGTATTTGCCGGGAATAATGGCATCTGTATCTATATCATCCCCGAATTTCCATACATTCGGGGGAAGTTCCAGGTCTTTTTCAAGGTCAACTGTGAGTTTTTGCTTCATGGTGGGTTGAATTGGCCGGATTGGTAATAAGATTTATTGTAAAAATCTCATCGTAAATGGAGCAAAGATTAATAGAGCTCAGCTTTGCGTTATTTGTGTCAAGGTATAAAAAAATTAACAACTAACTCGGACGAACTCAATACGAACTCTGCCACTGAGTTCGTTTCAGTTCGCATAGTTCGTTGTTCTTTAAGGTTCATTTATGAACCTGGGGTTCATAGCCGATTTTTGATTTTATGTTATAATTTATAGTAAATACGTTTATACATTATCGGATACTATTAAGTTTCAACCTTAAAAGAGGTAATACAATGTTTGAAATATCGAATATAAACAAAATCAATAAAGGTTTTATAAAGAGAATAACGATTCGTATTAAGGAGTGATTTTATGGAACAAGTTAGTGCACACAAATCTGTAATAGAACTACACAGTATCCTGCATAAGGATAATGTGACCAATAGTTTTGATAGGGCCCTGGCTCAGGGAAAACGCTGTTCATTCTGCGAACAGGGCATAAGCTGCCAGCTTTGCAGCAATGGCCCATGCAGGATAAAACCCGGCGCCGAGCGTGGAGTTTGCGGCATAGATGCTGATGGTATGGCAATGAGGAACATGATGTTCCTGAATACCATGGGAATAGCAGCATATACCTACCACGCCAAAGAAGTCGCAAAAACACTAAAAGCAACAGCGCTTGGCAAAACGCCATTCAAGATCAGCGATGAAGCAAAACTTAGAAGCTTTGCAGGGAAACTGGGATTAAAAACCGACGGAAGTACAAAGGATATCGCACTTGCAGTTGCAGATGCGATGATCGCGGAAATAAACTCTGATTCTGACATCGAGCTGTCAAATGTTCTTCGTTTTGCGCCAAAGTCAAGAATAGACATATGGAGAAAACTTGGAATCCTTCCCGGCGGACCACTCAATGAGGTCACGGATTGTGTCACAAGCACAATGACAAATATCGACGGCGATTATGTTTCGCTGGCAAAAAAAGCTCTACGCCTTGGTATTTCCTGCATTTACGGCTCACAGATACCCCTTGAAATGGGACAGGATATTCTATTCGGGACCCCAAAACCACACGCAATCAATGTGGACCTGGGAATCATCGACCCTGCATTCGTGAATATTGCTGCAAACGGTCATGAACCATTCATAGGCGCAGCGCTGATCAAAGCTGCCCATGAGGCAAAAAACCAGGAAACTGCCAGGAAAGCTGGAGCAAAAGGACTTCATATCATCGGTTCCATCGAGACAGGGCAGGAACTTGTCCAGAGATTTAACATTGATGATGTATTCGTCGGACTGACCGGAAACTGGCTGTCCATTGAACCCGCGCTCGCAACAGGCGGCATCGATGTCCTTGCAATGGACATGAACTGTTCACCTCCGGGAATGGGAGAATACCAGGATAAGTACAATACAACTCTTATTTCAGTCTCAAAATTGGTCAATGTACCAGGTATGAAAGGCCAGATAATCTATAAACCTGAAGATTCAGCAGCCCAGGCGCAGAAACTCATAGATATCGCTATTGAGAACTTCAAGAAGAGAAAAGGAAAAGTAACAAATCCATCAAGCAAAAAGCAGAACGCTCTGATCGGTTTCTCGACGGAAGCATGCCTTGGCGCTCTTGGCGGAACTCTTGACCCGCTTCTTGATGTTATCAAGAAGGGTACTCTAAAGGGCGTAGTGGCGCTTATTAGCTGCACAACGCTTCGCGACGGAGGACAGGACGTCAATACCCTGAAAATGGCGCGAGAACTTATCAAAAAGGATATCCTCGTAATAAGCGCAGGATGCGGCAATGCTGCCCTGCAGGTTGGAGGACTTACCACGCTTGAAGCAAAACAGGAAGCTGGCCCCGGACTCAGGGCGGTTTGCGAACTTCTCAATATCCCGCCGGTACTGAGCTTTGGCACTTGCACGGATACGGGAAGAATTACCCTTCTTGTAACGGCTGTAGCAG
Organism: Candidatus Methanoperedens sp.; assembly: GCA_027460585.1. Taxonomy (GTDB): domain Archaea; phylum Halobacteriota; class Methanosarcinia; order Methanosarcinales; family Methanoperedenaceae; genus Methanoperedens. The sequence continues at coordinate 1,195 of JAPZAP010000010.1, read as the reverse complement.
ATGCGCTTGGAGTTGATCCATCCCAGCTTCCTGTTGCGGTTACTGCTCCGGAATATATGGAACAAAAAGCAACAATTGACGCAATATTTGCCCTGGCATTTGGTCTTTATACCCATGTTTCACCCCTTCCACCTGTTGCAGGAGCTCCACGCCTCGTGAAACTTCTGACCCAGGACCTTGAAGGAATAACAGGCGGGAAGATTGCTGTAGAGACAGACATGGTTGACGCAGCAAATGGCATAGAAGCCCATATTATGAAGAAACGGGCGGCACTGGGATTGCCAAAATAAACAACTCGTAAGCAACAGTGAGATAATGGTACGCCCTGAAAGCGTACCGTAATTTTTAATGTCTTTAATTTTTTGTCCAGGAATTCAGCCAATTGTTGAGTCCGGATATTTTTTCGCTGATTTTTTATGGCAACTTTCTTTCCATCATTCATATTTTTCTTCACCATCCAAAAACGCTAAAATACCGACCTAAGATAGATTCGGGCTGCATTTTTCTAACAAAAGCTTCATTTGGGGTTTCACCCCATTCAAGTTCCAAAGAACCGTGTATTCTGTCATTATACCAATCCTTGAATTCATTTGCTGAATTGAATTTATTTCTATGCCTAAGATACTCCTGAAACCAGCGTTCAATCTTACCATTTGTTTGAGGATTATTTCTTCGTGATGGTATATGTATTATTCTTTTTGACTGAAGATAATCTCGAAAAACAGAATCTGCTTCACCATTTTTGTCTTTCTTGTTTGGGTAGAATTGTGATCCTCTATCCGTATTAATCGCTTCAATCGAACCGTTGACTTCCATTACTTCATTTTCTGCAATTTTCAATACCTTTAAAGCATTATCTGTGGTTGCATTATTGAATTCACCAATTGAAAGGATCTTCCTGGATGCGTCATCTTCAAAGGCAATTATATGAATTCCTTTATTTTCCATATAATCTGCATGAAGTAATGATAAGCTATGATCCCTCTGATAACGGCATCGCTTCCGCTTTTTCTGCTTTTTGGGATCAGGTTTAGCTAATCCCATTTCAAGAAGGTACTCGTGAATCTTGTTTTGGTGAATTTTCTGTTTATATTTCTTTATGATATGGTACCTGAGCATTCTTGCCCCAAAATATGATTCGCTGTATGCTTGTTTTATTATTTTTTTCTGATCTTCTGTTAGGGGCACTTTTGGT
>JAPZAP010000009.1 GCA_027460585.1 Candidatus Methanoperedens sp. | reverse complement strand
GATGCTGATAGATTGCCTGAAGAGACCTGATGGAAAGTTCAAACCCGGTGGAGATAACGCCAAACTAATCTGGATTTTTGTGATAATTTTCACAGGGTTTATTGGAGCATTGATTTACTATTTCCTTATCAAGAAAACGGACGAGGAAGAAAAGGAGGAATTAAATGAGTGATGATCCGAAAATTACAGCTTCAACAATCCAACTTGCTACCTTGTATGGCGGCGGTATCACAGGATTTATCAGCCTTATAATGGCGTTTTTCCCTTTTTTTAATGGGGATTTTTTAAGTGCAGGAATATGTTTGCTGGCAGCAGCATTGTCATTTGGGCTTATGGCAAACGCCGTCTTACGTGAAGGGTTGATGCATTAATGTTTTACCGTGTCTTCCAGTTACTAAAAGTAACAGCAGGGGCTACGGACTTGTGGCATACTGAACTGATGCGAGACTAAAAAGGCATGATAGAATAGATGTAAAAAAATTCGGTGAATACTGGAATAGGAGTAATATAATTATGAATAAACTAAAACTTAAAATTTTACCAACTGTATCTTTAATAACATTCATTACGGGACTGCCGCAACACGTTAAAGGGAAAACCTTTCAAAATTGAACAAAAAAATGGTATAATGCCCGTTGAAACAACTTCAATCTTATTGTTTATGCAGTTCAGATTAAAAACAGTTACGCCGAGGGGGAGACTTGAACTCCCGATGTGCGTGGCACAACCGGTTTTCAAGACCGGCGCCTTAACCGCTGGGCTACCTCGGCATGATATTCCTGCGAAATGGTCGGCATTGCTTATTAATATTGCCTACATCGAAACATTTAACCATAATTAATAATTATTGACTCCCTGGTGTAAAACCCCAGAGGAAAAAACATGACAGATCTATTACTCGTCCTATCAAAAGACCCGTATACTACGGAAACACCCGATCTCGTGCTTGATATCGGTTTAAATGCAAAGGAAAAAGGAAACAATGTATCTTTATATCTAATTGAAGATGGCGTGACCGCCGCGAGAAAATCCGAGTTTGGAAATAAACTCGCTGCAGCTCAAAAAAAAGGCATAAAAATTTATGCGGATGATAAAGCAGTGCTTTCAAGGTCTCTGACTGACAAACTTATTGGAGGCGTTGAAATTAAAGAAATAGGAACTCTACTTGATTTCATAATGCAAAAAGATAGAGCTATGTGGTTTTAGGTGATACAAATGACAGGAAAACAACTCAAACAACTCACGATAGTTTCAATAAACGGACCCTACCGGGATGAAGGCGTATTCACAATGATAAGACTTGCCCATGCGGCAAAAGAAAAAGGCATAACGGTCAACTTCTTTAATTATCTGGATGCCACAGTAATCGCACACAGGGACCAGGCGCCAAAAGAGTTCCCTCCCGTTGAGACCATTTTCGGGACAATAGTCAAAAAAGGGATAAAGCAGCCAAAAGCGCATGCCATTGCATGCATAAAATGCACTGATGCAAGAGGCGTCACAAAGCAGCAGACAGAAGGCGTCATTATTGGCGGTCTTTATGACCTTGGTGAATGGACGGCAGAATCAGATAAGACCATACTGATAGGGTGATTAAAATGAGCAAAAAAGTAAACATAATCGTAACCCAGCCTCCATACGGGAAAGAGGATGCATTTTCAGCAGTACCGATGGCTGCTTCGCAGGTTGCCGCAGGCAATGAAGCTTCTTTGATCTTCGTAAGCGGCGGCGTCCATTCGATCGTAAAAGGACAAAAATCAAGCTATGGAGACCAGGCCGTGTGGTACAAGGATGTGCCATCAGTCGAGGCTGAGATCACAAAGAACATAGAACTTGTGAGTTTCTATGCGCTTGACAAAGACATCACGAAACGCGGTATAAATGATAACGAGATCATCGCAGGTATAAAAAAGGTCTCATTGTCGCAATTGACAGATATGATACTTGAGTCTGATGTAAACATGGTATTCTAATGTCAGAAATAATCCCTGATGACACCCTGGATGTGTGCGGCGAATGCTGCCCATATCCTCTTATCCTCACAAAAAAAAGAGTGGAGCAGCTAAAACCCGGCGAGATATTACATATTGTTGCGGACGATCCTGTCGCTCCCCAGAATATCGATGCATGGGCAAAAAAGGCAGGACACAAATTGCTTGCGGTCAGGCAGGATGGAAATATATACAATGTCTATGTCCGGAGAGCTTAGGCTTTTCCCGTCGATTCGCCAAGCACAACGCCTGTTGCGATAAGATGGGCCACCCGGAGGGGTTCAGGGATATTGCTGTGCGTTGAAGTCATCCGGATGATTTTTACCGCGCTTTCCTTATCAAGCCCGCATAACTGCATGAAAACCGGGTTATCCTGCTTTATTTTGTATATTTTGCCTGCACGCTGGATTATATCCCATCGTTTTTCAGAGTCCGGAAGATTCGTGAGAGCCAGTTTTATTTTCTCTAGATCCGGACATGAACGCATAAAACTGATGACAGGCACACCTGTTTCTTTAAAAAGATTTGTAATGTCAACAGGATTGAACCCTGCATAGGTGACGCCGTCAAGCAAAATTACCCTTATCTGGGTGTGATATTTTGAGTCATTAATCAGACTGATAAAAATATCTGTGGCATCTATCCCATCTTTTGTGATTTTCCCGCACAAGACTCCGTCAAGCTGTTCTCCTCCCCTGAAAAAAGCCCCGATTATCGTGACATCTTCGTGTATCAAAGGCGAGTCATCAATGGCAAGGATGCGTATCTGGGATTTTATGTGCATAGTATTTTGTTGGTTATGGAATTTCATATAGATTTCTATTCGATAATTTTAATAATGCCTCTAACTATAATGGTGCCCATGAAGTTTGCTGAAAAATGTCCGAAATGCGGTGGATTTGTCCAGACAAAAAGTGTAAGAAAATCCATCGGACTCGGATTTGTTGAAATTCCAATCGCACAATTCTGCTTGAATCCGGTTTGTGACTGGTACCAGGATTTTGCAGAGGCAAGAAAACCAGAGGATATAAAGGAAGGTTATAATTTAAAAGCGCCTGCGCTTGAAAAGAAACTTCCCCAAATTAAAATGCCCGGGCTTTCAAGAAATCATATGATAGTTTTGGGGAGTGTTGTTGCGATTATAATTATTTACTTTATAATCTCTTTTTTAACACCAGTTTCGAATCACGTGGATACGAAAATTCCACAGGCTCCACTATCCGAATTATCAAAAAATACAACTACTAATACTACTGTGACTACTGCGGCTGCAAAGGTTCAGGAAACGCCAAACGTCACTGCAGCATCTCCAGCCCTCCGGATAAAAGATATTATGATCGAACCTATGAGTTATATAGTCAAAATGGATGTCAGTCACGGCTTTTTCCCTGAAACCATAACGATAAACATATCTGATACCATTGTATGGAATAATGTGGAGAATTTGCGCCCCAGAGTCATGTTGGTAAGCAGGGATGGATTATTTGAAAAGCACCTCATGCAAAATTATGACAGGTATCAATACCAGTTCAACAACTCGGGAAAATATACTTTTGTTCTTGCTGAATATGGCACTAACAAAGAATATCCGAATGCAACTGGCAGTGTAATTGTGAGATGATTATTAAATCATTACATCAAAATCCTTAAACGAAGAAAAATCTATATATATTGTTTGATGAAAGCAAAATTACTCAGGATATATATCGGGGAATCGGGACGATATGAAGGAAAGCCTGCTTATCATGCCATTGTTGAATACTTAAGAAGCAAAAAAATTGCGGGCGCGACTGTTTTCAGGGGTTTTGAGGGGTATGGTGTCCACAGCATTCTCCATACCGCAAGCATCCTGCGCCTGAGTGAAGACCTTCCGGTAATTATTGAGGTCGTTGATACGCAGGAGCGCCTTGAACCTGTTATTCCACAGATCAAAAAAATGGCAAAAGACAAGCTAATGACGATACAGGATGTGGATATTGTGGCGGGTCATGAATACGAGGCTTAATTCACTGCAATATGTTTTTTAAATCTCTGTCAAAAATGAGAGTGTAAAATCTTTTGGTGTTACAATATTATAAATCGTAAATACGCTATCATAAATCTGCGTTCATCAGCGTTCATCTGCGGTTTTTTATTTTCAAATATTTTATGATAGCCCCAACACCAAACTTTTTGACAGCCTC
>JAPZAP010000008.1 GCA_027460585.1 Candidatus Methanoperedens sp. | reverse complement strand
CCCATAGAGATGGGATTGATGGATACAAAACTCGGTGTTATCGACCCCGGTCTTCGCTGCAAGACATGCGGCGGAAGAGCGGGTGAATGCCCCGGGCATTTCGGGCACATAGAACTTGTGGCTCCGGTCATCCATGTAGGTTTTGCCAAGCAAATAAGAAAGATTTTAAGAGCAACATGCAGGAATTGCGGCGCGCTGCTCCTTGACCCTTCAGTGAAAAAAGAGACTACCGAAAAGATACGGACACTTAAGAAAATGGGTCAACCAATTGAAGATGTCGTAAACGAGGTTTTCAAGGAAGCCCGTAAATCAAAAGCGTGCCAGTATTGCAATGAAGAGCAAAAAGAGATCAAATTCGAAAAACCCACGACGTTCATAGAAGATGGTCATAAACTGATGCCCACCGATATTCGTTCACGTCTTGAAAAGATGACGGATGATGACATAGAAGTCATTGGTATGGATCCTCAGAACGCGCGTCCTGAATGGATTATACTTACCGTACTTGCTGTTCCACCTGTCACCATGCGTCCTTCAATTACTCTTGAATCGGGGCAGCGAAGTGAAGATGACCTCACACATAAACTTGTGGATATTATCCGCATTAACCAGAGGTTCCAGGAAAACCGTGAAGCTGGAGCTCCGCAGTTGATCATTGAGGATCTGTGGGAATTGCTTCAATATCATGTTACTACATTTATTGACAATGCAGTCTCAGGCGTGCCTCCTGCCCGTCACAGGTCAGGAAGACCACTTAAGACCCTGTCCCAGAGATTAAAAGGTAAAGAAGGGAGGTTCAGGGGAAGTTTATCCGGTAAACGTGTCAATTTCTCAGCAAGAACCGTGATATCACCTGATCCAAATCTTGGCATGCATGAAATAGGAGTTCCCATCGCGATTGCTAAAGAACTTACAATAACAATGTATGTAACACCCAGGAATATTAATGAAGTGAAGGAATATGTCAGACGTGGTCCTGATAATCATCCCGGTGCCAATTATATAGTCAGGGCGGATGGAAGAAGGTTAAGGATAACCGATAAGAACGGTCCTGAACTTGCAGATCTAGTTGAATTAGGATGGAAAATTGATAGGCAGATGAAGGATGGAGACGTCATTTTATTCAACAGGCAGCCATCACTCCACAGGATGAGCATAATGGCGCATGAAATAAAAGTGCTGCCCCATAAGACCTTCAGGCTCAATCCTGCAGTATGTCCCCCATATAACGCGGACTTTGACGGTGATGAAATGAACATGCATGTGCCGCAAACCGAAGATGCGCGTGCAGAAGCAAAAATTCTGATGCACGTCAGGGAAAACATCATATCCCCAAGATTCGGAGGTCCTATCATTGGCGGTATCCATGACCATATTTCGGGGCTTTTCTTGCTTACGAATAGTAAAGATAAGATCAATAAAGACGATGCTCTTGAACTTCTTGCAAAATCCGAGATATGGGAATTGCCAGAACCTGCAGGAAAAGAAAATGGTAAACCTTACTGGAACGGAAAACAGATATTCAGCCAGATCCTTCCGAAAGGACTTAACCTGGAGTTCAAAGCGGAGATTTGCGAACAATGCGACAACTGCAAGGGTGTGGATTGCGAAAATGATGCGTATGTGGTGATAAAAGACGGTGTCCTGGAAAGAGGTTCAATAGATGAAAAGGCGGTAGGCGCTTTCAAGAGTGTCATTCTTGACAAACTCATTAAGGAATTCAATTCCGATCTAGCATGTAAATTTATCGATGATGCGACCCGTCTTTCCATACGAGGTATCATGCGAAGCGGGTTCAGTTTCGGTATCAATGACGAACATGTCCCCCAGGAGGCCCAGGACCAGATAAATGGAGTATTGAAGAGCGCAACTGATAAAGTTGAAAAATTGATACTCGCTTATCAGGCAGGCGAGCTTGAACAGCTACCAGGCAGAACCATCAAGGAAACACTTGAAATGGAGATTATGAAAGAGTTAAGCAGGGCAAGAGACGCAACGGGAGACATAGCCGGGCGTCATCTTGGAATGGACAATGCAGCGGTCATAATGGCAAAGTCAGGTGCAAGAGGTTCTATGCTGAACCTTACGCAGATGGCAGCATGTGTGGGGCAGCAGGCAGTTCGAGGTGAAAGGATCCAGAGAGGATATGCCGGGCGGACATTATCCCACTTTGACAAAGGCGATTTGGGAGCACAAGCACATGGATTCGTGAAGGCAAGTTACAAGGGCGGATTATCACCTACGGAATATTTCTTCCATGCTATCGGTGGCCGGGAAGGTCTTGTGGATACAGCCGTAAGGACTTCCCAGTCCGGATATTTGCAGCGCAGGCTTGTGAATGCTCTACAGGACCTTGAAGTGCAATTTGATGGCACCGTCAGGGATACAAGGAACATGATCATCCAATTCAAATTCGGAGAGGATGGGATAAACCCGATGAACAGCGATTTCAGCAAACCTGACGCAGTCAAACGAATAATAGACTCTGTTTCAGGGGTGAAAGAATGAATGCAACCCAGAAAAGTATTGATGAAATGATTTCAGGTCTTAAGTTACCCCAGAATGTAATTGATAACCTTAATCGTGAACTTAAGGACAGGAAGGTCACAAAGAAACAGATGGAAGAGGTCGTTAAACGCCTTAATTCCGGATACGAGAATGCCAAAATAGAGGCAGGGGAAGCCGCAGGAGTAGTTTCGGCGCAATCCATCGGGGAACCAGGCACACAGATGACAATGAGAACTTTCCACTATGCAGGTGTGGCTGAGATCAACGTTACGCTGGGTTTGCCCAGGTTGATTGAAATAGTGGATGCAAGAAAAAACCCAAGCACACCCATGATGACCATCTTTCTTGAAAAAGACTACGCGCTGGACAGGGACAAAGCTCGTGAACTTGCATGGAAAATTGAAGCCACTTATATAAATGTACTTGGCAGCATGTCAACTGATATTATTGAAATGAAGGTTATAATAGAGTTGAATAAAAAAGCCCTAGACCAGAGGAACATGACTCCGGAAGAAGTGGCTAAAAAAATTAACGAGGAACTTGGAGTAATAGCCGAAATTAAAGGTGATTCACTTATATTAATGCCAAGTAAACCTTCATACAGGGAGCTTCTACAGCTTGTAAAAAGTGTGCATTCAGTAATTCTGAAGGGTATTAAAGGAATAAAAAGAGTAGTTATAAGGAAAGAAGACAGCGGAGAATATGTTTTATATACTGAAGGTTCTGTGCTCAAGGAAGTGCTTGCAATAGATGGCATTGATGCAACCCGGACGAGGACGAATAATGTCAATGAGATATTTGAAGTAATGGGAATTGAAGCAGCAAGGCAAGCATTGATCAATGAGGCCACTGATACCCTCAAAGAACAAGGTCTTAATGTGGATATTCGGCATATTATGCTGGTTTCTGATATAATGACGGTTGACGGGGATGTAAAACCCATCGGCAGGCATGGTATTTCCGGTGAAAAGGCCAGTGTCCTTGCAAGAGCTGCATTTGAAGTCACGGTAAATCACCTGCTGGATTCCGGAATGAGGGGTGATGTCGATGAGCTAAGAGGCGTCACCGAAAACGTAATTGTCGGACAGCCCATACGATTGGGTACCGGAAATGTTAAATTAATAGCAAGAAAAGCAAAATAACGGAGAATAAGTATGGAAACTGATTTAAATAAAGTATTTAGAAGCGTTTTATCAACAGGAAAAGTTGTAATAGGTGCAAAACAGACCCT
>JAPZAP010000007.1 GCA_027460585.1 Candidatus Methanoperedens sp. | reverse complement strand
TTTTTGCATTTGGTTCTTTTACTTCAACTGGTTCTTTCGATGAAAAAACAGTTCTCTCTTTAACGTCATGATACTCGTCATACTTTTCAAGTACCCCTCCCAGCACAGCTCTCCCTATCTGTGTTTCAAGTTCTCCCCTGTCCCACAGAGTAAGCCCGTCATCCAGCGCTAACATTCGGATCTTTTCATCAAAGGAGTCCGAGATCACGATTCCCTTACCATATCTTTTAACAGTATTTGAAAAATACCTTATGTTGTTGGAATTAGGATCTTTTTCAAATTTTATAAAGATATGTTCAGGACCCTTTTCCGCCAGCAGGTCGCATATTTCAGAAGAACCGATGCTGTAACCTCGATAAATGAAAATATTTTTAACAATATCAATTACTGCCTGCTTATGCATGAACATCATACTTCTTACTTGTCTAAAATACTTAATCTTTCGGTATATTTATAATGAATCGTAATTATACATGATTGCTAAATTAAGATGACCGATTTAATGTTCATAATCTCAAGGATCGAAAATATGATGTATCAGGTTACTCTTGATCCCGTCAACAGAAAAGGCAAGATAATCGTAAATATATCGATCGTGAATGAATCCGACTTCAAAAAGATCATTGGGCTTTTCAGGCAGGCGATACATAGCGGTCTTGCAGTAAGCCCATATATCAAGATAATACGCGGGGGAGAGAATATCGGGGAAGTTACCATCGAAAAAGGAAAAGTGGGAATTGCCACTGCATGCAGCATCACCATCGACGGGGTTCTCCTGAAAGCCGGCATCCCTGTGAAACCAAGACTTGGAGGTGTCGTAGAGATCCATGAAGGCAAACCTTTGCGATTTACCGATGTTCTTACATACGACAGCACAACTATCGATCCGCTTGATGTTTTAATGTCACAGGAACTTACCTCAGTTACCGATATGATAAATACTGGCACCGGGAAGATACTTGCAAACCTGAGGGAAGCTCCAATGCCCGCCCGCGATAAGATCGAGCAGGTGCTTGATTCACTCGTTGAAGCGGGTTTCTCATGCATTCTTGAGGTAGGTGAACCCAATAATGACATACTGGGCATACAGGTGGGCAGGGATAAACTGGGGATCGCCGTGATCGGAGGGACAAATCCCATGGCTTATGTCCAGGAAAACGGACTGGATATCGATACTCATGAATTATCTATTCTGCTTGATATTGAAGAAATGACTCATATTGATGAGCTGAAATTAGATTATTTATTGAAATGAACTATAACAAATACGATATCTGTTTGTCGTGAGTTCGTTTCGAGTTCGCTATGAGTTCGTTGTTAATTTATACAATACATCGCATGCATAGCATTTTATTGTCAGAAAATGCCATCCAGGATGACATGAAGCGCATTAGCTGCGATAATTCCCACCAAGAAAATAATTATATGAACCGGGAATAGTATGTTTTCAAGTGGAAGCGATTTGAAAATGAGATAATAAAGAGCGGCAATTATTGCGGTTATATACAATATCCTGACGATCGCCCCGTAAAAAATATTATGCGAACTTTGCCTGTGCTTGAATAACCATTTATAAGGAAGCATTAAGAAACGCAGTCTTCCCCACCGTTTGTATGCCGAGCTGTCAATATCAAGGTCGGGAGTTACAAATTCCGTCCCTATGTAAAATCCAAGGCCGATAACAAGCAACTGTACCGGGCTTAAATGAAGTATCCCGGAATAATAGACGGCTAAGACAGCAGCGATAAAAATAATATAATTGAATATCCTGTGTGTATTATAACCGGGCATTTCAGGATTTCAATTCAAGAGCCATATCTTTGGCGAAATATGTCAATATCATATCTGCGCCGGCCCGCTTTATTGAGATCAGCGATTCATATACAGCCCTCTTTTCATCAATCCAGCCGTTCCGGGATGCCGCTTTTATCATGGAATATTCACCGCTTACATGATATGCCGCAGTAGGCATCTTGAATTTCTTCTTTACGCGGTAAACAATATCAAGATACGGCAAGGCTGGCTTGACCATTATCATATCTGCGCCCTCTTCGATATCAAGTGCCACTTCACGAAGCGCCTCGTCTGTATTCCCTGGGTCCATCTGGTATGAAGCCCTGTCGCCAAAAGAGAAGCCTGAACTTGCAGCTTCACGGAATGGTCCGTAGAATACCGAGCAATACTTTGCAGCATAGGACATTATGGGTGTATCTTTGAAATCATTATCATCGAGCGCCCTGCGTATAGCACCCACCATGCCGTCCATCATCCCGGACGGCGCAACGATATCTGCGCCTGCCCTTGCATGGCTCACAGCCGTTTTTCCCAGTATTTCAAGTGTGGGATCATTCAGGATCTCATGGCTGTCACTTATCATGCCGCAGTGACCATGCGATGTGTATTCGCAAAGACAAAGGTCAGTCATCACAATGAGGTCATTCCCGACCTGTCTTTTTATAGCTCTTACCGCTTTCTGCACAACATCATCATCCCCGTAGGCATGCGTTCCAGTTTCATCTTTTTCAGAGGGTATCCCGAAAATGATTATGGCAGGAATTCCAAGTTCTGAAATACTTGCAGCCTCATCAGCTACCGAATCAAGTGACTGGCGAAAAATCCCGGGCATTGCATTTATCTCAAAAGGCTTTGATATTGTCTCATCCACAAATATCGGGCATATCAAATCCTTAACATCCAGTCTGGTCTCCCTGACAAGCGGCCTGAATTTTGATGAGCGCAGTCTTCTCATGCGCGTTATTGGGAACATAGATGTTTTAGATGTGTGGAAAGTACTTAATTATTTCTTGGGAAAGGATCAAAAGATTTTCCCCATCTGAAAGAAAGAGAATCTGAACATTTCTGGGCCCCGAGCTGTTTTCGTAAAGCTGTTCGGAATGGGTGCAATGTCATTATATAATAGATTACAAATTTTAATGTGGGTTTCCATAAAGAAATAGCCTATAATTCTTTATGTTGCATTCTTCTTCTTGTGCTCTCGTTAGTATTTCAATATGTGATTGATTATGCAAGGAAACTTCCAACATTATCTCATCGAGTGTCTCTAAATGAGGGTGATTGACTATTGTTTCCCCAATTAAATCTAAAATGTTATCTGTATATGAGTGAAGATTTTCTACAAGGATATTTAAATGAGGTAAGGTTGATCCACTATGAATTATCAAATTTCGCATCCTATAAACTCTCTGGATGTGCCATACAACTCTTTTTTGATGCTCTACTATCGTATCCAAGATAGATTTCGCTGAAGAAAGTTTAGTCATTAAAGAGTATATTCGGTACATCAGTAATGGATTTCTTCCAATTAATCCATAAATCTCATCTCTTAAATGTTCATTCTCTTTCTTGAATCCTATTATTGCTACAAACCTATCGAAATCAGTGTCTAATTCCCCAACTTTATCAATGACTTCTTTAACTCCATCATAAATTATCAAACTTTTATATAGATTGTATAAAAGTTTATCACAGTATCTACTTACAAGAAATGGTTCCAAATGACCAATAACATGTTCAATTTTCCCCTTTTCTCTGTTAGGAGGTAATAAACTTTCAAGTGCTGCCCAAAAAGTAAGCAGTTGATTTTCTTCATTGTTTGCAGAAATTGCAGCAGAATGTAAATTAATACATCTTAGAAGTTTATAGCGTGATTCTTCGTTTAAACCTGTTTCACTGAATATTCCAGCAGTTTCATGAATAAGTTCAGGTATTTGGTCATCTTTTTTCTCAGGTCTTTTATGAACAGCTTTTACAGATTTGCCAACAAAGTTAAAATGATTATTTGATTTATTATAAATTAGTGTTTCATCCGACCATGAAAGCTCGTTTAGATGTATATGATATTTATAAAGTGATGATAAAGTTATTAGAGATTCTTCTGCTTCCATTTTTGCTTTGGTTGCATCATGTGCTTCAATTTTATTAAAAATAATGAAAACCTGGTCCGGTTTTCGCTGGTCAAAGAAATTTTTCTCTTTCCAATAGGAAGTTTTTAAAGCTGGAGAAATATCCGTTATTTCAATATCATGAACTTTAGCAAACTCCTTTACCAACTCGAATTTTTTCTCGCCTTTTATTATCACTTCCCATTCTTTCGCTTTAGGCACAAATTTAATAAAAAAATCATTGATTTTATTTGTAGAGTCAATAATTCCGTATTCTTCAAAAAAGAATTTTCTGGCTTCATGATATATTTCACTTCCAGAGAAACCAATATTTAAGAGCTCAGTAACTAATAATCGCGTCAATAATTCAATCTTTCTTTTTTCAAACGATTTTGCATATACATTTAACTTCCCATCCTCCAATTTCACATCATATTTACGTTTTTTCACTTTATCGAGTGTTAGCTCTACAATCATTTTTTCTTTATTGAGTTTAAATAATAAACTATTATTTTCATTAGTCACGCTTATACTTTGACTATCATCAATTTTCTCTATATTTACCTTTTTTATGTCGAAATAAACAAATTCAGTATGTATAAATTCCAAGAACATCAAACTGTCATTTCGTAACGTATCGTCCCAATTAAATAAAAACGCTTTCTTAACACTTTCTTTTAGTTCTTCTATTATCTGATTTAAATATTTATCTCCCAAGTATTTACTATATGGTTTATTCGGGTTTCGAGTTTATAAACATCGGTCTGACCTGATTTTAAAAATCTTATATGTAACAGATAATCTGCTCCTATTAATTTCTGGGCAACAATATCACTATCTAAACTCCAAACTAACTCTTCTAACATTGGTTTGAGAGTTCCGTCTTGCAAGCGATCTTCTTTGATATCTTCAATTGTAGATAGGATTTCAATACAGCGCGATTTTGTATTAAATGCTGGTGCCTTATAGCTATCAATTGTATAATTGAATAACATTTCCTCAATTAATTGAGCAAAAAATAGTAACCCATCGAGTTCTTCGCTATCACCCCATTTTATCAAATTGGGTTTTAACATAACTCTTACAAGCAATGAACCCAATAATATATCTTTGTATGTCTTTATCTCTTTTAAGAATCTCCCTTATTAATTGCCCCATGCACCTAAAACGCCATGTTATTTCCCTTCCTATTCGATAAAAGCAATACAAAAACGATATAAACCCTGATTCACCCGTGCGGGGATGCCCTGAATTTTATTCGGATGTGCGTTAAATCGGCTCCGTGCTCGTTCTCATGCTCCCTAAAGCAAATCAAAGCCAGGCAATATACAATTCTATAAAAATTAGGCGCACAAAAGGGTCTGCTCAAAATCAGGCTTTATCTTTAAATTGTACATAAAGATATCAAAAGCCTAATCTATCCCTCAATTTTCCAGTACTCCCTACATCGACAGCCTTTTGCTGAATTATTTTCCTGGCCTTTTCAATATATTCAGGCTTTAACTCTGGCTCAAGTATTTCCTCTTCATATTGCGTTGCCATGAGATCAATAGCAGAACTCTTGTCTTTCAATTCATATTTTGTCTTGATAATATTCAAGATTCTGTTGGTATGTTCATCAATGTTTATTATGGCTTGAACCATAGATATCGCCTTAATATCGCCTTAATATCGCCTTAATATCGAGTTAGTTTCATATTAATATGTCTCATATTAATATATATCTTTTCATCTTGAGACAATTTTTCCAAATTAGGTATGATTGCCAGGGTCAAAAAATATATTCATCCAATCGAAAAGGAACACGGATGACACGGATTGCGCGGATTTTCACGGATCCGTGCGTATCCGCATTCATCCGCGCAATCCGTGTTCTATCGTCGGGATGTGCCTGCTCATTTCATGTCCGCATCATGAACCCACCACTCGCCTTCAACAGTGTGTTCTTTCTTCCATATCGGAACTTCAACTTTCAAACGTTCGATGGCTTCCCTCAACACCGGGAAAAGCTCTTCCCTGTGACCTGCTGCTACAGCTATATACACAATGTCCTCACCCGATGCAATTATTCCTGTCCTGTGATGTATCAGCACTTCGATAATGCCATCTTTTTGCTTAAGATCTTCACATATCTCATCCATCTTTTTTTGCGCCAGTTCGCCGTGTGATTCAAATTCCAGGAACTCAGTCCGGGTATTTTCGGTCACAGCCCTGACAATTCCTGTAAAAGTTCCGATAGCCCCTGCTTTTTCAATGTTCTTTGAACTTTTGAGTTTGCATAGCAGGGAGTCCAGGGTGTGATATTCAGGCTGTTTGAAGATGATTTCCAGGAGTTCTCCAATATCTGCACTTTCCGGGTTTTCCAATCTTTTTACAATACATGGCGCTTCAACTTCGCCAAGCGCGAACTTCGCAAGTTTGCTGTCCTTGAAACCTTCTACTACCGCAAAATCCATCCCTGCGTTTGCAAGTTCGTCAAGTCCATGTGCAAGATCATTATTTTGTGTGAATTTGACCAGTTCATGCGGGGTTATCCCGACAACTACCTCTGCTCCCGCTTTCACATGTTTCCACGTATCAGTATCGGGCGTATTAATTGTATGTTCTTGAAGGTGTTTGATCGTCCCTACCGAACCATGTTTTTTTAAGGCGCTGACAAGCGTCTCCACTAAGGTTGTTTTGCCTGTTTTTTTATAACCAACGACTGAAATTATTTTCATGAACCTGCATTTGAATCGTTTGCATACTACATTGATTCAGGGGCAAATATCCCAAGCGTGTCAAGAGCATTTGCAAGCACTATGCGGGAGCATTCCACAAGAGCAAGGCGCGCTGACCTGAATTCCGGCTCGGCAGTTATAACCGGCACGAACCTGTAGAACTGGTTGAAAGCATCCGCAAGTTCTCTTGCATAAATGGCAACGATATTTGGTTTAAGTTCACGCGATGCATTATCGATCACGCTTTCAAATGCAGCTATCTTTTTGATGAGCCCTATTTCCTGTGACTCAAGCAGCACATTGGGGTCAAAATCCTCAAATGATACTCCTTCATCCTTTGCATTCTTTATGATGCTGCAAGCCCTTGCATGGGCATACTGGATAAAAGGCGCTCCCTGTTTTTCAAAATCAACTGCTTCTTTCCAGTCAAAAGTTGTTGCTTTTTCAGGGGAAATACGGATGATATCATATCGCACCGCACCGATGCTTACGAATTTGGCTACCATTTTCTTGAACTCATCATCTTTATCCGGAAGTTTTTTATCCACTACATCATAAGCTGCTTTTTCAACTTCATCTATCAGTTCATCGGCTGAAATGAAAACACCGCGCCGCGTGCTCATGGAGCCTTCGGGCAGCGAAACGAACTCAAAGATCACGATCTCTGGTTCCTTTGAACCAAGGATGTGAAGCACAGCTTTTAGCTGCGATGAGATGAGCTTATGATCTGCCCCCAGGATATCGATCATCCGGTCGCATTGGGTTGTTTTCCATTCATGGTATGAGAGGTCACGGGTTGTGTAAAGGGATGTGCCGTCTGAGCGCTGGATGACCAGTGATTTCTGGATACCCACGTCTTTCAGGTCAACCATGAACGCACCGTCTTTTAGTTCAGTGCGATCAAGCGCCTTTACGCGATCCATTATCAAGTTCACTTCGCCTGAGCGGACAAAACGTGATTCCCAGATGAATTTATCATGATGGATATTCATGCGCGTCAGGGATTCTTTTATCCCTTCCATACATGTGTCGATAGCTCCTTTGAATTTACCCTCAATTTCAGGGTCGCCTATCTCGTATTTTTTCATTATGGCGTCAACTTCCGGCGAGTGCTCCTTTTCATCAACGAGGGTCTTATTGGCATTTATATAGACTTCCGCTATCGCATGGTCTTTCTTTTTTGTCGTATCGAACTTAAAATTCTCAAGACCCCAGACCACTACAGCTATCTGTCTTCCCATGTCGTTTATGTAATACTGTGTTTCGACATCATAACCTGCGCGCTTCAGGATCCGTGCAAGTGTATCGCCGATTACCGAATTTCGTATATGGCCGATATGCAGCGGACCGTCTGGATTTGCAGATGTGTGCTCAAGGATGACTTTTCCATAATTCCCCAGGTTCCCAAAATTCTCCCTGTCAAGAAGCACGCGAAGGACGGTTTCATTAAGGAATGTGCGGCTTGTGAAAAAGTTGATATAGGGTCCGGTCATTTGCGCATTGGCAACATAAGAATCAGCCTGCAGGCTGATGTTTGCATATATTTTTTCACTTATCGCTTTCGGGCTTTGTTTATATTTCGAAGCCAGCTTGAATCCTACTGAAGATGCAAGGTCTGCATGCGGCGATTCGGCCAGGGCAAGATCGTCTGTTTCGAAACCCGATTTTGCAATAGCATCTGATAATATTGATGAAACTTCATCTTTGAATTTAAGGAACATAAAATCGAAGTTTACACAACAGCTAAGTACATAATTATTTCTTAACAAAAAAATCCCTTTGAAAAAACCTTAAATATTATAATCATCATAGTATGAAGGGCAAATTGGGGTAGTTAGTACAGCAGTTCAATTTTCTAATTGCAATTATCTGTCTTATCACCCCAATTAATAAACGGAGGAGTTCTATGGCTAAGAAAAGTGAGGAGAAAACAACTGAAGGAATAAAGAATATAATCAATACCTGGACCAGTGAATCGAACGAATTTTTGAGGATGTGGGGAGAATCAAACCTTAAACTCTATCAACCCCTGATGGATTTCGTTGGAGAGGAGTCGCTCAGGATGACGGATATATCCATGAATGCAACACCAAAGGAATATAAAGAATTTTATAATGATTGGATGAAAACCTACAAGAATTCTTTTGGAAAAGCCTATCATGTCCCGATATCTTCCCCAAAGGAAGCGATTGAAGATTTTATTAAATGTGCAGAGGAATCAAATAAAGTATATATGTCATGGGTAGAAGATTTCGAAGAAAATTCAAAAAAGACTTCCGAAGTCCTCAATAACGGTATGGATCCTGCAAAATACAATGAATGTTATGAAAGCTGGCTTAAGAGTTATGAAAAAGTTTCCAATGATATGAGCGACAATCCTGCGATCAGATACCAGAAAGAGATTTTCTCAAATTATACCGGAATTCCGGATTTCGGCTCAGAGTCATTTTCAAAAATGGGAAAACAAATGCAGGATTTATATGCACATTTGTATATGCCTTCGCAAGATTCAATGGTGAAAATCTCCCTGGATATTGCAAAGATCTCAAAAGGCGATGCCAGCCCTGAAACTTACAAGGAGTTTTATGACCTGTGGATGAACACATATAAGGAAACATTTTCAAAAATGTTCAATCCCCAGACCATGAAACCCTCCAAAGAAATGTTGGACAGCCTTAAAGAGAGCACAGATATAAGCCTCAACCTGTTCAAATCCTGGACTGCGGTGCTTGAAAAGATGTCGGAAAAAATGCAGGACGAGTCAAAGCTCATGAATGATCCTGAGGCGTTTCGGGAATTCTATAATCTCTGGATCAAAATGTATGAAAAATCTTTAGAAGATATATTTGAAGGCATCCCGCTTGTCAGCCCGCTGAAAGAAATGATGGAGCCCGTAAAAAGCGCATGTAAGATTTACGCAAACACATCCGTAAAGATGTCAAGAATGTGGATGGATTCATTCACTCGCATATCATCATCCCAAAAATTATAATTAAGGGAAAATAAGCGAATACCCGACGAGGGAGACATTAAATGAGGATCAAAGATAAGGTCGTTCTTATTACCGGGAGCGGAAGCGGAATAGGAAAGGAGACCGCACTACTGTTCGCGAGGGAAGGCGGGAAACTCGTCGTTGCTGATGTGAATGACAAAGCGGGTGAGGAGACAGCAGAAGAGATCAGGAAAAACGGGGGAGATGCGTTTTTTGCCCATCTTGACGTTTCCAACAGGGAACAGGTAAAACAGGTTGTTAAAGATACGATCTCAAAATATGGAAGGATAGATGTCCTTATCAATAACGCGGGGATTATCCAGGACGCTCTTGTTGTAAAAATGACTGAGGAACAATGGGATCGTGTCATAAACATTAATCTTAAAGGACCATTTAATTGCATCCAGGGAGTTGTTGAACAGATGATAACCCAGGGAAGCGGGGTAATAATAAATATTTCATCGGTCGTGGCTTTATATGGGAATGTTGGCCAGACAAATTATGCAGCCACAAAGTCGGGATTAATAGGAATTACAAAGACACTTGGCAAAGAACTGGGTAGAAAAGGGATACGGGTAAATGCAGTCGCTCCGGGATTCATCTATACTCCCATGACAGCCTCAATCCCGGAAAAAATTCTTGATTTGATGAAGGAAAAAACACCTTTAAAAAGGCTTGGCAAACCGGAGGATGTCGCGAATACCTTACTATTCCTGTCCTCAGATGAAGCCAGTTTCATAAATGGCGCTGTCATAAGCGTTGATGGCGGATTAATAATGTGAGGTGAATAAAATGTATAAACATAAGAAAGGAAAGCTGGATAATAAAGTTGCTCTTGTTACCGGAGCATCACGGGGTATTGGTCGTGCGATAGCAATGAAACTTGCACAAGAGGGGGCAGATGTTGTTATTAACTACCAGAATGCGAAAGAGAATGCCCAGGCGCTATCAAAATTGATCGACAGCATGGGATTGGCACAAGAGCTTGAAGAAATAACCGGAAAGATAGATAAAATGGAAACTAAGGAGCATGCAAAGGAAATATCCGACATGATAGAATCAAAAGGATGTCATTCCTTCATATGCCAGGCGAATGTAAGCGATGTGGAACAGGTTAACCGGATGCGAGAAGAGGTTACAAGGAAATTTGGCGGAGTGGATATCCTGGTAAATAATGCCGGGATAGTCAGGGATAAATCTTTTGTGAAAATGACAGCCGATATGTGGAATGATGTCTTATCCGTGAATCTGGACGGACCGTTCTATTGCACAAAGGCTTTCATCGATGGCATGATAGAAAAAAAATACGGCAGGATAGTGAATATTTCTTCCGTCGTCGGGAAAATGGGCAACTTCGGACAGGCGAATTATACTGCTTCAAAAGCCGGAGTGATAGGACTTACAAAAGCGTTAGCCAGGGAATTTGCAGGAAAGGGCGTTACAGTGAATGCAATAGCGCCCGGGTTCATTGAAACGGACATGGTAAAAGGTGTCCCGCCCGAAGCTATGGAAAAAGTATTAGCAAAGATACCTCTTGGACGGCTTGGGAAAGCATCTGAGGTCGCAGGGACTGTTGCGTTCCTAGCTTCAAAGGACGGGGATTACATAACAGGACAGGTTATTGATATAAATGGGGGGTTGTATATTTAAAAACCTGTTATTTTTTTCTTCATTTAAGCTTCGCGATTTTCTATGGTTTCGTCGTTTTATGGCGCGTGCGTCGTAACTCAGTTAAAAATGTGCAAACGAATTTGAATGCGGATTACGCGAATGACAGTGACGCACATTGATCCGTGAAAATCCGTCCAATTCATAGCTTCCGTGTTCGATCCTCTGCATCTTAACATCTCTGCCATTGCATAAGCATTAATTAATTCTGTAACCGCATCACCTGATATCTAGATCATGTAACTCTTGATATAACATGCTTTGAAACTTGAGACCTAACTGTTAAATTTTTCGCTCTAAGTATGCTATGTTTTGACGTATTTTGAAGACAAGCAGAAGAAATTAAAAAGTCTCAGGATTAATTGATAAACTTTATAAATAACTTCGGATATTAAATACGATGTAGGTTTATGGACTTGAGTGATGAGTGATTGAATTTATAGCATGAGTGTATCGCAGGATATCGTAGGCAATCAAAATCTAAAGTCATGAAATAAATACAAATTCAAAGGAATAATAAAATGAGACATTTGAGATATAAAAGTGTTGTTGTTCTTTTATTAATTCTTATTAGTGCATTTGTTATTATCCCATCAGTCGATGCTTTAGAGATTTCCGCTTGTGGAGACCTTACTGTTGATGGAGCAGTATATGTATTGAATCAAAATGTCGCTTCCGCTGGTACATGTTTTGTAGTAAAGGCACACAATATTACCCTGGATGGAGCAGGATTTACCATAAATTATACACAGAGTACAACTGGAAACGGCATTGACAATACTTTAGGCTATGACAACATCACGATAAAGAATTTGAATATTGTGCAGGGGAATTTGAATCTTTCAGATGCATATGCAATCTATGGCACAGAAATGATAAACAGCAATATAATAAACAACACAATCGCAACAGCAGGGCAGTATGGCTACGGCATCTATCTCTCCACATCCAGCAATTCGAACACTCTCTCAAAAAACACCATTATAACCTCAGGCGTTTTTGGCTATGGCATCTATCTCTCCACATCCAGCAATTCAAACATCCTATCAAACAACACCATTACAACCTCAGGCGTTTCTGGCTACGGTATCCGGCTCGAATCATCCGGTACAAACACACTTTCAAACAACATCATTACAACCTCAGGAGTTATTGGCTATGGAATTTCTCTCTCCACATCCAGTACAAACACCATTTCAAACAACACTATTACAACCTCAAACGTTATTGGCTATGGCATCTCTCTCTCCACATTCAGCGATTCAAACACCCTATCAAACAACACCATTAGAACCTCAGGCATTTCTGGGTATGGCATCCGGCTCGAATCATCCGGTACAAACACCCTTTCGAATAACACAATAACAACTTCAAATATTGATGGCCACGGCATCTGGCTCTACTTATCCGACATAAACGCTCTCTTGAACAACACCGTCTCAACATCAGGCCATTCTGGCTACGGCATCTGGCTTGAATCATCCGGTAAAAACAAAATAACAGGCGGTTCTATAATTTCAAAATTAAGCTACGACTATTATCTTCAAGTTGCGGGTACTACAAATAATTACACAAACACAAATTGGACTGGCCAAAAAAGAGTCCATTTTTATGATACTACCTCATGGTTCAACTACAACAACGATTCAGGAAAAATATGGCTTAAGAATAACATATCGGCAAAATCGACAATAACCAGAACTCTAAATTCATGGTCTTCTTCCATGATGAAGTGGACAGACAACCCTTCTGGAGTTGTTACAGGTTATTACATTCTTGACGGCTTGCAACCGAACACCGTTTATTTTGTGTATAACACAACAGGGTATACAAGGAATAATCCCTACACATTAATATCAGATGCCAACGGCAATCTACCTCAATTTTCGATAGAATTAAGCGCAGCCACAAACACAATCATTGAAGTCCGCGAGCAGTATATCCCTCCCGCACCGATAAACCTTACGAATACCACGGGAAATTATTGGGTGAATCACACATGGCAGGCAGGGAGCGGAAATGTAACCAACAGCTACAACGTGAGCGTGAACGGCACATGGATAAACGGTAGTTCGAATACCTATAACAACAACAGCGGCTTGTCACCTCATGGATGGAGCAACATCTCAGTATATTCATACAACAGTTCAGGTACAGGCGCGCTGAACACGACCCCGGTCTTACAGAATACACATATCCCAAACAACTTACCAGTTCAGCAGACCATAGGCAGCAAGACCGTGTATGAGAACCAGACCTTAAGCTTCGCGATAATCACGACAGATGCTGACGGCGATACCATCACTTATGGCACTAATGCAACCAGAGGCAGTCTCAATACCGCAACAGGCATATTCATCTGGACACCCACTTTTGGGGACTCAGGGATTTACGTGTGGTACTTCAATTCGACCGATAATTACAATGCAGTCGTGAGTGAAACAATAACCGTGACCGTAATCAACGTACCATTAACAATTACCTCACGTGGCCCTGGCACAGACCCAACAACATCGCAAGGCACTGCTCAAACGTTCAATGTGACCCTGAACAGAAGGGCGAACGTGATCTGGTACATCAACTGGACATCTGTCCAGACAAACAAAGGCGTAACCTCGACAAGCTATACCAACAGTATTGCCAGTGCTGGATATTATAACGTGATTTTGGTTGTTTCGGATGCATTCGATACCACCTCAACCACATGGAACTGGATAGTAACTTCGGGGTTAGTGGGAGCAACAGATATCACTTCATGGGGCAATAACAAGACCAATGATGACAGTTTAATGTTTACAATAAACACCCGCGAAGCTGTGAGGTTCAACGCCACGGCGAACCGGAAAATAGACAAATGGAACTGGCTCAAGGACGATGTGAACCAGGACAACAATTTTGATAACTTTACAGCCAATTTTACTGCCGGAACACATACTATTAAAGTCAGTGCCACAAACAACTCAAATGGTACCAGTAACAC
>JAPZAP010000006.1 GCA_027460585.1 Candidatus Methanoperedens sp. | reverse complement strand
TGAGGTTTTATTAGAACTTTCAAAAGTATATGAAATCCATCTTGGTGAAAAAAGGAAGTTGAGTGAGATTCCAGACAAGGTTATGAAGTTAGCTGAATCATTAGAGTTGAATATATTCCCTACAAAATTGCGGAGTTAAGGATCAAAATATTCAAATTTTACGGGGGCTTGCTGCATTATCTGTAGTCCTCTGGCATATTCGAGAATATTTAGCAATGTCTGCGGTGGGTAATAATTCACATACAGTATTTTCTATCATAACAGTTATTTTCAGCTACAGTGCACCGTTATTTTTTGTAATATCAGGCTTTCTCATGTCAAGTTTGATAAATTCAGAATATCCAAATTTCTTAGTACGCAGGCTGTTACGAATTTATCCTACTTACATTTTAGCCGTTATCTTGGTAATTTTCGTGAAAGTGGCAATCTTTGGCAGTATAACACAGACTCAGCTATTTAGTTCGCTATCTTTACTACCTTCAGGGCAAATTCCTTATGTTTTATGGGTAGAGTGGACGTTAGTGTTTGAGGTGTTCTTCTATCTAATTTGTGCCATATTTGCCACAAGGATTTTAAACTTAAAACAATATTTCCCTTATTTTTTGTTGGTTTGGGCTGGAATAATTGGAGTGAATAGTTATTATTACTTATCAGCAAATCCCATGCTGACCACATGGAATACCATATTTACCTCAGCGTTTAACTTGTTGTTCATCTCTGGTGCTTTAATGTTCTTCTTTGAAAAGCACATTAGAAATGCGCCGGATAGGGTGAATTATAGTCTAGCAAGTTTGAGTATCCTAATAATAGCTATATCTGAGTATTTGAGCGTTGGAGGTTCTTTCTTTGCTCGATCCGAAAATAAAATAGTTGTTTTGGGTATCTGTTTTGCTATTTTAATTTATTCTACGTTAAATTTTAAGGCAAATCCAATGTCTAAATTCACTTCAAAATTATTTGATTTTGGGGATCGTTCTTATGGCCTTTACTTGATTCATGTTCCAGTAATAACGATTTTTATTGCATACCTAATAAATCAAGGTATTTCTGCCAGTAATATCATAGGTGTAGGCGCATTAGTAAGCGCATTGCTTGTGGGTTCGTATCTCGGAAAACTTGATGTGTATATTCAAAAACAAATCAAAATTTTAACTAAAAAGTCACCCCAAACCCATGACGAAAGTACGAAGCATCTATAAGATTTACCAACTAATTATTTATATCACATCATTGAAATTTGATATAAAAATAACTACGATTATCTATAATCCAGTATTAAATTATTTTGGGTTGTTTTTAGGTCATCAAGTAAGATGTGTTGCACCCTTGGGGCATTTACCAAACATAAATTTAAATTGTCTTATGTTAAGCAAACCTTTATCATTCCTGAACCACTATTCATGAATATGGGTTCAGAAATTATATACAGGGACGAGTCCGATGAAATAAAAAAATTAAACGGCTGGATATTAATTTATGGAAGAAGGAAAGTCGGAAAAACATTTTTAATAAAGAACTTCCTGGATTACGATGTTTTTTTCAGGGTAAACAGGGACGGCAGCATTTTAGCAGAAAAGTTTGTCATCAGCACCATAAACAATATGGATGATTTTTCAAGGGCGGTATCGGAACTGCTTCTTGCTGATAAAAAAGTAGTGATAGACGAGTTCCAGAGGCTTCCTGAATCTGTTATTGAGCGAATATCCACTCTTCATCCAAAAGGAAAAGTTATTTTTTCGGGCTCCAGCATGAGGGTGATAAAAAAGCTGTTTGGAAGCAAATCACCGCTCCCTGGACTGGCTATGCAGTATAAGCTTGGGCTGATAAGGCCAGTGAACATATTACGGGAGCTTTCAAAAAAAATGGATGCAATGCAGGCAATTGAACTTGCCCCATATCTTGCAGATGCATGGACTATTCCATTTTTTACGACAGAAAGCGACAGGGAAAAAGTCATATATGATCTCTTGAAATATTCAAAATTCACTGTTCCTTCACTTGTCGGGGAGATATTTACGGAAGAGGAACGGGAGTTCACGAAAGTTTATGAGGCTATATTGAGGCTTATAGGAGCGGGCGAATTGGATTACAAAAATATTGCCTCGATCCTTGCCGGCAGAAAGGTGATCGGGCGGGCGGACAGCTCTTTGATAATTCCTTACATAAAAAATATGGAAGGCATGGGGCTTGTGGAATCACTGCCGATTTTTTCCTCCAAGAAAAAAATGTACCGATTATCTTCGCCCATAATGGAGGCTTTTTTCTATCTTGCTGACCGATATGGTTTTGAAGACAGGGATGTAAGTTTTGAAGAAGCCAGGCCGACTATAGAAAAACTAAGAAATTTTGCAGTGCAAAACTTTATCGGGGATTTGTTCGCCAGCGCCTACCATGGAAAAAAAGAATATTATGTGACGCCTTCAAAAGAGATAGACTTCATTATAACTGTAAGAAATAAGGCGGTTCTCATTGGAGAAGTAAAATGGGGAGAATATGATGGCAACGATCTAAAAAAATTCGTGGAAAAATCAACTTTTATCAAAGCGGAAAAAATATTTATAACCAAAAATAAAAACGAAACAAAAATGGACACGGTTAAAATAATGGACGTGAACGATATTTTGGCCATGGTTAAATAGAAAAATTGCCGTTCTTTACATTTTTCTATGAAAAACCGGTAGTGCCCCATATTTCATGACCTGTGTTTTTATATGTCTGCGTCTTGAAGGGCAAACGACATGGAAAACGGATTGCGCGGATGACGCGGATGCACACGAATACGAAATCCCAAATCCGCGCGTATCAGCGCAATCCGCGGTATCCGCGTTCCCTTTTCGATTTGATGAATACTACTTCATCAAATCGAAACAACCAGACCCAAAATACAGCCAATTCACGTTTTCAATATACTGCCGAAAAACCAGAATTCTACAGCACACCTTTCGTACTCGGAATCCCTGAACCCGTAACCCTCACAGCTCTCTTCAGCGCAATCCCGAAAGCCTTAAACAGCGCCTCTGCCTTGTGGTGGTCATTCTCTCCTGTTGCTTCAAGGTGTACATTTATTCCTGCATTCGTGGTCAGGGACTCAAAAAAATGCTGCACATTCTGGGAAGTAAGCCCGCCAATATTGGGATTTTGGAATTTTGCATTGAACATAAGGAAACTGCGTCCGCTGATATCGACTGCTGCTGATGCAAGCGCCTCGTCCATGGGAACGCGGGCATCTGCAAAACGTGCGATGCCTTTTTTATCTCCAAGAGCTTTAACGATGGCGCTGCCAAGTGTAATGCCTATGTCTTCAACCATGTGATGGTCATCGACTGTGAGGTCGCCGCGGGCTTTTATTGTGAGGTCAAAGGAACCGTGTTTTGCAAAAGAGTTTAGCATATGGTCAAAAAACGCTATGCCTGTATTGATATCAGAATTACCTGAACCGTCAAGATTGATCTTCAGTTCTATGTCGGTCTCATTCGTTTTTCTCGTTAATTTGGATTCCCTCATGGATGGATTATATTAATTGGGCTTGATATAAAGGTATTGCAACAGTAATTTGAGACTTTCTATTATAGTCAAGAACATAATTTATTTTACTATTTTACTTATTTGTTAAAACTTTGCGATCTTTGCGTTCTTTGCGGTGCATGATTTTTTTCACCGCAAAGGGCGCAAAGGACGCAAAGATAGTTTGAATTGTTTGGTATTCA
>JAPZAP010000005.1 GCA_027460585.1 Candidatus Methanoperedens sp. | reverse complement strand
TATGCGCTTCTCCTCTTTTTAATTTCAGGATTCCTTGGCATATTTGCATTTGACAACACTGTATTGATGCAGCCAGTAATCAAATTCGGCGAGCCTTCAATTCTACTCCCTCTTCTTTCAGGATTGTTTGGGGCTTCCATGCTTGTAATTAGCCTTATGACAAAATCAGAATTGCCGCCTCAGCAAAAGAACTGCATGTTCGTGCTTTCCAAAAAGAGGATCATCAGGGGATTGGTTACAGGAACTGCGGCAGGTTCTTTTGTGGCATGGCTTCCCGGCGTCTCTTCTGCCGTCGGAACAATTCTTGCAATGCTCTTTGTTCGTGTGGAAAAGGGGGCTGAGTCATCCAAGGAATTCATGGTATCAATAAGCAGCGCAAATACAGCAAATGCCATTTTCAGCCTTGTCGCCCTTTTTATTATTGGAAAACCAAGAAGTGGTGCGATGGTAGCTATTGAACAGCTTGTAAATGTTGGAGATTGGGATTATTCAATAATTATTATCTTGCTGATAGTGATTATCTTTGTATCTGCAATATCCTATTTTACCACGATTTATCTTGGAGGAAGGGTATCAGGATTCCTGTCGCGATTAAATTATTCTAAATTATGTGCAGGCGTATTGGCGGGACTTGCGGCTCTTGTTATACTGTTCACAGGCTGGTTCGGTTTGATTATTTTCTTGATATCCACACCTGTAGGAATGATAGCATCCTATGCAAAGATAAGGAAAATAAATGCCATGGGAGTTATTATGCTTCCTGTGATATTGTATTTCCTTTGAAAAGTATCAAAGCGCTTTTTTCAAAAAAATGTATATGAGAAATGCAATTATAAGAATTGTCAGTATCCAGAAAAGCTTGGAGATAAGCACAATTAGGTAAAATGCCAGTACCAGGGCGACTATTGCTATGATGATATCTGTGGTTTTCATAATAGTTTAATTAGTTTTTAATATTAAATCTTTATCCCAAAAGATCGAATCCAATTTTGTAGCGAACGAAAAAAGTTTGAACCTGAAGGATTCCTGAGATACCTATTAATTTTTTATCCTTTGACTTCATTAAAGTATCTCACATGGAAAAAAACCCGAAAAATGAAAATCTATTCTCCAGGAATTTTATTCTCACATGTCTTTCCCCATTTACCTTCTTTACAAGTTGTAGAGAGTTGATAGTGTTTGAGGGCTCTGTTTTATTAAATATATATTATAAAAAGGCATTGAGGTGGACCTGATGGATCTTTTTTCACATGCACTTTTTCCATATTTACTCGGAAATTACTTCAAGAAAAGAAAAGAGGAAATTATGGCCTTCGTTATTGGAGGTATTGCGCCTGATGTTGATATTTTTCTTTTGCTAGTACAATATCTCTATCCTACTTTCTTCCTTATCACACATCGCGGCATAACGCACTCGCTTTTTTTCGGGTTTTTCACAGGGGTTTTTGTCCTGTATATTGCATCCCGCAAGGGAATAAAGAAAAGAGTGCAGAAGTATTTGAATTTCGAGCCGGTCTTCACACCACGCACCATCGTATATGCATACGCCGGCGTTCTTCTCCATCTGTTTCTTGATTATTCAACAACAGGAGGCGTACCACTGTTTTATCCCTTTGAAACAACGAGATACTCGGCTGAATTGTTTTTTTATACGGATATTTACCTTACAATAGTCAGTCTGGTTATGGTGATATTTTTATTCAAAAAACCTTTCCAGTCAGGGAGGGTCACAAAATTCCTTATTATATTCCTGGTCATATTTGCAGGACTTGGGGCTTTGAGGTTTGTAGAGAAAAACAATTCACAGGAATTTTTTAATGATGGAAATATAACATTATTTCCAACGATGAACCCATTCACATGGTATGCACAGAAAGAAAATGTAACCAAAATAACAGTATTCGAATATGATGGGCTGGAAGGAAGATCAGACTACAATATGACAGTTCCCCGCCTCAACATCCTTTCAGATGGGGTCGGGTTTGACAAAGCACTTGCCGCAGCGGATCAACTCCCGCAGGCAAAGATGTTCAGATGGAGAGCTCATACTGTGGCTCTGAACGCTTCTTATGGCAATGGTACATGGGCGCTGGAATATTTTGACCCTGTCCAGAGGATAGGGATGAGAAGCATATCCGGGACTTTGATGAGAGCGGGAGCGAGGTTAAGTTCGCTCAATATAAATGTGACGGCGGGGAGAGCGGTTGCTGAAAATTGAAACCTATTATGATGTCTACTAAATTGAGTCTCTCTTCTTGAGATAAATCTCTACACTTTCATCGGGGATATTTAATTCTTTTAAAAACCTGTCCATCAATGCCTTATCAAGTTTTTCATTAAATAAGTTGTATAAAAATCTTGCATCTTCGATGTCTTTTTCCAAACTCCTGGATAAGTTATATGATATCTGAATCTCGATAGGGGAAATGTAAAGATGCTTTTCTCCAAGTTTTACAATTCTCCGGTATTTCAGGACATACCTGTCGATCTCATTTTTAATGATCTTCACTTTAAAACATGGAAAAGGACTTTCTTTTTTTGAGATGCTCACAGAATGGTAATTTTTAAGATATGCATTGTAGGCATCGACGGGATCACTCGTATTTTTGCATTCGTATGCATTTTCGATCTCAAGCCATAATTTCAGGAATTTCTCAAATGAGATATTCTGGATCAGGATATCAATGTCTTCAATTTCTCCAATCTTTCCAAAAAGGATGGGGATATATCCTGAAATTAGCACATACCTGATATTATTTCTTGTGAGGATTTCCGAAAAATCAAGGACTGAAGAATCTATAATTGATGGTTCTTTGTTGAGTATTATTTCGTTGTCTTTATACTTGATATCCATAGCGGCCCCAATGAAACAATTAACAACAAACTCGCCCTAACTCAATACAAACTCATGCTACCGGAGTTCGTTTCAGTTCGTATTAGTTCGTTGTTTTTAATACTATCATTCACCCAGCCGTTTTCCTCTTTAACTTTTCCGCCTCATTCATTATTGTATCAATTCCACTCTTCACAAGCGCCTCGAACTTTTCACCGCGCATGCTTGCCCTGTTAAGCGTCTCTCCCAGATCAAGAGGAAGCGCGATATCGACCCAATTATCCCTTACCCTGTGAAGCAGTGGCTTCTCAAGTATTTCGCCAGCTTTTTCATTTGCTTTGGAAGCTGTTTCGCCATCTTTGAATTTTACAGGTATATGAAGTGTTAGTGATGTGATCTTTCCGTCCTTATCTTTCGGGGTGTACAAACGCACGATCTCAGTTGTGAAGCGTCCGAAGAACTGGTCTGTTCCCTTCCCGAATCCGATCTTCTCGATAGCATTGACCGCTCCTGCCGGAATATCATCCATGATGCATCCGCACAATGCGCTTGTTATCTCTTTTTCTTCGGTACTTTCTGCCACTCGTACAAAATCATCAAGCGGGAATCCCATTACGATCTCATCATCGCGAAATCCTGAAAACATCCTTGCGCCATTACAAAGAAGCGACAGGTTCACTTTTTTCTCCATGTACGGAATTGCTGTACACTCGCCGCATACTGCGAATTCTCCCTTGAATTTTACCTCAACAGGTTGTTTTTCATGGAGTTGCGCAAGTATCGTGGAAATGCGCATTATTTTGCGGGGATTTCCTACTATTATTACAACATCTGGTTTTTTTTCTGTCTTTTCAAGCGAACTTATGCTAACCAATTTTGTATTTGCAGGCTTGATACGCGGATAAACCTCGCCATAGCTTGGCTCAGTAAAACCCAGGGCAAGTTCGGCACTTGTACAGGTGAGTTCTTCAACACTAAAAACAAAACTCTCGCCATAAAAAGCACTTCTTCTGACCATTTCACAGTATCTCATTGGCTTGATGCTCGTTTTTTGTTCAGAGCTGTCATTTATGATCCTGATCGCAACAGGTGAAGAAGGTAGTTCAAAAAATTTCCTGAATTTCATTGATAATTCTGCGTATTTCATCGTTATTCCTCGACTTTAATTCCATTTTCTCTTGCTATATCTTTAAAAGCGGCGGCCACATATTCTATCTGCTCGCGCTTCAGGCCATACGTATTGATCTTGAAATTCTTGCTCATGCCAGGATGAAGACCAACGATTTTTCTCTTTTTTAATTCATGGTAAAGGAAATATCCCCTGCGCTTATCCTTTTCTGCCAGTTCATGAAGTGCCAGGCTTTCAAAGTTCATAAGTGGATGCTGTTTTGGCTTAAGACCCATCTGATGGAAACCTTCTATCTTTTCAAGCTCATTTACAAAATACTGCGCATTTTTGACCTCATCATCCCAGTGCTTCACACGTTCAACGACAGCTGGAAATGACGCCATAAGCGTTGCAACAGGCGCTCCAAAGACCGGTGAGCATCCGAACAATGCAACTTCCTTTTTCGAAAAACCACGCCCGCTCCAATCGCCTCGGCAGGTTGATTTATCGAACACCTTGCTGCTCCATTCATACGTTGTTGCCAGGATCCCTATCGGCGCCGATGCTGCCCAGCTTTTATGTCCTGAACCGCACAGGAAATCCACATGGAGTTTCTTTCCATCAACCGGCATTATCCCTGATGAATATGCAGTATTTAGAAGGAACGGGACGCCGTATTCTTTGCATATTTCCCCGACTTTTTGCGCATCAGCGATATTGCCATACCTGTAATCCACATGCGTGAGAACTGCAATTGAAGGGAGTTTCCCGGTCTTTTGTTCTACCTCTTCGAATTTCATGGCATACCCCTGCGGGTCGATCTCAAACCTCGGATACCCGTTATGCGGCACTTCAACTATATTCAATTTGTTCGCTTCTGCGGCAAGATATGAAGTATAATGCGCAAGGGCGTCCACCACAACAGTATCGCCCTGCTCGCAAACCATGTGCATTACAGCCCATTTCGCATGGCGGCAGCCTGCCGTGAACCTGACATCATCCATATTGAGGAATTCGGCGACATCGGCGGTAAATTCGTGAACAGGCGGCTTATCCACAAGGTCAACCCTTGATTCAAAACAGTAATCGCAAACCGAATATCCGTCCCCGAATTCAAGAAGAGCTTTACGCGCTTCTGCTGTCAGCACACCGCCTCGCTGGATAGGGTGGACGTTTACATAAGTATCAGAGACCCCGCGGGTCAGGTTCTTGTATTTATTGAGGTCCATAGTTACCTCAAAGAGTTTATTAATGGACTTATAATTAACGGAAAAGGCAAGATTTTTTTTTAGGAAAGCCGCTTATATCTGTGCAAGAACAACCGTATAATTTTTCCCGTAAAATTCTGCACATTTAGGGCATGTGGTGTAGAAAAAATACATCTTTTTGAGTTCTTTTCCTTTTGAAGTTACATATCCTTGCATCTCTTTTGCCCATTTCCCTGCATTCTTATAAGGACCCTCAAAAACTTTTGTCAGAAAAGTCCCGGATATTTTCTCCATCTGTGCCCCCGGTATTTCCTTGCTTACGGCGATATAGACATCAGAGCCCCACAACGAGTTCTCATCCGAAAGGATCAGAGGTTGAGGTGAAAGCGCCTCTGCCCCTTTTATCAGTTCCATGTTTTTCACCATCACTTTATCAAAGTTCAAAGGAATATGCAAAATACTACTCACATGATCCTTGAGGAATAGCTTATCCTTCAATGATATCTCTTTTTCGTCCCACGGCGCTGGATCGAATCTCGGACAGCAGCCCGTTTCAGATTGTTCATAAAGTTTATCCATAAATTATGCCCCCTGTTTATTATTATGAATTTATTCTATGGATATTTAAACCTTATCTCAGATGTCATCGATTAAGGGAAAAATCATGACATAGAACACGGATTGCACGGATGCACACAGATCCGTGAAAATCCGTTTGATCCGTGTTCGATTCAAACTAATCTCAAAACATTAAAATTGATAACTCTTTGAATAAATGTGCAGAGCGAGCATATCATATTTCTTAACCGATGAATGATGAATCCGAATCTGTTCAGGAAATATTTCTGTTTTCAGATTCAGTAGAGTTTTCATTCAATAACTTCTGTTTCCTGGATTTCCTGCACCTCAGCTATCGGCATCATTTCAACAAGCCTGTCAAGCACTGCATCTACTCCTTCCCTGGTAAGCGTGGACATGCTCATATCGCCAATATCCGATACTGAAATATCGGTTTTATTAGCAACGACGAGAGCAGGAACCTGAAACCTTTCTTTTATTCCCTCAAGAAGATTCATCTGTTTCTCAAGTGAATATCCGCATGTTTCTGATGGGTCGATGATAAAAAGGATTACTTTTCCTACATACTTCAATGCAGTTATGGCTTGAAGTTCGATCTCATTTCTCTCTTCAAGGGGGCGGTCAAGAAGCCCCGGCGTATCTATCACCTGGTATCGTAACTCGTTGCGTGTAAAATGCCCCACACCAATCCCTTTCGTCGTGAAAGGATATGACGCTATCTCTTGATTGGCACTGCTTACAAGATCAACGAAACTTGACTTTCCTACGTTCGGATAGCCAGCGACAACGATCGTTGGGCCGACTTCAATAGCAGGAAGCTTCCTGAGCTTATTTCTTGCATCATTCAGGAAGTGCAGGTTGCCATCTATGCTTTTAATAATTGAAGATATCCTTCCGAAAGCCTCTTTCCGCACAATTTTTGCATCATCGGCTTCGCGCATCATACCCACGTATTTTCTTGCCAGGCTGCTTACTTTATCCCCTGCCCACTGTACCGATGCAAGGTTCATTTTCATTTCTTCAATCCCGACCATTACCTCAGCAAGTTCTGTGTAGAATATAGGAATCATGTCAAAGCTTGGGAATTTGCGGACTATATGCATGCAATTGTCGTTGAGAATGTGTGCTGCTGTAAGGAGCATGGATTCCTCGGCCTGGAGTTTTGACTTCCGGTCAAGGATCTGTTTCCCGCGTTTTGCCCTGGTGGCGCGGCTATAGGATTTATCAAGCAGTTCTTCTGCTGTAGGCACTGTGGGTATTTTTTCAAATATCATTGCTCCTCTGATGCGATGTAAAGATAAAAACCCTCTTGAAATTAAGTTTGTTAGTGCGTTTGGGTATCAATCTCTCGTGGCCTTCAAATATTTTACATGTATTTTTACTATGGGATGGAAAAATTCGTCGAATTATTCGCTGAATTTGTAAGAATACCGCCTGGTTTTACGCCTATCAGGTTATCAATATAATCATGCCCGGCATAACCAACCATAAATCCTATGAAAAGCCCGCCCCAGAAGTCCTGAATTGTAATTATTGTCTGAGTACCCGCTCTTCTGGCCAGAGCTGTAATTGCAAAAATACTTAGGATGGCGGCAAGAATGAATTCGCCCAGTATAGGTTGTGACAAAAAAGGAGTATTCGGATCTTTAATAATGATCCGTGCAAAAGTTCCAAACAGTGCGCCTAAAGCTCCTGCCGATAATATTGATCTCATCGATGCTAGAATTTCAATTTCTTCAACTTTTGTCACTCGTGCGAATTCTTCGTTATTGCGATATATATTCCACTTACCATCTTCTTTATTTGCAACTAATATTTCGATTTCATTACAATTGATTGTAAGAATTGCCTCATGTTTCTCTTCAATGAGTTTCAGATAAAGTAAGTTGTTATTATGTGTGGCTTTTAATGTATTAGTGCCTTCTTTTTTAATTTCGGCATCTTTTATCCAATCAAGACCAAAATCACTGATTAAAAATTCCTTCAGTTTTTCATTATGCTTTTCCGTTATTTCATCCCAGCGAAATATAAATTTATTTACTCTGTAAGAATAATCTGCAAAAAGATTCAATTTGTATTTATCTGGCCTAAAAAGCCAAAAATTCTTAGTTTCAACTTCGAAATTTACAGACAGTAGCTCATCTGGAGATACTTGCCATGGAATATATTTAGTTCCTTTTTTAAGATTATTATAATAATGCTCTTTGAGAATATCCTTTCGTGCTTTATTCCTGAGTTCCTCCTCCGAAAGGTTTTCAATATCAGGAGTTTTTCCTTTTTCACATTCTTCAAGAACATTTGGTCCATAATTAATTATAGAACAAATTATTTTAGATAATATTTTCCCTATTCCTTCTCTGGGCGTTCCAGAAATTGAACCCGTTTTGGCGTAATAACGTTGTATATAGAAATCAGAGCATCCCATAATACCCAGATCCCATATCGTTATAGGCAAATCAGATACATTTTTCACCGAAATGTAAACTGTGAAATGATCGTCTGCATATAAAACAGATCCGCGACCTATTTCCCAACTTAATTCAAGAGGTTCTGATTTTATTTTTGATGCCTCTAATGACATCCTAACACCCATAGTATAATATATTAACTTGTAATATATAAATTTTCGTACTAAAAAAACTATATTTTCCAGCTTTTAAAATCTATTTCTACAGGATAACGCGCAAAAACACAAAATATATGACTTTTTCTTTTCTCCTAAGCAATTTTCAATATTCCTCAAGAGGTATTTCTTTCCAGTCCCCATCCACAGGCGTCGGGTTTTTCCTGAGCCTGAGTATTAATTCACCCTCCCGGAACTCACTTTCTTTTTTGTCTACCCATTTATCAAGTTCTCCTCTTTTCAAGATAGAGTGAAGAGAGAATTTTATACTCCCGCCATCGTTCTTTTTAGTAATATTTGCCGCTCCATGGATCAACCTCACAAGCCTGAATCCATGCCCATAAGCTTCTTTTATTTTTTCGCGGGCGACAATGAGCGCTGTCCTGTGGGAATATTTATGCAGGTCAACCGCCACGCATTTCTCAAATATATCAACTTCAAACCAGGCCATAATGATATTCGATTAAGCTTGATGCTGCGCAATTATACGAATGGACCCGGCGGTTTCCAGACTTATCTGGGTTTGAATCCCCCTTTTGTCTGAAAATAGCCTGTCACAATTTTTACAACCTGATATGACGCCAGATATAAATATATTTTCTTTAAGTTGCTAATAGGCGCATCAATTCTGATAATAAAACACGCAGGGCATGTTGCAGGCTTTGTATTTTCTAAAACAAGCGATTTAACAGTTACGCTCGGTTGCAAGTTCAATTGCGAATCCGTGTTTGAAAGTTTTATATAGAGAATTGTATATAATATATAAGACTGGCAAATTATGAACAAAAAAATCTTAATTTTGGCGGCAGTATTGTTTATTGCAATTGTTGCTGTTTTGACAATTCGGCATGTTCCGCTTAAAGCTCCGGATCAAATAAACAACACGCTTAGCAGCGAGTGGGCGAATTCAAAAAACGAATTAAGCAAAGTTAAAGCCGCAATTCTTTACGAAAACATAATTGATGAGCCCCCCTTAGGACCCCAAAGAAGCACTGGCGATATCATCTCGATTCTTAATGAAACCCATGCAGACTTGATCTTCCGCAGCTTCTGGAGATGGCTTCCTGCTCCAGAATCTGCCGATAACATTCCGCCGGAACTTACGGGTTATCTTGCCGAGCGTTCAAATATTGCGCCTGAACAGATTCCCCTCCTTGTTGAAAAAAGCGGATACAATTACGCAAATCTTGGAGAAACTATCGCAGCGATAAAAAGAGATAAGCCGGACATAATTATTGTCGGCGCAATACCGGCCCAGCGCATAAGCCGAATTGACAAGAATGACATAACCGGCAAAATTTATATTCCTGACCAAACATGGGCAATGGCTCTTGACCCCGGGAAATGGAACCTGCAGCAAAACGGCAAGGCACTCACAAAAGAAGACTTCCAGAAGCAATATGCCCGGTTAAACAGCTGGATCAAGCCGGGAGAAGCTTACGATTATAATAAAGTACAGGCATACTTTCCGGATATAACGAATCCGGATTTTCAGGAAATTCTTGTAAGCTGGGCTGCCAGGCAGATTGATGCCGGAGCCGACGCAATCTGGATTGACGGATTGCCGCAGACAGGCTTACTTTATTCAGCTACCGGAGACATGAATAATCCCGCGATCAAAGATTCATATGAAGCTTCAAAAAAAATCATAGACGAAATACATAAATATGGCGAATCAAAAGGAAAACATATCTATGTCGGTTCATGGGGGATACCGCCGTCTAATTTTGTTGAAGAGCTTCCTTATTTGGCGCCGAATCTGGATTTTGTCACAATGACCCCGACAGAAACCGAAGTCCAGAATAAAAAGCTGGATAAGAGCTACCTGACGATATCGCATATAAGGAATTTGTATCCAAATAAGCCGATTTTCGCATTTATTGATTGGAGTTTTGATGCCTCGCCGACCGTGACATTCAGCCAGAAGTTGAGCGCAAGCGTGCAGAAAGACGCATTGAAGATACTCGACGCATCATTC
Source organism: Candidatus Methanoperedens sp. (assembly GCA_027460585.1). Lineage (GTDB taxonomy): Archaea > Halobacteriota > Methanosarcinia > Methanosarcinales > Methanoperedenaceae > Methanoperedens. The sequence goes on along the minus strand of JAPZAP010000005.1, from coordinate 15,723 downwards.
GCTGAAAAAGGCGTTAATTTTGTTTACCCTGTTCATGGCGGGTATATGGGCGCAGGCGTGATCACGAAGCTTTCTTTCGGAAAGTACAAAACGTATGATTCGCTTGCACCGGAATTTGATACATATGAAGCAATAAAGGAGCTTGCACAAAACAAGGCAAAAGAAGAATAATTATGAACAAAAAAAGTTTTATTCGGGCTTGATTTTCTTAGGATGTTCAACACTCTTTTTCATGCCATGGATGGCTCAAAAAAGAGAAATATCCAAAAGAAACAGATTGGATAAAATCTCCAAATATTAAAACAAAAAGATTCCGAACTCAATTAAGAATGGACCCGGCGGGATTCGAACCCGCGGCCTTTGCGTTGCGAACGCAACGATCTACCCCTGATCTACAGGCCCGGAAAAGGAAAAAATTCCTTACATCCGTCCCAGTTCATCAACTGAAACGCTTTCTACGCCTTTTACTTTGCTGAAAGCTTCTTCAACCTTCTCTGTTCCGCCTTCGATATCGCCCACTTTTACGACTACAATAAGGGCTTTTAATCCGAATGCGACCGGCTCTTCTGAGAATCCATGCACCCGCGCGCCTGCCGGAACCACTTTTGTGAGGGCATCTTTTAGCTTATTAAGATCAACATCCATGCCTGAAGGCATTACTTTTATCCTTGCTGCTACTTCTCCCATTATTCCTCACGGTCCCTGGAACGAGCACTCCGGACATTTGTAGTTATTTGCCTGGTGCCTGCATGCTGCGCATCTTCCAATTTCATTTCCGCATTGCGGGCATGGGAATCGAGCATAACCTCGATCAATAAGATTTACTCCGCAGGATATACAAATAGTTGCTTTTTCTTTTCTTGCCATATTATTCTCCTTATGTTGGGTCTTCCATACACATCCGAAAGCTATTAAATTTATCCTATAACAACCGTCCCGAAAAAATTGCCTTTTATTGCATTAATGAGTCTTCCAGGATAATTACCATTAATTATCTCGCAATTTATTTTATTTTTCATAAGAAAGATCGGAAGTTCTGCGTCCACACACGTCTCTTTACCAATGATCTCTTCTGCACGAAGCTCTTTTTGGAGCGCCCCGTTCAGATAAATGCCATCCACATCTGTGACCTTGATGAATCTTGCCCCAAGCTGGAGCGCGACCCATGCCGCAATGGTGTCTGAGGTCACATCCCAGTTATGAGGCAGTTCATCTTTTTCTTTGAGAATCCTGTACGGAAGGAGAATATATGTCCCTTTATCATGGATTTCCAGGCTGTCAATAAGCTGGGCACCTGTTCCATCTGCCAGATAATACCCATACTGCTCCATGGCCAGCACTGCCATCCAGTGAGCAGATTCCTCATCAGGATCTATCTTTCGGACAGTGTCGGCAAATATTGAGCCGCCGGGAACGATGATGATGGTTTCATTAGTTGAATTTGTGTATCCTATGAGATCTTTCACGATCGTTCTTGCGGTATTTATCAGGCTTCCGCCGAGTTTTATTAATATCATGATTGCTCAATTTTTAATTCTTTGCGAACTTTGCGGTGTTATGATGGAATTGTATAAATAAATCGCGCATTCTGACTCATTTTATTAAACTATAAATAACTAATAAATCATAATTGATGCCAATTAACAGGAATTGAAACAATGGAACCTTACTTTCACTTAAAAGGCAGCTTCAAAACAAGCGCAGACGCGACGGCTGCCCGCTCTGATATTGAAAAATTCATCGATGAGGCACAAAAAACCATCCTGCAAAAAGGTGTTCCGGCAGGCAGGGGCGCAAAAATAATCGCCTGGGACGTAAAGGATAACAGCATTTTCCTTGATATCGAATCAGACAGATACCTGCGTGCGCACGATGCGTTCATAAGGCTGCGGAAACCGCTCGCCGGTGTTCTTGGCAAAGTTTATAAGATCGGTGTAAGGGGCGTGGATGTCGAAGAATTCACTGTAAAACTGCCATCTGAACAACCGTTGCACCAGCAAAAAATACCCTTCGTTAAAAGTATCGAGTTTATTGATGGAATGATCACGCTTTCACTGGATGTGGGCGAAGCGCAGCTTGAGAATAAGGTCCCGGACAGGATAATCTCACTCATTGAGGATAAGATCGCAGCGCAAAGCTTTGGCGGAAAAGCAGAGCACTGGAGCCCGCTATGGGAAAGCCCCAAAAAGGAAATGACATTCAATAGCGACCCCACGGTCGAAGCGGAAAAGCGCGGGTGGATAAAAAGAGCCTCAGGTCGCGGGCAGTGGATACATGCCGCCCAGATGACACGGATATTCCGGACTTTTGAACAGATAGTGATTGAAGAAGTTATAAAACCTCTCGGATATGTAGAAATGATCTTCCCCAAGCTTGTTCCATGGGACGTGTGGAAACATTCGGGGCATGCAAAAGGTGTTTATCCTGAGATATATTATGTCTGCCCGCCAAAAACAAGAGATCCTGCCTTTTGGGAAGAAGTGATAGACAATTATAAGGTCACACTTGAAGTCCCGCTTGATCTCATCGCAGAGAAGATCGACAAGCCTATTGGAGGAATGTGCTATGCCCAGTGCCCTTCATTCTGGCCTTTCATGCAGGGAAAGACCGTTGCGGATGAATCCTTCCCGGTGACAGTATTTGACCGCTCAGGAACATCGCACAGGTACGAAAGCGGCGGCATACATGGCATGGAGAGAGTGGATGAATTCCACAGGATAGAACTTCTCTTCATAGGAACGCCGGAGCAGGTAGTTGAGCATTCAAAGAAGATGCAGGAGTGCTATAAACATATCTTTAATGATATCCTTGAACTCGAATGGAGAATGGCATGGGTAACGCCATGGTTCATGGCTCAGGAAGGGCTCACCGGCCTTACAGGCAATAAAGATGTTGGCACGATCGATTTTGAGGCGCCGCTTCCTTATCGCGGGAAGGATGGCGAATGGCTTGAGTTCCAGAATTTAAGCGTTAACGGGGATAAATATCCAAAGGGCTTTAACGTGAAGCTTCAATCCGGAAAAGAAGTGTGGAGCGGCTGCTCAGGAATAGGTCTTGAGAGATGGGCGAGTACTTTCTTTGCACAGAAAGGATTTGATGAGAAGGATTGGCCAGAGGCGTTCAGGGAAAAGGTGGGAGAGATGCCAAAAGGAATAAAGTTTTTGTGATTATTGAAACATAAAATGGCAGCAGAATATGAATGAAAACTCGCTTGCTGTATTTGAAGATTACAAAATCCGCAGAGTATATGATGAGATATCTGAAACATGGTATTTCTCTGTAGTAGATATTATTCAGGTGTTGATCCAGCAGCCTGATTATCAGACTGCACGGAAATACTGGAACAAACTGAAGGAACGTCTGAAAAAAGATGGAAGTCAGTCGGTGACAAATTGTCACCAACTGAAAATGGAAGCTGCCGACGGGAAGCAATACCTTACAGACGTTGCTAATACTGAAACGCTTTTGCGTCTAATCCAGTCCGTTCCCAGCCCCAGAGCTGAACCGATCAAGTTATGGCTTGCCAAAGTCGGATATGAACGGATGCAGGACATGGCAGACCCGGCGCGTTCTCTTGACAGGGCGCGGGAATACTGGCAACAGCATGGGAGAAGTGAAAAATGGATCCAGCAGCGGATGATGGGGCAGGAAACCCGCAACAAGCTAACTGATTACTGGAAAGATCATGAGATCAAAAAAGAAGAGGAATATGCCATTTTGACAAACATCATTCATCAGGAATGGGCGGATGTCTCTGTAAAAAAGCATAAGGAAATGAAAGGGCTGAAAACGCAAAACCTGAGGGATCATATGAGTGAAGCTGAACTGATATTTACCGCTCTTGCCGAATTATCCACCCGGCAGATAGCAGAGACCATGGAAGCCGTCGGCATGGATGAAAACAAAGTCGCCGGCAAAAAGGGTGGCGGCATTGCCAAAAAGGCAAGGCATGAACTGGAAGCAAATACAGGTAAAAAGGTAATCACTGGAGAGAGCTTCCTTCCGGCGGGATCAAAAAAGGTGTTGCTACCACCCAGAAAAAAATCGTGAAATAACACATGGATTGTCAATTCTTTCTGACGATGTTTATTATAGTTCAAATATCAGCAAATAGTTATAAGGTCCAATGTTTGATCTTTCAAGAAGCATAAATCCATTTCCATAACATGTATCGATGACCTCTTTCTCATCTAACCGCTCTTGAAGCGGAGGACCAAAATCCATTTCCATTTTTTTCCAGTCTATTATCATTAGTCGCCCATTCACTTTAAGAACACGGTTTACTTCTTTTAGTAAGGATAACTTGTCTTCAAGTTCATGGAAAACATTAGCCATGAGAAGGGTATCAACCGACTTATCCGAAAGTGGAATAGAAGATTCTCCTGAGAGAATGACTTCAATGTTAGTGATTTTTTCTTTCTTGATCTTTTTCCTGAGAATTTCAAGCATTTCCTGCTGAATATCAAGTGCAAACACCTTTTTTACCCGCTTTGCTGCAGGAATTGAAAAAAAACCTGTTCCGCAGCCAAGGTCTGCAATTACCGTATTCTCGGTAATCTTTAACTTATCAAGAATACGATCCGGATCTAAAATCTTTACTCTTTCCGGATCATCGAGAATCCCGGCCTTCTTTGCATCGAATTTATGAACCATATTTTAATTTGAAATTGCTATTAAAGATTACACGAACCTTGGTCTTGCTGACAACTTCACGGAAAGCGGATGTCTCTTGAATGGGAAGCCAGCTACTTCTTTTGATATTCTTTCATTGAGTTCCTCAATGCTCATCTTGACATTGGCAGGCTTATTCGGAGCTGATTCGCTCCTTACTGTTACGCTGAGATTCCCGCTATTTACTTCATCATCGCCAACCACAGCCACATACGGTATCCAATCTTTTCCGGCATCGCGGATCTTTTTACCTACTGTCTCTTCGCGGTCATCGATATCCACCCTGCCGTTTAACATTTCCGCCACTTTTTCGGCAAATCCCATATGCTTTTCCGCAACCGGGATCACGCGTACCTGTGTTGGTGAAAGCCATACCGGGAACATTGGGACTATTCCTTTTTCCGAGTTCATGGACGCCTTCTCAAGGAGCGCATAGATGCATCTTTCTATGGCGCCGCTTGGTGAGCAGTGCAGGATAAATGGTCTTTTTTCCGCGCCTGTCTGATCAATGTACTTTATGCCATAGCGTTCTGCATTTTCAACATCTATTTGCACTGTTGACAGGGCGCTTGCCTTGTCTATCGCATCGATGAAATTGAACTCGAATTTGAGGACAAAATAGAAGAATCTCTGGTCCCACAGTTCTATCAATACAGGCTTATTAACGGTCTTGACAAGACCGACTATGAAATCCCTGTTCTCTTCATAAAAATCCCTGGTAAAGCGGATGGCTACTTCATAATCATTCAAATCAATCCCGATCTTTGACAGGACATTTATACACATGTTGTACTGTTCATTGAACTGAGCCATTGCCTCATCCATATCCCTGCACAGGGAATGCATGTCAGTCATCGTGAATGCACGAAGCCGCCGCAGGCCCACAAGCTCGCCGCTTTGCTCTTTCCTGAAGCTGTAACGTGTGAGTTCAACCATGCGAAGAGGTAGGCTCCTGTATGAAATTGTCATATCATGGTTCATGAGGAACTGCCCGAAACATGCCGCAAAGCGCAGGAATAGCTGTTTCTTGTCAGCTTCAATTGAGTACTGGCGCGCAGGGAAGCGGTCAAGGTATTTCTTCAATGTTGGATGGTTCATGTCATACATTATCGGAGTCTCAACTTCCATGGCCCCCATTTTTGCGGTTTCATCGAGCACATAAGTCTCAATAAGGCTCTTCATAAGCCGCCCTTTCGGATAAAATCTCATGTTCCCGGAGTCTGAGCCTGGTTCATAATCAGCAAGCTCAAGGCGTCTCATAAGCTCGACATGCGGCGGGATCTTGTCAACTGCGCGGCTCTTATGAATTTCATAATTTACGAATTTCTTAAGATTATCATGACCTGTGAAATCAAATTCATCGGGTTTCAGGAGGTTTCCATCCGGTGTCAGGATGTGCCAGTAAGATGTTGCTTTTGCTTCGGATTTCAGGGCTTCGGAAACAACTTCTTCCTTCTCTTTTATTACCGTTATGCATTTTTCCTCGCCTGATCTTATCGTTCTTGAAAGTTCAGAAAGAGGATGGCCTTTGCATTTAATTGTGAAGGATTTATACCAGCCAAATGGCGCTCGTTTTACTTCAAAGGAAGATTCTCTTAATAATTCCTCTATCCTTTTAAGGGTCTCGATCGCTGTTTTCGGGGATGAAAGACTAGAACTCAGATGTGCATAAGGATATAGCATCACGCGGTTTGTCTTTACCTGTTCTGTGACTTTTTTTATCTCCACGACGGTTTTCCCTGCGGCATTTTCGATCTGGTCTTCGTCGCTTTTTTCAACAGCCACAAAAACAGTGAGGACCTCTTCCATCCTCCCCTTCTTGAGGTCATCATCTATTTTTTCAGCAACAGGCGTGCTTTTTTTTGTTTCATATTCTATGAAATCAGAATGAATAAGTAGTATCTGCATTTTATCACTTTAACGCATCTACACAGCAATTAAGCTTAAAGTTTTGTCGGTTTTTCCAGATGGTTTCTGTTCGGGCTGGTATTTTATTCTGGCTTGCTATATATTTTCAATAAAAATTCGTAATATTCAGATACCCATTTTTTTTTGTGATTATGCGGATTCCAGTTGGTTTTGCCAAAGACTCATTAAGTATCACCGATTTTCGAACGCCTTAAATCATTGAGTATTAACCTAACAAAGTCAAGTTATTTATGCATGAAAGTATATTGTTTATTATGATGCGAAAAGACCGCTGATGGGGGTTATATGGAAACGTATACCCTTGAAGCAACAATTGCCCGCATCAACAACAATTTGATGGATAATCAGTATGAACAACATCATCTTATATGTTATATGGCGCAGAGCCTGCCTAAATATATGGGGGTGACCAATTATTGCACTTTGGTTTTGGTTTATTTTCGTACCGTTGGTGCTGCTGATCTTGATCATTGTTTTATTCTTCCTTTGGCCACGACGCCTGGCCGCATTGCCAGCGACGCCGAAGCCGCAGAGCAACTGTAACGTGCCACCGTATCCCCCGGGAGTGACTCCGCCAAAGATTACAGACCCGCCGCCCCCGCCACTTGGGAACTTTGTTACTGGCGGCACATTCACTGGGTCAACACTCACAGTTCCAGCAGGTACGACAATCAACCTTACATCGACTCTCGTATTAGTCGCCGCAGGCGACTTGAAGGTCAACGGGATAATCCAACCGGGTCAGCTCCCTGCAGGTGGCTCGCCAGTCGATATTATCCTGGTAAGCCTGGAGAAAGACGTCATTATTGGTCCCCAGGGGATGGTTGGAATGGGTGGTGGTTCTGTCGGCAAAGCTTCGACAGTGACTGGGGGGAATGCGAGGGCGAGCGGTGGCGGGGCTTCGTATGGAGGAATTGTCAAGCTCATCTCCCTAAAGGGGAGTATTCGCATCGATGGAATAGTCGCAGGACAACTAGGAGGGACGGGTGGCAGCGCCACTGCGACCGGAAAGCCATCCCCAGGCATTTGGCCAATTCCTGCCCTTGGTGGAACCGCATCAGCCATTGGTGGGGAAGGTGGCGAAGGCGGTGACGTGCGTCTTTGTGCTTTTGAATCGATAGGAATTAATGGTATGGTCATGGGCAGCGAAGGTGGTCAAGGCGGTTATGCTGTCGCCAACGGCGCCAACAGTAGGGATGCTTATGGACAGGGTGGACCTGCCGGGAAGGCTGGGAATATTTATTTCGAAGGACTTGCACATAATTGCCAGATCTTCATTATTGGGGTGGTCGAGGCGTTTCCCGGCGGTCGCGGCGGAAAGGCAGTCGCCAATGGTGGTGGTCCTGGCTCTTCTGCTGGTGGTGACGGAGAAGCACTGGGTGGCGACGGAAATGAGGGTGGTACTGTGTTTTTCAACACCTGCTTTGTTATCCCACCTTTTGGACCCATCAAGGTGGGCATTGGTGGAGATGGAGGTGATGCCGAAGGCAATGGCGGCACTGGTGCGAATGCTATGTTCTTAGGCGGCTGGTCCGGTGGTGAAGGAATAGCGAAAGGTGGCGATGGAGGGACTCCCCCTGCCAACAATCCGCCGAAGGTCCCCACACCTACGGGCATTGTCCTCGGAGTTCCTGCTTCGCAGCGAGGTTCTGCGTGGTCATCCGGCAAGGGCGGTGACGCGGACGCGACAGGAGGTAATGGGGGGGTCGGGGGTTCAATAGGAGCGGGTGGAACTTCCGGCGGCGCGACCGCACAGGGCGGTGCGAGTGGAAACACCAAAGTATCCGGAACCAAATCCTCAGTGCCAGGCGCTAAGGGGGGTCCTGCTCCAGCAGGCACGGGTGGAATCGGTCCATCCACAACATCGACGGGGGCGCCTTAAGAGTTGAGGATCGGCGAGGAAGCCGGAGACAAGTATTGGGACAGGCAGGTGCAACAACTGGGCAATGAAAAACGGACTAATTAGCATTCACTTATGGCAAGCCCCGTTTCCTGAATATGCTGAGTTGACTTATGGATATTGGTTATGATATGACATCATAATTTAAAAAAGTCACTTTTTGAGCGCTCAGACCCTGACTATAAAATAGCTGGCACCATCAGTACCCACCCCATAATAGCCGTTGTTTTGTTGGCCTTGTATCATAATTCCGAACATAAACGGCTGATAACCATTGAGCAGGCCTTGCATTTGCAGCATCTGGTTGTAAGGGTTAAACCCCCACTGCCCAATTCCCTGGACATTCAAACCTAATTTCTGTTGCGCGGCTTGAAAAGTGCCATCAGGGTTAAGATTGAGAAACATCGTGCTTCCATCCGAAATCTGAATTTGCCATCTACCAACAGGTTGGAACCCCTGGGCAGTTACCGGTGAAACGGGACGGGTTTGGAGATATAAGTCACAATTTTGTAACATATCCATCCGACCCAGTTTTTCAAAGATTGCACGCGCTTTCATTAGCAAGTCAAAATCTATATGTTCCCTATCATGTACAGCTAACATGAAGTTTGCCGATGCCAATTGAAACATTTCGGTGTCGTTTTTTGGGGCTCTTAGAAGTTTTTGAATGTCATGTAAAACTTTTTCTTCATCACTTTTATCATCGGGAGTTACATAAATTAGTAACATTGCTATGTGCAGCAACACATCAATATTTGCCGGGTTAAGTTTAATGATCTCACGGCAAATGCCAAGGGCTTCTTTGAGTTTTAATATGGCTTCAGGATTATTAGGATATATAAATGCCTCCCATTCAAGCAATAAAACCTTCTTTGCCAAAAGTTCTGTGCGGGAGATACGCACATCTCCAGTCTGGAATTCATTTACTTGCGGATTTCCCTTTTCGTCTATCAGACCCAATATATCATCGACATTTTTCTGGATTTCTTCAATTTCTTGCAGTGACCTGCTCCCTTCTGTACTAGCTGATTTTGTCATACCGGACGCATTAACTGAAGGCACTTCAACCGGCAAATCTACGATTTTAGCGAGCCTCTCAATTGCTTCCGGCGATGGATTAATAATTTGAAACACATTTTTATTGATCTTAATATCTCCGCCTGCCTGGAAAATATCCCGCTTAGCCTCTTGTCTTTCGATTTCATATGAAGCTTGTTTTTCTTTCATATTTCACAAACTGTTAGAGTATCCAGCCCAACGCAGCAGCGGTTGTGCCTAACCACTTTGCCGCTTTACCCACCAGTATCCCGATATCTTTCAAAGTTTCACCCGTAGTTTTTGTATTTTGTAAAATCTCGCTGGTTTTCTTGATACTTTCCCCGATTGAATTTCTATCAGGATTTTTGTCTTCGAGTTCGATCTTTGCATTTTCTATATGATTATTGATCTTTCTCTTATCTTTTTCATCTATCCCCAATTCACCAACTTTCTGTTGAAGAGCTTCAAATATTTTTAAAACATCTTCCGATGATGAATTTTTATTAATGTTCAAATCTCTCGCTATGTTATAAATATCCCGCCCCGCCTGCTGTGAACCGATGGAAAATATGGTATCGTTCATAATGTATCTCCACTACGTCAATTATTTTTCATGATATTTTAATTTTTCTTACACTTTCTGTTGCAAGCTCCATCTTTATCAAAAACACATGGTTCCATTTCCTGGTTACTCATGTGATACACTTTGATTCTCTCGTCTTCCTGGAAGGATGGGTCAATAATAATAAATGAATTGGTGCAATCATTCGATTCTTTATCTCTCTTCTTTACAAATGATCCGGTGTTGTAGAGGGAAAGACCACTCCCGGTTTTGTAAATGCCTGCGATATGTGTATGTCCAAAAATATAATGTTTAATATTAGCATCATGCCCTTCTTCCAGGAAATCCAGATAAGTATAATTTTTCCTTTCAATACTCATATCCTCTTTTGTCATCTTGTCCGCGATCAGTTTTATATTGCTGCCCCTCATTTCTCCTTTATACGCATTTCCAAAATAGTTCAGTATTCTCGAGATTACTTTATATGGACTCGTGACCGTAACCCATCCTCCAAGAAGCATGCCCAACAACGTAATTATGTTAGCTATATTTGCTCCGGGTTCTCTCACAATACCTGTGATTGTGATATTGCCGATAACGAACCCAGTAATCACTCCGGTAAACACTTCGATAATCCCAACCACAAATACAGCCTTAACCCAGCGATTCCCAAAGAAACGTCCGGCAATGCTATCAGAAAGAATGTATAGCTTATCCCTCACCTCACGAACGACATCATCCATTCGCGAATAATATATCATCGAATAGCCCGCCGCAAGGTTGGACTCCATATCAATATATATCTCTTCAAAATCCGCTTTTTCCTCGGTATAAGGCCCAATTAACTTCTTCCTTATCCGGCCTGCCCACTTTTGGAAGGAGGAGGCTGCCCCTTCAGCATAGTGACCATGATCAAAATAAACAAATGTATCTTTAACCTTGATTTTATAATGTGGATATATTATATCTATACCTTTAAAATTTCCTGTAAATTTAAGTTTCAGGGTTTCAGTAAGATCTTTGCTGACAGGACATTTCTTTGAGGTGCCTGTGGTCAATTCATTAAAGCATTTAAAATTTTTGTTACCAGTATCCATTTCCTTGAAATAGTGGTCATGGTTTCCAACTACATATACAATCTTTGCGTCATTTTTCATTGAGTATTCTGAAAGCCTTGAGAAAAATTCGATTTTTTCGGCTTCATCCCAGGCATTCTCAAAATCAGACCTCCAAAGGTCAAACACATCTCCTAGAAGTACAATCTGTTCTGGTTTGATTTCGTTCTCGATTAAGTCAAGACAGTTTATCAGGTCTTTAGTATTTGTTTCATCGTCACCAGTTTTATCAAAAGATGCTCCAAAATGAATATCGGAAAGTACAACAATTTTTCCATTTGACATAAACCACCAGTCAGTAATGATTTTAATTACCTATATAATTTAGGTAAGGCAGAATTTTCATAATTTTTACATGAATTTAAGATTGGCAAAAACCCCACCTGGGCTGGGCAAAAAAAAACATCAAATTTCAGTCAAAAATAGGAACATAAATTGAATTAATTTTCTGATTGCCTGTTAAGAAAATGATGCACTATAAAGATCACAACCCAGAAAACAGCAGCCCCTATTAATGCACCTTTCACATCTACTTCTTTATTCTGCGAAAGATATTTCAAGCTAATAAATATCACAAAATATGTTATAGATGCAACTGAAGCCGTGAAATATGGATTCATTTTTACCATATTTTCAGATTATTGATTTAAGATGGGAAATATCTTTCCTTAGCAAAATGATATATTTAAGGAATGCATAACCAACTTAAGATGAAAAACCCAATCCTGATACTTATTGCGTTATTCGTTATTGTATCTTTTTTACCCTCAACAGAGGGGACATCGGGAAGCAATCCCATTGATATTACTTCACTTGTTGTTAAATTTGATAAGACAGATGCGCAATTTACAGTCAATTACGACATTGGCACAATACCCAAACTGTATATTATGCTTCTTGGCGGAAAAAGCATTGAACCCAGAATAAAAGATGTTTTTTCGAATTTAGATTATACAGTTATAAAAATGGACCAGGAAAAGACAATTCTCCAAGTAAAGAATATCTCACGATATGAAAAGAATTTAAATTATTATTTGCATGATTCCATAAAGTTTGGAGTCACTATTAATGATATGATTATTTACATTCCCGGTGACCCGCATCCCGCTGAGTATATCGGACTTAATGCAACTCCAGCAAAATTTTATCGTCAGTGATCCTTCTTTTGTTTGAAGACTGATGGCAAATGAACGATATAAGTTCCATCTTCCTTAAGAGCCATGACGATTTCTTTCCTTTCAAGCAGCGATTCCAGGTTTAGTTCATATTGCCCTGGAGATAATATTCGTATGGATTCCACCCTGTTTCCGATCTCTTTTGGCGTTTCAACTTTCTGTTCCTTTATTAATTCATGCTGTTTGGGATCATCCTGAATTAACAACAAATCATCCACTTCTTTTATGAACTTTGAGGCTTCAGGGGAAATCTGCCCGGTACTCACTGATGCATCGGGTTTTGCTGCCTGTTCCGGCTCCGGGGTTTCATCGCGAACATAAAGGAACTTATTCCAGCCGCATTTTGGGCAGCCGTTCAAGATTATAGCTGCACCGTCCTTAAAAATACTCTCGCATCGCGTACATTTATGTGGCATGATCTATGGTGAAACTAGTGCACTGATAAGATCTCTGTCTTTCTTTATCGTTTTTAACTGGGAAGCAGGACCTATAACAGTAAGGCGTGTCTTAATAGTTGTTTTTCCTAATAACTTATTCAGGAAATTATCGTTTTGCTTTACAGGATAACTCTCTATTTCGATCCCTGAGAAATCATCCGGGGCTATCTCTGCCATGGTAAGTTCTATGAGCTTGGTCTGCTCTGAAGGAGTGAGTCCTTTTTCAAGTATGAGTATCTTTCCGTTTCGCACTTCATCGAGGATCAATCTCACTTTTTCCATTGAAGTCATGCCATTGAGTTTTTCTTCCGATATTAAATCCATCTGAATTCCTTTCATTTGATCACCCGAAATGCTCTGCAATTTCTTTATATAGTAAATCTATGTTTTTTCCTTCAAGTGCCGATATTGGGACTAGCGGATGCTGCGGGAAAGCGCTGTGTATCCTGGCTGGTGATGAATTTGGAAGATCTATCTTGTTCGCAGCGATCAGGATCGGGAGTTTTCGTGCTTCAAAATTCCCGATAATGACCACATTCACCTGTGTATAGGGGTCTTCCGTCGCATCCATTACAAGTATTACACCATCCAGGTCTTCAAGCCATTTTACAGATTCCATGACCCCTTCTGTCGCTTCTTTTGCCCGCCGTTTCGATTCATCCTCGGGAAGACCAAAAGCCATGAAATCATGAAAATCGATCTTAGTTGCAATTCCAGGTGTATCGATAATATCCAGAGTCACGGATGAACCATTGCTCGTTATTGTGACGTCTTCGCGCCTTCTTGCTCTTCGTGTCTCATGCGGAATATGGGAAACAGAGCCCATTGCATCCCCGGTCCAATCCCTGACTATCCGGTTAGCCAGTGTTGTTTTTCCCGCATTGGGCGGACCGTATATTCCAATTTTCGCTTTTTTTTTCTTGAACAATTTCTTCAACCAGGAAAATTTCAGTCCAAGCTTTTTAATTATACCCATAGTTGTGCCTCAATGCTAAATATCAGTTCCCTCTTTTTTAGTTTTCCGTATTAAAACTCTGTCAATTTAAGCTGTCTCTTAGAGCAGTTTTCGCCAGGGATCTCAACCGGATAAATCCCGTTCAAACATCCCATACATAAATCATCCATTGGAATGCCGATTGATTTAACAAGCCCTTCAATGCTCAAATATCCAAGCGAGTCAGCATTTATGAGCGCCTCCACTCCTTTTACAGCTTTATGAGCAGCTACAAGTTCCTCGCGCGTTGCCATATCTATGCCAAGATAGCACGGTGAAATGATGGGGGGGCTTGCAACACGCATATGTACCTCTTTAGCTCCGGATTTTCGGATAAGATCGATAATTCGCCTTGATGTAGTCCCTCGTACGATGCTATCATCTACAAGAACGATACTTTTCCCATCTACATTGGGTTTTATGGTATTGAGTTTCAACCTGACCGCGGTTTCTCTCATTTCCTGCCCAGGCATAATGAAAGTTCTGCCAATGTAGCGGTTTTTCATCAGCCCTTCCATATAATCGATGCCCGAATTCTTTGAGAATCCGATCGCATATGTGATTCCTGAATCGGGAACTGGTGAAACGATATCTGCTTTCGCGGAATGTTCCCTGGAAAGCATTTCACCGATTCGCATCCTTACGGCATACACAAGTTGTCCGTCTATAACAGAATCCGGTCGGGCAAAATAGATGTATTCAAAAACGCAATGTGCGTTATTTCTTGATTTCACGAGTTGGTGGCTTTCATATGTACCGTTTCTGAACACGAGCATTTCGCCAGGAACTATATCCCTTATAAGCTGCCCATTTAATATATCGATCGCAACGCTTTCTGATGCCACGACATAACCGTTATCCAGCAATCCAAGGCATAGAGGCTTTATTCCGAGGGGATCACGGATCACAATCAGTGTTTTATCGATCAGGATAGCAAGCGAATAAGAACCGATCAGATGTCTCATCACTTCCCTTACGGCTTCTCTTAGCTCGGAATGCATCAATTCCTTGACAAGTAGATGTGCTATGACTTCGGTATCCGAATCGGATAAAAATATCCTGCCTTCTTTCTCAAGCTCCGTCCTTAGCTCTTTAGAGTTGACCAGATTCCCATTGTGTGCTATGGCTATAGTCCCGCTCTTAAAATTTACAAGAAGGGGCTGGCAATTCTCGATCTTTGAACTGCCTGTAGTTGAATATCGGACATGCCCGATTCCCACATGACCTTTTAGTTTCTGTATATCTCCCCTATTAAATACATCAGGAACCAGACCCATACCTTTTAAGGTGCGGACCTGCAAGCCATCATGAACCGTTATTCCGGCAGATTCCTGGCCCCTGTGCTGAAGTGCATATAATGCATAGTAGATTGACAGTGCAGCAGATGTCTCTTCCTTGAAAGAAACACCGACTATACCGCATTCTTCATGCAACCGTGGTCACCTTAATAACCACATTTTTCTTGCCATTTGTAGGATCTCATGTGTGCAGTTTTACCGAAACCACACGAAGCGCACATTTTTGTGTGCGTATTCAATGATGCTTTCCCACATCTTCTGCATATAACATGGGTTTTCTTCTGATTCTTACCAAATGAGGGTGTACCTTTTGACATATTTTATCACCTGTTTAATTTAAGGGGAAATAAAAACGATATTATCCCCGCGGACAACTGCTGTTCCAAGTTTTTTTGTTCCATTCTCTTTTATTTCCTCGGCATTTGCCAGTACGATATTCATATGTATATCGTATCCCTGTAACTCGCCTCTGAACTCTCTCTGGCCTTTTAACCGTATCAATACGGATTTATTCAACGAATTATTTAGAATGTCGAGGGGTCTGTTTCCCATAAAAACGCTCCTAATATTAATAAACCATTAATTCAATAGTGACCCAAAGTAG
>JAPZAP010000004.1 GCA_027460585.1 Candidatus Methanoperedens sp. | reverse complement strand
TCACAATAAAGGAGGAATAAAATGATAGTTTCACCGTACTGTAAAAAACATGATATGGCGATAAGACTCCTGACACTTTCGCACTGTGAAAGTCGCAGCGATGAAGATTGCGAAGCCGGCCAGTGCGAACATTTTGGAATGAGGTTCTACTTAAAGAACATATCTTAAATTTAAGTTTTAGATATTTTATTCAGGGCATCAGGCAAATAATTGTTTTGCCTGCTCCTTAATATTTAATTTGTCAGGCTATTCTATTTCATCGTAGCCGATCTCTTCTTTTGTCAGGTAGCATGCAGGGTCATCAGCCCATACATTTCCGTATATAGCTTCAGCCCTTACACGGAAATTCCCATTGCAGATATCGAACCATTTGCAGTGGGCACACCTGTTGGCATTTGCTTTGATAAGCGGTTTCCTGTTTTTGAGTCCGGCCATGAGTTCATTCGTTCTATCAGTCCATATCTCGCTGAATTTGCGTTCCTTCACATTACCGAAGGAATAATGTCTCCAGAACTGGTCAGCATGTACAGAGCCGTCCCAGGATACGCAGCCTATGCCTATGCCGGTTGAATTTCCCTGGTTCATCGAGAGAAGTTCAAATACATCTTCTGCGCGTTTTGGGTCTTCTTTCAGCAGGCGGAAATATACATACGGGCCGTCACAGTGGTTGTCAACTGTCAATACCTCTATCGGAAAACCTTTCTCATGCAGCGCTTTTGTCCTGTCCATTATGATATCAAGTGTTTTCCTGCTCTCTTCATGCGAAAGTTCCTGCTCGACCAGTTTTGAGCCGCGCCCCGCATAAACCAGATGATAGAAGCAAACGCGGGGTATTTTTTCTTTTTCCAGAAGATCAAAGATCGCTGGAATATCCTTAACATTTTTCTTGTTGATCGTGAAACGCAATCCCACCTTAACCCCTTGCTCAAGGCAGTTGCGCATGCCATTCAATGCGGCATCGAATGCGCCTTTTACGCCCCTGAACTTATCATTCGTTTCCCTCATCCCGTCAAGTGAAACGCCTACATACGACAAACCGATGTCCTTCAAAACCTTTGCCATTTTTTTATCGATAAGCGTTCCATTAGTCGAAATGACCGCTCGCATTCCTTTTGATCTTGCATACATGGCAAGCTCAGGCAGGTCTTTTCGCATTGTGGGTTCACCGCCTGAGAAAAGGATCACGGGAGCGCCAAATTGTGCCAGGTCGTCAATGAGCTCTTTGCCCTGTGCTGTTGTGAGTTCATCCTTATATTCTATGTCTTTTGACTGGGCATAGCAGTGAACGCATTTGAGGTTACAGCGCCTTCCCATATTCCAGACCACGACCGGTTTTTTGTCTTTTGAAAATTGCAATAAATGTGATGGGAGTTTACTTGAATCGCGCCCGTACCTGAGAGCGTCCGAGGGTTCAACAGTTCCGCAGTAAAGTTTTGAAATACCAATCATTTTGTTTTTCTCCAATATCTATTGTTATTATTTGTTCGTAAATCTACGAAGCAATATTATATAAATCTATCCTGATGCTATTTAGGATAAATCAATTAATAATCCTTTGTGTCCATCATTCTTTATCTCGATCGTTGATGAATTTTGCGCAATTTCTTTTTCTACAAAGATCCTCAGGTCACCCCGAATAAAAGTAACATCGCCAGCGAGCGCTTTTTTTACTGGGATCATCTCAAAATGCTTGCAGCATCCACCGCCTCCAATAAAAATACGCATAGCGAAGGCATCCTCCTTTTGCAACTCATTTTTTATTATTTCGATGGCAGGATCATCGATCAAAAGATCAGTCATATTATATTCATGCAGCTTCTATCTCAGGTTCTATAATAACCTGAGTCTTCATGGAATTTGCAACCAGACATCGTTTTTCAGCATGTTTAAGTATCATCATAATTTTTTCCCCGGTCTCTTTTGCCTTGATCTTCGGTCTTATGAGTATCTTTGTGAAAATCTTCAAGTTATCAACAGTCTCAAGTATCCCTTCGGCTTTTGACTCGTAGGATATCAATTCAACCCCCATGTTCTTCAGCGTGCCAAGCAGCGTTGTCATATAGCAAACGTTTGCAGAGGATACGAAAAGGTCTTCAGGGCTTATTATATTTTCATGACCGTCAAATTCTGGAGGCGTTGCAACCTCGATTTCCTGCTTGCTTTCCAGGAATTTAAGGTCTGCTTTTTTCTCCCCTTTCCATTTCAAGGTATTATGATATAGCCATTTGTCTTTTTCCATAGTTATCTTCCTTTATCCTTTAAAATAGATTCTTAATCGATATTAAACTGTTTGGATTTTGGGTGACCGTTCATTACATGTTGGTATAATTTTTGGCAGTATCCTGAATTTCATGAATAGATGTCATATTGAGTGCATGTCTTGAATATCCCGCATCTGCGCCTCAGTGGCTATTTCATGATTTTTTTAGACAGGATCGACAGGATTTACAGGATTTGCCACAAAAATCGTATCCTGTCGATCCTGTAAATCCTGTCAAAGGTCACGATTTGTT
>JAPZAP010000003.1 GCA_027460585.1 Candidatus Methanoperedens sp. | reverse complement strand
GAAGTGGATGCGATGAATATAAAATTCCAGTCGGGAAAATACAACATAAGTAAAGAAATCGCTGATGGAATTATTATA
The DNA here is from genome assembly GCA_027460585.1 of Candidatus Methanoperedens sp. GTDB lineage: Archaea > Halobacteriota > Methanosarcinia > Methanosarcinales > Methanoperedenaceae > Methanoperedens. The sequence goes on along the minus strand of JAPZAP010000003.1, from coordinate 23,961 downwards.
GATTATACAAAAGATGGCAGGATTATCTCCCTTGAGATACTGGATGCTTCAAAAAAAATTCCCCTGAGAAACATCCGCGATATAACTGTCGCTTTGCCAGTAGAAGCCGTTGCTGCTGTTGCCGGAACAACGGACTAAAGCTGTAAGTTATATGTAGTAATTATTTACATCCAAAACACATTTGTTCATGTAATAAAAAGATGAGAGGAAACTACGAACACAAATGAACACAGATTTCCTGTAACACCACTATTGACAGTGGATGCTGTTATTTTGTATGATAACAAGCTGGTTTTAATAAAGCGCATGAACCCACCATATGAAAATCAATTTGCGCTTCCAGGCGGCTTTGTTGAGGTCGGGGAGACCGTCGAAGCGGCGACTATTCGCGAGGCAAAAGAAGAAACAGGACTTGATATTTCAATAATCAAGCTGCTGGGTGTTTATTCTGACCCGGCGCGCGATCCCAGGGGACATACTGTGACTATATGTTATCTTGCAAAAGGCTTCGGAAAACTTAAAGCTGGTTCGGATGCTAAAGATATAAGGCTCTTTGGATTCAATGAAATACCCAAACTGGCATTCGATCATAATGAGATAATAAAAAACGCTAAGAGTGATATTTATGGAATTCTGTCCCAAATGTAAATCAATGATGATGCCTGCGAATAATGTTTATAAATGCAGGAATGTAAAATGCGGGTTCGAAAAGGCAATTACCGAAAGTTTTGTCTCAAAGACCGAGAGGAAGGAACGGGAGGTTACGGTTCTTGAGGAAAGGGAGATGGGAATGCCCACAACGCGCGCCAAGTGCGAAGATTGCGGGAATATGACAGCGTACTGGTGGCTGAGACAGCTTCGTGCGGCTGATGAAAGCGAGGTCAGGTTCTTCAGGTGCACCAAATGCGGGAAGACCTGGAGAGAGTATAACTAAATATCCGTGGGTGGCTTTTAAGGCTTAGCTTCAATGACATTTCCCTTCCACATATTCCAGCGCAGGAAGGCTTTCAACTGACCTTATTTCGATGCCAGGGTTTGCTATGAATTACTGGACTGGAAATAAAATCTTCCATCTAGAAAAAATTTGCAATGGAAAATTAACCTATTAAATTAACAAATTATTATAAAAAATTGTGGGGGAAAAATCCCCACATATTGTTATATTTTACGTTCCGGTCCAGTCGCCTACGAGAGGCGTATCGCTGTCTATTCCATACATGAAGGACAGGTCAGCATTCCCAGCACTGTTGTTGTTCCTGAGATAGAACGAACCGTGACGATAGATACCAATGGTGTCCTTGCCATCACTGTTCCAGTCACCCACGAGAGGTGTATCGCCGCTTATTCCGTATATGAAAGACAGGTCAGCATTGCCTGCACTGTTGTTGTTCCTGAGATAAAACGAACCATTACGATAGATACCAACGGTATCAGTGCCATCACCGTTCCAGTCACCTACTAATGGTATATCGCCATCCACTCCATATACGAAGGACAGGTCAGCACTCCCAGCACTGTTGTTATTCTTAAGATAGAATGAACCGTGACGATAGATACCAACGGTATCCTTGCCATCACCGTTCCAGTCACCTACTAATGGTATATCGCCGTCCACTCCATATACGAAGGACAGATCAGCACTCCCAGCACTGTTATTGTTCTTAAGATAGAACGAACCGTGACGATAGATACCAACGGTATCCTTGCCATCACCGTTCCAGTCACCTACCAGTGGTATATCGCCGTCCATTCCATATATGAAAGACAGGTCAGCATTCCCTGCACTGTTGTTGTTCCTGAGATAGAACGAACCATTACGATAGATACCAACGGTATCAGAGCCAGTCCCTCCTCCAGTGACTGTTATCGTTCCGCTAATTATATCAGCCGGGATTTTATTGAAATTATTATCGCTTAGAGTTATTACTGTGATGTTCAGCGAACTTGTTCCTGATGTTGCTACCGCTCTAAGAACGACGTTCGCAAGTGTTACATTACCAGATTGCGGCGTTGTAGAAAATGATGATATCTTTGTCACACCTGTTACATTGTTTATAGACATGGCAGATCCTCCACCCAAGTCTCCTGCTCCTACGCTCTCCACCACGACAACCGCTGGATTATAGGTCAAACTCACAGTGTAAGCTGCCAGATTAGTAATGTTGTACGCAATGATGGGCATAGTCACGGACTCATCGGAACTGACCGTTTGTGAGGCGATACTTATAGTCGTAGATGGAGCCGCCCCCACCCCGCCAGCCATCATCAACCCAAGCACAATTATTCCCACTCCAATACCAAAGAAACGCCCTGCACACATTTTAATTTTGTTCATTCATATCATCATCCGCTATGGAATTTCAACCACTGTTTTTCGACCTCTTCCATATATTGTAAAATTCTTCAGCCTCATAATTATACTCATACAGTTATGGCGTTGTTGGGTCTGGTATTAAGTCGACTGTGTACTGTGCTATTAACAGCGCATCTGCGATGGTCGGTTTTCCTCCGGTGCCTTTAACGTCACCAAGTATAAGCTGCGTTGGCGTTAAGGTTTTTGAGCCGACTGTGTATTGTGCTATTAACAGCGCATCATTAATGGTCACATTGCCTTCGCCTATCAAATCACCCTTGGCTTCCAGAACGGTTGTTCCGTTCGTGTAACCAACCATGCTCGCAGTTACATTTACTGTATCATTGGTTGGCGCAGTCACGGTTAAGTTTACCTGTCCCAAAATATCTGTATCGTCCCCAGTGGCCACCGGCGAGCCGTTCTGCGTAACATTAACTGTTGCACCGCTAACCGAGTTTGGACCCTCAGTCACTGTGAATATTACGTATGTGGAAATATTTGTTGATATATTTGTCGTGGGTATGACTGTACCTGTGCGGTTTGGTCTGGTTGCAGTTATGGCAAGGCGGGCGATACCAAAACTTCCATTGTTAATTAGTGCCGAAATAGTGGTGGGAGCCTCATTTATCAGAGTTGTTACCCCGAGGTTCAGCTGGCTTGTCTGTTCTATAGATCCTACCGCTCTAAGATTTACGTTAGCAAGTGTTATATTACCAGTTTGTGGCGTTGTGTTATATCCCGATATCACCGTCACGCCTGTAATATTGTTTATAGACGAGGCAGCATCAAAGTTTACTGCTACAACACTGTCCACGACGACAACCGCTGGATTGTAGGTCAAACTCACAGTGTAAGCTCCGAGATTAGTAATGTTATTTGCAATTATGGGCACTGTCACATTACCACCGGGGGAGACAGTTTGTGAGGCGATGCTTATAGTCGTACCAGGTGCGATAATAAAAGTTCCGCTACTTACACCCGTCAGGATAGGAAGGCCCGTATCATTGCTTAGCGCAGTAACTGTGATGGTCAGCGCACTTGTTCCTGATGTTCCTACCGCTCTTAAGACAACGTTAGCAAGGGTTACATTACCGGATAACGAGTTTCTGGTAAATATCCACATCTTTGTCACTCCTGTTGCATTGTTTATAGTCGAGGATGGTACACCCAGATCTGCTGCCTTAACACTGTCCACAATAACAATCGCTTTATTGTAGGTCAGACTCACACTGTAAGCTGACACATTAGTAATATTGTTTGCAATTATAGGCACAGTCACATTACCACCGGAACTAACGGTTTGTGAGGCGATGCTTATAGTCGTAGCTGCCCCCGCCCCGCCAGCCATCAGCAACCCAAGCACAATTATTCCCATTCCACTACTAAAGAAACGTCTTGCAAACATTTTAATTTTATTCATTCATATCATCATCCGCTATGGAATTTCAACCACTGTTTTTGAGGCTAATTCGTAAATAATAAAACATCTCATACTCATAATTATACTTACCATATTTAAATCTATTTATCCGCAACATATCACAAGGGTGTAACATAGCGTTTATTGTCAAAACTGCATGCAATGAAGCTAAATCCTGAGAAGAGGAATTTTTAAATGATCTGCTTATGAAAATGAGTTGCATATTTAATAATACATGAATAATTAATATTTTATATGTATAATCTTGACTCGCCAGTTAGCCTATAAAGGGGAAATCATATTTTAGAAGTTTTTGTGAATAACCTTGCAAAATGTAACTTTCCAAATAGGCAATATCGTATTGCTCGATTGAATTAAAGTTAAAAAGACAGGGTAGGAAAATAACTGAATTTTATGCGGGGGAAGGGATTTGAACCCTTGAATTCCTGCGAAAATAGATCTTGAGTCTATCACCTTTGGCCGCTTGGTTACCCCCGCACGTTGGGGTATGCTGAATTATCCTTATTAAACTTAAGGATGTCGTTAGATTGCTAAATTAACAACGAACTTATACGAACTGAAACGAACTCCTGCAACGTGAGTTCGTATGGAATTAGTCCGAGTTCGTTGTTAATTTTTTCATACTATTTTAAAATATTGCTTGCAGCTTCCACGCCAGGCCCCATCTTCTTGACCACACCATTCCTATGAAGCACTATTTCAACTGCCTGCACTGTGCTCAAAATATCAAGCTTGCTGATATTTCCCATGCTGCCGATCCTGAATATTTTGCCTTCAAGCGCTCCCTGGCCGCCTGAAACCTGGATGCCGATCTCTTTTATTCCGTTTCGCAGCTTCTTATCATCGATACCTGTTGGTATATTCATGGCCGTTACGGTATTTGAGTACCTGCTGATTTCGTTCAACTGCGGGAATAGTTCTATATTCATAGCACTCGCCGCTGCCCGCAGCGCTTCTGCATATTGGGCATGTCTCTTTATACGCGCCGGAAGTCCTTCTTCTTTAACAATGCGAAGCGCTTCGTGTAATGCAAAGAAAAGCGAAACTGCTGGTGTATAGGGTGTCTGTGCGGTTTCTTTATTGGCTGACTTTTTGTAAGCCTTAAGATCCATGTAATAAGGGGGCTTTTCAACCATGGAATCCCATGCTTTCTTGCTCACGGAAATTGCAGATAATCCGGGAGGCGCACCTATGCACTTCTGGGAGCCGACGACTGCAATATCCACATTCCATTTATCAACAAGCACTTCATCCCCACCAATAGTGGTTACGCCGTCCATGATAAATAGGACGCCGTATTTCTTAGCGAGGTCTCCGATCTCTTTAGCGGGGTTCTTTATACCCACGGATGTATCATTATGAACAAGAGTGACTGCTTTTGCTCCTTCTGCCAGGGCGCTTTCAACCCTGTCAAGTTCAATCGATTCGCCTTTTGTATAGTCAAATTTTACAGATTTTACTTTTCCGTATCGTTCGCCAATTTCCCTGAAGCGTTCCCCGAACTTCCCATTTTCAATTGCCACAAGAGTATCTTTTTCACCAATGACATTGCTAACAGCAGCTTCCATGGCGCAGCTTCCAGATCCGGATATGATATACATATCATTCTTGGTTGCGAAAAGCTCCTGGAGTGTTGTCCTGCATTCACTGTACATGTCGCCGAATTCCTTGCCGCGATGCCCGATTATTGGTTTGGACATAGCTCTTAATATCCTTGGCGCAACAGGCACAGGACCCGGTATCATCAACAAATTATTTTCAAGATTCATAGTTGTTTTCTCCTGTTATTATTGACTTTTTCCATAATACAACTATCTTGCATGTATAACTTTTGCCGGAAAAGAGATAGTTTCAATTTGTGTTGTTGACAGTACATAAAAATTAATAATGTGCGATAACGTCGCTGCACGCTTCAAAAGATATGATATAAGTCTTGAGAACACACTGAGGCGCAAATTGATGATAAAGCATTTGCTTTAGCCTATTACTGACGATCTGGGCAGGTCAAACAGGAATATCTACAGAGTATCTCAATTCAAAGCGATGCTCATTTTTTTTTAACCGAAAGGCCAGGAAATCCTTCTTGCTTGGTATTTAAAATAGAAAGGGGTTGCTTTGACTGTATAATTTCAAATTCATAAATTCATACATATTCTCTTAGTATATCCTCAAAATCAAGAAAATTATAATGACTTATATGAAAATCAATATTTTGAGGTATAGTCTTAGAATCATGAAAATTAGTCATTAATCCAACAACAACATTCTTATCATCGTATTTTTCTTGGAAAAATTTCTTGTCGGTTTTTAAGTTGTATATTGCAGTATTAAAATCTTTATTTTCATCATAAATGCGTTTACACTCCATTAGAATAATAAGGTCATCATTAAATCCAATAGCATCACAGTGTTTTTCAGTTGAATCATTAAATATTATATCTGTGTTCCATAAAGTATTATCCAAACCAACGCTTTCAATCTGTTTTGATGCATACCATTCAGAAAAAACCCCATTTACAAAATCTTTTTTTATTCTTTCAGATTTAAGTTGAGTAACTTTAAAAGATATGTCTCGACCACAATAACACCTATTATTTTTCAATCTCTTTGAATTATACAAGTAATCTTCTGATTTAACGGGAGAATTTTTATGCTGTTCTCCGGTTTCTGTTATACAATATTCATTATAGCTGCAGATTGATGTGGGATAAATTGTATTCAAAAATTTATACAAAGTATCATCAACATTAAAATCCGAATCACAATCAGTTAAAAATCTATTGATATGAGCACGTGTCTTTTCATATTTATCATAAGCTAATGGTTTGGATATAGTCGGATTTATTTCAAATATAATAGTTTCGTCATCATCTTGATAGAGTGGCAAAAAAAGCTTAAAAATCTCGCTATTAACGGGCATCGTAAACAAAGCTCCTAAATCCGGCGTATTAGGGATTAGTGGGGCTATTTTTGCCAAATCTGGTGAATAACGAGGTTGAAGCTTGACAACATCTCCGCAAAAAGTATAAGATGATCCTTTGTAAATGTTTAAAGCTTTGAATTCTTTTTTAGACATCACTTCTATTGGATCCGTTATTCTATTTTTGCAGCGCTGCTTTATAGTAAGTAGACCCATATCATTTCGTGTTATGCAATCATCTTTTGTTATTACATCGTCCAAAATTCTAGATTGTAATTGTCCACGTTCGATTTCAAGTGGAACTAAATTTTGTCCGCAATTACAATAATTATATAAATAACATAATAAATCATCCTTTGCCATATCTTGAGACAATAATATTTGCCGGATGATTTTTTTGCTGCGCTGGTATATTTCATTAACCAAAAGAGAACCTCTTATTTATATTCTTTAAATTTCTCCAAATCTTTAGCAGTATATCGATCTGCAATTTCAGAGTGAATTTCTTTGGAAGCTTTTTCTAAATCAATTTTCATACTTTCATAGGTTGGTTTTCCTTTCACAAACTCCATCCAAAGATCAGATTCACCGGATATTTTCAAAATATCTGGAATAATTTTTAGAATATTTACTGTTTCGCCTTTTACTGAGAATGTATCAGTATCTTTATCATAACCAAGAATACCATTAGATTTGAATGAAACTAGAAGAGGTTTTAAGCGATTATCTATCTCTAATATTTCTTTAAAAGTAATATCTTTTCCTGATCCAATTACATTCAATGATTCTTTTACATTTTCAAGGAAAATCGGATATTCACTTAAATCATCTATACTCTGCCACAATAAACCACAAGACCGTATGGCATTTCTAACCATATCTGATTCAACTCTAGTTGGATGGATTTTTAAGATGGAATTTCTTAGCCAAACAGGAACGATATAACAATTATGGTCTGTATTATTTATAGAAACCTCAATAAGACCATTCTTCTGCATTTCATTAATAATTTTGCTTATCGAATTTTTGACGGATTCTTTTTCATACGCCGGAAAATTATCAAATGCAAGACTTTCGATTTTTTCTGATGAAATTCCGGGCATTTTTCTGCACCATTCAAAAATAGTGCGATTAAATTTATCCTCAAGCATATCATCGAGGCCTTCATTTATACGATCTCCATATATTTCAAATGATAAATAGGGTATCATACAATTGGATTCAGTCACCTTGATGATACCAAATGTTTGCATTAACGAAATTAATGACACATACTTTCCCTTATTGAGGCCAAAATCTGTTGGATTAATATCTTCGAAAAGTGGTTTATCCTTATTGATGTAATCAAGCATCACAATTCCATCAGTGCTGATAATTTTTCTATCCATCCAAGGTTGAGGATCATTTAACCAAGTTTTAAGTTCACTTCCGCATTTTTGAAGTAGATGCGAAGGATCATCAAAAGTTTTACAAATATTACCTTTAGTATCATTCGTTATGAATTTCATACTACGTGCTTTGTCATAGATTAAATCAAATTTTTTGGATATATCTGTATGTGAAGGATCACTTTCAGAAAACCAAAACCTAAGTTTTTCCATCTTTAAATCCTTATAAGGTGGAGAATAAATTGAGCAAATGGCAAGATCAATTACTCGTGCGTGTTGTATGGTAAAAGAAAACACCGATCTAGCCTTCAAAGCATTTTGACTTAAATCATATAATTGTGATCTATTCCCGATAATGGCTGCATTACTACCAACAATATCATCATCAACTTGCTTGAAAGCCTGTTTGCGGTTACTTGCTAAATCATCGGTCATTTCTTCCACTCCTTCTTATTTCGTCTTGTTAGAAAGTCATCCTTTATTACTATTAATTTTTCATTATTGTAATCAACGGTTTTGACTACTTCGTTATTGGTAAAATCCCAAATCACATCTTCCAATTCTCCACGTTTAGGCCTTAAAAAATCCAAAGTCGGATTTAAAGATAGACATATCAATATTCTTCTAAAGTTTGAAAAAAAAGAAATTTTCTTATAGCTATAATATTCCACTAAATTTTCTAATACAAATTGAAAATAATCTGTAATAAAACTCCTTGAACTTAAATATATATTAGATAAAGCGATGTTCCTCTTATCTTCAATAAAACCATGATGAATAGTAGCATAGCCTGGCTGATTCACCCATTCTGAAGCACTATTCCATCTTGCAATTATTTTTAAAAGAATGGAATCGGCTAACACTGACCCTCTTTTAGTCAATGAATAATTTCCTTCAATATTTTTTAGTATTTTATCTTCCCGCAGTTCTTCTAAATTTCTTCTAATATCGTTTTCATTATTAGGTAAATATTGTATTACATCACGGATATTGAAAATGGCCCCATCCCCGCCCATCCATAAAGTTAAACATAATATATACTCTTTTAATAAATTATCTTCTTTTTGGACTTGAGATAATTCAGATTTTTTCTCCTTGAAATTCGAATCATTTATGGAAATATAATTAATAATGTCCTTAATATTTTCCGTTCGTCCGATTAAATCGTTAGAATTATTATCAAAATGTTTATCTATAATTTCCAATCTTTTCTGTTTAAATAATAAGTTCTCATTATTTTCATCTAATGTTATTTTTTTTTTGTTTTCAACTGGGATATTCAGAAATTCTGATGATCTTCTTTTTATTTCTTCATCATCTGTTTTCATTAGTAGTCTACATGTATCACGACGAATATCCATTGGAATATTTTTTCCTAAAATACCGTTAAATGAAGTTAACATCCATAATCGTACTTTTTTTGACTCATCTCTGGTAGCAATTTCCAGTATATCATTTGCTTCTTTCTCAGGTAAAATACTAAAATTTTGAAAAAATAGCTTTAGAGCCTCAATTCTTTTATTATAATCATTGCTGTGTATTTTCTTAATTATTGTCTCTTGCACAGACATATTTTTACTGAAAATGTTCTTAACATTCTCAACTTTCTCATCTTGTTGTGTTATCATAACTTCTGTCTCATTAGCTGATATACTTTCTTAGTTATAAAATTTTCAGTTATATATTATATAGCTTTGAAGTAGATTATCCCTTCAAATCCGTTTCAATATCTGTATTATTTTCTGGCTTGATAAACCACGAGTTCACAGAGGAAACAGAGAAAAGGGCAAAGCTCTGTGCTCTCTGAGTGCTCTGTGGTTATAGATTCATTTTCCCTGATGAAACCAAAATGTCACAAAAGAAATCATTTAATATATCTTCAAAACCTTTTAACCCCTGAAAATATGCCAAAAGTCGGAATCGCTGATACCACCTTTTCCCGCATTAACATGGGAAAAATTGCAATCGATGAGCTAAAGAAAAGCGCATCCATACAGATCGAACGCTATACGGTTCCGGGTGTAAAAGACCTGCCAGTGGCATGCAAAATTTTGATCGAGGAAAAAGACTGCGATATCGTTATGGCGCTTGGCATGCCAGGCTCCCAGCCCATCGATAAGATGTGCGCCCATGAGGCTTCACAGGGGATAATCCAGGCGCAATTGATGACAAATACCCATATCATCGAAGTATTTGTGCATGAGGATGAGGGGAAAGATGAGACCGAGCTTGCATGGCTCATGGAAAGACGCACGCGGGAGCATGCCCGGAACGTGATCAAGCTGCTCTTTAATAAGGAACAACTGCAGCGCGAGGCTGGTACGGGGCAGAGGCAGGGCTTTGCGGATGTTGGAGCTATCCGGTGAAAATTGGAATATCAATATATGCAGTAGTGCCCTGTCAAGGTTAATTTGTCAAATGATATCGAGATAATTTTTTTCCTGAAAAACAAAAAAAACGTGATAAATGTCAGGATGCGGCGCACTTGAGCGCATGCAGAAGTTACTATTTTCGGCTTTTGAAAAATTTAGCCGCAGATGAACGCAGATAAACACAGATTTAATGCTACGGGTTTTGAAAAATACTTACAAATAAAACGTATAGTCCCACGCGCCGAATCATTTCATTAGCAATCACATGTAAGAAACTTGCATACAGGAATAGCTCTAAATCCCACGAACCGATCAGATGAGCTGGATTTGATGCTACAAATCCGCGTTCATCTGCGTTTATCTGCGGTTCGTTTTCTTTAGACCCAAACAATCAACAGATTCTCTTTCCGGATCTACCATTGTTTTTTATTTTCTTCAGGCAACGCAAATCTACAGTTTTAGAAATTTTGGCGAATGACTGTTTGAAATTGTCTATATTATTGCTAATTGACACTTGACAAAACAGTAGCTTCTCAATGATCAAAATTTCACCCTCCTGTAAAATACCGCTTTCACTATTTCTGCCGCAATGATGTAAAATGCCACTATCACTCCCATAAGAAGAAGGTACGAAATCGGAAGCTGACTAAATCCAAATATATTCCCAATTGGCATGAAAGGGAAAAGAAGCGCGCTCACAACGATCAGCAGTGTAGCTGCGGACAGGTACTTCCCTGGTATGCTCTTAAAGAATGGTTTTTTTGTGCGAATAACAAGCACTATCAGCGAAGCTGAAATAACAGATTCCATAAACCACCCTGTCCTGAATTGGTCAGGTGTTGCATGGAGGATGAAAAACAAAGCGCCGAAGGTAAGAATATCGAAAACGGAACTCAGGATACCAAAGACGACCATAAAATTGCGGATAAACCCTATGTCCCAGCGCCTGGGATGATCGACCATTTCACCATCCACGCTATCGGTAGCGATTGTCATCTCCGGGATATCAGTCATGAGATTGGTAAGCAGTATCTGTCCGGGCAACAGCGGGAGAAAAGGCAAGAAAAGCGATACTCCGGCCATGCTGAACATGTTCCCGAAATTGGCACTCGTCGCCATGAAAACATACTTAAGTGTATTGGCAAATGTCATTCTCCCTTCGCGCACACCCTGAACAAGAACACCTAAATCCTTTTCCAGCAGTACAATATCGGCAGCATCTTTGGCAACATCCACGGCGCTATCAACAGAGATACCCACATCGGCAGCATGTAGTGCCGAAGCATCATTAACCCCATCTCCAATATAGCCTACAACATTTCCACTTTTCTTCAGAGCAAGGATGATGCGTTCTTTCTGGTTTGGCTCGACTTCTGCGAATATATTGATATCATTCACCCGTTTAAGCAGCGCTTCATCACTCATTGAGCGAAGGTCAGAACCTGTGAGGATCTGCGGGTTCGAAAATCCAACCTGTTGGCTGACATTGGCAGCGACCAGTTTGTTGTCCCCTGTAACGACCTTAAGCGAGATGCCAAGATGATGCAGTTGGTTTATAGTGTTGGCAATTCCGGCCTTTGGCGGATCAAACATAACGATGAAACCTGAAAAAACCATCGCAGCTTCATGTTCTTTGGTTATAAGCGGATCGGATCCGACATCACGGTAGGCAACTCCCAATACGCGCAAGCCTTCACCGCTCTGCTTTTCAAAGCACTTCTGGATATGGTCCTTCACAGTTGCAATATCCACGATAATTCCATCGGAAGTTTCTGCTGATGAACAAACTGATAGCACATTTGAAAGTGCGCCTTTTGTGACCATCAGGTGCTTACCGTCTCTTGAGACAAGGATACTCAGTCTCTTTCGAATGAAATCATAAGGTACTTCATCCAGTTTCTGGCAACCGGACACATCGAACTGGCGATAATTCCTGATGGCGCTATCTATCGGGTTCGTGAAACCTGTTTCGAAAAAAGCATTGAGATAAGCATTTAAAAGAACTTTTTCGCTTTCCTTTCCTTCAACATCAAGAGCGGTGTTCACCCTAACCACTCCTTCAGTCAGTGTGCCTGTCTTATCTGAACAGAGCACGTTCATGCTGCCAAAATTTTCAATAGAGGCAAGGCGTTTAACGATGACTTTCTGCTGTGCCATGCGCTTTGCGCCGTGTGCAAGGTTCACGCTTATGATCGCTGGCAGAAGCTGCGGGGTCAGCCCGACAGCCAGCGCCAGGGAAAAGAGAAGAGCTTCCAGGACCGGGCGCGCCATATATGTGTTTATGGCAAAAATTGCAATCACCAACAAGAGAGTAATTTCCATAAGGAAATACCCGAACCGCCGGACGCCGCGCTCAAACTCCGTCTCCGGAGGCCGCAGTTTCAGCCGCTCGGAAACCTTTCCGAATTCGGTTTCTGTCCCTGTGCAGACAACCACAGCTTTCGCGCTGCCACTCACAACATGTGTACCCATAAAAAGTGTGTTGTTCCGCTGGCCAAGCTGTGTTTCTTTCATCAGCACCCCGGCCAACTTTTCAACCGGATATGTTTCGCCTGTCAGCGTGGCTTCATCGACAAACAAGTCTTTGGATTCAAGGATCAGGCAGTCTCCGGGAATAATATCTCCACCGTTGAGGATAATAACATCCCCCGGGACGATCTCTTCGACTGGAATTTCTATCGGGCTTCCATCACGCAGCACCATGGCTTTTATTTGCACGATAGCGAGCAACTTATCGAGTGCATTAGCAGCTCCTCGTTCCTGCCAGAATCCCAGAAGGCCGCTTATGAAGACAATTGTAAGGATAATGAGAACGTCAACACGTTCTTGCAGGAAAAGTGACAATCCTGCCGCAAAGAGAAGGATAAGGGTAATGGGGCTTTTGAATTGAGCAAGAAAAAGCGCAAGTGAGCCCGAACTTTTTCTGGGCGTCAGGAGGTTGGAGCCAAAACGTATGAGTCGCTGACGTGCTTCATCGCCGGTAATGCCCACTGGTGAAGTCTTGAGTTGCGCAAGTAGTTCAGAAGCCGGGAGGCTCCAGAATGCCTGAGGGCGTTGATTCGTTGGATCAATCCTTTTTGAAATGTTGAATATGTTCATAATCCCCGACTGTTACTCATTCTTTGATTAACATGACTATATTAGCCTTTTGCTGTGTAAAAATCGTCAGGTAAACGTCTATTTAGCGGCCTACATAATAGGCGCAGGCGTGTCAGTGTTTATATTAATCCATAGTCATTAAAATCCGGCGCCGGGCAAATGCATCAGGTTCCCTGAAAGCCTGTTGCCATGCACGCCGGCGGTATTTTGAAGGGCTGTGCCTGCCCTGTTTGTGCGTGCGGGGGCCGGGGGCAACCCACGAATTCATGATTTTCCAGCAAATATAATATCTGTGCATGCATACACAGATATATGGCAACAAAGACAATATCAATACGTGAAGATGTGTATAACCTGCTCAAGAATTTGAAAAAAGAGAATGAGAGCTTCAGCGATGTGATAGGCAGGCTGACAATTAGAAGAAAATCAGATATTGGCGAATATTTTGGAGTTCTTAAAGATAGCAAAGTACTTGATGAGATTGGGGAAGACTGCAAGAAAATTAGAGCGGCTGCCAGATGTGACAGCAAGATGGGGATGGGGTTTCAGGAATTATAATTTAATAATTAACAAATTTAAAATAAATTAAAAGGTCAGGCGCCGTGCAGGAGCCGCGGTCTGCCCTGAAAGCCTGCTGCCAGCGCGCCGGCGGTATTTTGAAGGGCTGTGCTTGCGCCTGTTTGTGTGCGCGTGGGGTCAGCGAGCAGGGGATGGAATGCGGATTGCGCGGATACGCGCGGATTAGTTTTCCATGTTATTTCCATAAATATTATTCAAACGCTCTGGAAGAATTGAACTGCGAAATCACAAAAGTCTATAATTGTTTGTTTATCTAAATCAAATTCTTTGCGATTTCCCAAATAATTTCTTGAACTAGGTGTAATTTGGTCTCCAGCTTCTAATTCCTCAACCGTTACACATTTAATATGTTTTTTTGAGACAAGAATTATATAGGCATTTCTATATGGATAATCTTTAGGCAAATCCTTTAAAGTGAATTCTTCGCTTGCTCTAAATTTTACTTCAACAAAATATACGTCTCCATTCTTTGGATTTTGAACCACAAAATCTGGCATTCTTCGTATTTCATTTGCTACGTCTGTTCTAACTCCCTTCAATAGCTCCATAATTCCTGGTATGGTATTTTCCATTCCGTACCTGAAAACAGAATATCCTAAAGCCAAAAATAATTCTTGTACTAAAGTTTCTGCAATTCTGCCTTTAATCATTCCGTATCGATAATTGTAATCTTTATCGTTTAAACCTCCAGCATCTATCTGTTTTTCGGCGTAACATTTTGAACAAAGTCCACCATTGAATTTTGTATATTCACCACATTTTGTACATTCTGCCATTTTTCTCAACTCCTTTTTAATCCTCTTATCTCTCACATAAAATCCGCAAGCCCCTTCTGCTTCACCTTATCGCTCTCAAACAGCGACCTCATCTCGATCTCAAGCAACTGAAGCCTCTGCTTCGTATAATGAGATACATGATATTCATCCGCGATCCGAAGGGAAGTCTCAAGATACTTGCGCACCGAACCCTCATGCACAGTAAGCACGATATTCCCGCCACACTTTGGGCACGACCCCCTAAGAGGCGGGCGCCTGTACTTGGCGCCGCATTTCGTGCATCGCACCTTCTGTTTTGAAAAGGAACGCAGGTTTCCGATAAGGTCAGGAAGGAAATGTGAATTTATGACCCTCTCTGCCACATCCTGAGGGTCAACAGCCTTTATTTTACGTGCAAGTCCAAGCTGTGCTTCCATTTTTTCTATCATTGTCCCCAGGGTCTTGTATGCGCTGTTCCTGGGTCCTGCCGCAATATTGGCGGTATCATGCGTGAACCCGAAACCCTCATATTGCGCCGGTGTGCCAAGTCTTCCGCTAACCATATCCATGATCTTGACAAGGTCCTTGGGATTCTTAAACGCCAGGGTCGCTTCATAAAATTCAAGCGGATACTGGAACCTGACATCCACGTTATGCGCCTCCTTATCCACTTCATTCGGGTCGATGCGCGATGTCAGGACAAGCGGCGCATCCATCTGCCCGCCGCGCCTGTCGGGAAGATATGAACGCGAGAAGTTAAGCAGGCCGTCCATCAGCAGCATCACGCAGTCCTCATCACCATCGCAGTTTCTTCGTTTGGCGGCATGGAAAAATGGATGCGCATAACCCACGGATGCGTTCGTGAACCCCACCAGGCGCCCCAGCACTCCAGCTGATGTATGGGGAGCAAGTCCTATCACCAGTTCCCCGATAAGGTCGCTAATATTTTCCAATTTATAATATGATTCGACTTTATAATATTTGACTAGAAGATCATCAATGAACCGGGCGGTCTTCAGAAGATATTCACCACAATCTTTTGAGACAACGATATCCTGCACTTTAAGCTCAAGGATCTGGTTTTCATCAACCAGGGGAGTTCCATAGGTGTCGTTAACATAACCAAGTTCTTTAAGTTTTGAAACCGGGACGCCGATCTCCTTTGGTTTTATGTGGGTAAGCGGCATATCCGACAGGTCATACCTGACAGTCCCGTCCTTGAACATCACTATATCATGCTTTGCCCGAAGCGCCCCTTTTTCAAGCGGCTCAGGCGTCTTGTTCTTTGACATAAGCCCAAGCACGCATTTTATTTCAAGAGTGTCTCTCTCACCAATGTTATTGAGCGCCAGTGCAACCTCGGATTTGAAATCGATATCCATTTCGGTGACGCAGCTTGTGTCTTTATTGCATTTTGGGCATAGAGGTTTATTGACTTCTATACCGCATGATTCACACTTCAACAGCGGCTGGGTAAATTTACCGCAGGAGCACCTGTTCTTGAATGTCCTTATCTTGCAGGAAGAACAGATGCGCTGTCCGATCTGAACTTTTATCGTGCCAACTTTTCCTTTCTGGATGGTCAGGCCTGTCTTTAGATCGTTGTTTCGTCCATCTCCATCATCTTCTTCCACAAATTCTTTTGCATTCTGTAGCGACCTTCGTTTCCCGCCTGCATCCCCAATCGGGAAAAGCACATGCGGAGCAGGTTTCATTTCGCGTTTATCGGATTTTTCAGGCCGCCCCATCCTTGCGCCTATCCTTATGGGAGCGCGGGCGCGAATGATAATTCCGCTCACTTTCAAGAGAGTATCCATGATATTTGCTTCAGGAGCAGACCATGTTTTTTTAAGGTTTTTATCAATACCCACACACGTCATCAGAGGGAGCGGTTCTTCAATGATTATCTGTTTCTCGCGCACAATATGGGGAACGAGAAGCACTTCAAGAATGTCTTTTATTTTTTCATCCAACGGGAATGAAAGTTTTTCCGCATATTTCCCGTTTGTCTGGATATATTCGGCAATGTGTGAATAATCACCAATTGAAATATCATGCCACAGGTAGGTGTATTTCGGATGCAGCGGCACGTTATAGGTCCGGGATAAAAAGAGCGCCTTTTCCTGGTCAGGATTTTTGAGATCACCCAGCTCTTTTATAGAGGTTTTTGCCGCAAGTTCCTGTATCCACCATTCATAACAATAGGACGAAGGCACAAGTGGATGGTTATTCTCAAGGAAATCTCCGAAATTTATCAAGATCTCGCCGATATCAAGGATCTTCTGGACCGATGGCCTTAATTTTAAAGCTTCTTCCGCAGTATCAATCCTCAAAACATCCCCGTTGAACAGGCGCACCGTTGGTCCTTCCAGCGTATCAACAGGCCCAATAGCTGCTGCTTTTCCGGGGCGTTCCACCTTTAGTTGTGTGCCTGCCGCAATGAAATCATCCATCATTACCATTGTTGCAGGGCTGATCCCGGCAGCGGCAAAACTCGTATTCCTGCCCCTGCCGTACCTGAGCCGGAAACCGCCGGGTCTTGAAGGGTACGAAAAAACAGGCCGCCCTGCGATCAGATCCTGAAGATACTTGTCCTTTGGTTTTAATTGCGCTGAAGGATCATCGCTTTTGACCGTGACTACGAATTTTTCAAGCCAGTCCCACCCCTCAAGTTTGAGCTTATCCACATGCTTTTTCACTTTTGGCGCTTTAAGAGCGATCCCTTCGGCAATAACAAGCGCCATGCCGCCCCGTATCCTGTTGGTTTCGATCCTCTGGAGATCGCGCCGTCCTTCAACTTCAGCTTCCTCTGTGGGTTCACCGTCTATGCATATTGGACAGTTCCTGACTATTAGGCGGATCTCATCATCAGTGGGAAGATACTGCAAATTCGCCACGCGCCTGTAGGCTGTGATCTCTTCAACGTATCGCTCAACCTCTTCTGGCCGCGGCACAAATCTTGCGATACCAAGGTTTGCTCGCACATAATCTGCCGCAAGAACGGACAATGCCTGCGCAGTACCGCCTGCGCTTCGTATCGGGCCTGCATAATAGATCCTGATATAATCGGTTCCGTCATCGTTTTTTGCAAGGTCTATTTTGGCAATCCCCTCTATTGGCGCAGCCACAACGCCTTCGGTGAGGACTGCCATTGCCACTCTCACAGCGGCTTCGATGGCATCCCTGCTGGAATCAAAATGTTTTATTTCCCCTTTTGCCACACAGATCGCGACCTGAAGGGCTGCTTCTTCGCGTGACATGGTGGTTTCAAGTTCCCTGAGCTTCTTTGCCACCCCTTCGATATTAAGAAGTTTCTCAACCCTGTCCGCAAGGTCTTTTGCTATGGGTATTTCGATAGTTGGCGTGGGGTCGGCGCCGTTTGCGCGGGCGCGGTTGGCTAGCTCAATGGCGCGGTTAAGTTCTTGTTCGAGGGTGTTGAAATAAGCGAGCATCGTTTCGCTGGCGGCGAATTTCATGTGTTAGGGGCGCTCCTTTTTGATGAGGTCGTTATAAATGTGTCATCTGGAAGGTTAGTGTCTGCTGAAAATGCTTTCTGGGTTCTATCGCTCAATGAAACGAATATTAGCCGCAGATAAACGCAGATAAACGCAGATGGATTACAATAGAACACGGATCGCGCGGATGACGCGGATGCGCACGAATCCGTGAATATCCGCGCAATCCGTGTCATCCGTGTTATAAATCGTGACGGATGTGACTTTTTGCTCTGGCATGAAATAAATAAACAACGAACTCGTACGAACTGATACGAACTCACGCTGACAGAATTCGTTTCATTTAGTATTATTTCGTTATCCATGTTTTTGCATTTTTTCATTGATGTTTTATTTCTTATTGGGCTTTTCTGTATCAAGAATATCTTGTTGAATATCATGTATCATGAAAAATCCTGCTTTTCTCAAATCATCCATAATATCCTGGAGCTCTTTTTTATCTTTTATCGGACAGAGTTCATACCCAATCTTGATTATGCCAAGTGTTCCCGTTATCTTTATTTGTTCTTTTCGTGCAATTTTCCTGGCATCAAGGTCATCAAGGGCGGCTATCCAGCCGTATTTTTTGGCCAGGGCAATGACGCCTGATTCACCCTCATGCAGGCTTAAGAGATATTCTTTGTAATCATTGATTGTCTTGACATCTATCCATCCCCCATTTTTTGATAAGCCGGATATGGCTTCAGGAAATATTATTTCCTCTTCCACTGTTTGTGGAATGACAGCCTTAAGTCCAAGCCGCCGGATTATTTCCTGAAGGAGGTCAAACCTTCCCATCTGCGAAAAAGCACTTATAACGCTTGTATCGAGCACTATCAATTCTTAATCCTCTTCAGGGTCTCATAGTCCTCTTCAAGCTCTCTTACTCCCTCCACCCCAAGCCTGGGATTAATACCTTTTTCCAGAAGGATCTCTTTCATCCTGGTCAGGGAAACGCCTGCTATGCTTGCCGCTTTGGCAAAGGATATCTTCTTTTCCCTGTAAAGCGCCACAGCGATCTCTTTTTCATCATAATCCCGAAGCAGATGGCGAAGAGCGTCGCGGACAGCTTCAGCAATGTTTCCATAGAGCCCGGCATCGATCAGGCGCTTGATTTTTGTTTCGAATTCTCCTTTTATTTCGACGGTCGTTGACATTTGGTCACTTGATTTTTACTATGTTTTTTCAAGTTAAATATGTTTTGGGAAAACAGGATTGCCTATTGACAAATTTTGCCTTGCGTTAACCTTTACGTTAACTTTTGCGTTAACCAGTATAATAAGATAATATACAGCCTTATCAGTGCCTTTCGGTTATTGTCGTTTATTTTACCCAATCGCAGCAGCGGGAATATGCCATGAAGTTCTACCTTTGTAAAGCCCCATATTTTCAAGTGCATTAAGTTTATTCTTTAATTTATTGAAATAATCTTCACCTGATAATGGTATTCCCTCGCGCACAGCGTCCAGCGCGGTAATCCTGCATGACCCAAGCATTGTTTCAAACTCGGATTCAGTATAACCAAGCGGCTCAATAGGAAGTGAAGAGGTATTGGCATCTATCAAATCCCTGATCCTGGATAAAAAATCATTTTCAAAGTTATTGCTTATCACTATAATATCAATATCACTGAAATTCGTAAAGGTCTCTTTAGCCCTTGAACCGTATAGAATAATGCAAACAGGTTTGAACCTCATTTCAATCTCTTTGCAATATTCATTCAGGGCTTCTTTTATTGCATCAGGTTCTGTGCAAATTCTTTTATTTTCAAAGCGCATGTTAATGCCTCCTTCGCAATTTTCTCGGTATAATAATCCTCTGGTCTTCCAGATGGATATGCATCAGGGTATCTTGACGGGATGTAATGTCTGTCAAGTTCTTTGGCACATTGCTCGGCTTCACTGATATCCACATCCATTATCTCATTTAACCTTCGGAGAAGTGACAGGACTGAATGACCCCATGTGCCTTCATTATATGCCAGGAGCAGCCCTTTCAAAATCTTCTCAGCAGCCTGCTGTGAATAAAAGGCTGCTGGGTTGTATTTCTTATTTTCAAGAAGAATCTTTGAAGTAGATATGTCATTTTCTCCTTCTTCAAACCACCTCAGTGCTTCTTCACGAATCATTTATTTTGATCTCCGAATTTTAACTTTTTATGCGTACACTTAATCCTGAATTTGGACCTGGGGGCAATCCTAAAACAGTATCTACACCTATATTAGTTCTTAAATCATTTAATAACTTCTCGGGATTAACTATTTTGCCAATCATCATTTGGGATTCTAGTCTTGGAGTTAGGACTTGTTTTGCTCGATATATCTCTAGACTGCCTCTTTTATCTTCAATCACCATGCGGCAAAGTGCTCTGATATAAAATCTGTTAAACTCACCTTCTGCCAATGTTTCGTTGGCAGTAACTGGAACACTAACAATTTTTACCCCTTGATTAGTTTTTCTTGGTTCAGTTGGGTTTAAGCAATTTTGAGTTCTCAAATTATTAGCGAAGGCAGTCTCATTATTTTCCTGAATTGCATTTTTAAATAACAGACAATATTGTTTTTTTCCAATTTCAGAGAGTCTTGGACTTAAATATAGCTTTTTATTTGCTAAATCCATCTCTACTTCTTCTAACATTAATCTTCGAGTTTTCGATTCTAAATTTTCAAATTTAAATGACATTTTAGCCTCCGATTCAATTTAAATTAATCAATTGTTACATAAATGAAAGGCTCTTTATCTGAATTATATCCTAATTTTAAGACAATAACCCCATCATTTCGTGTTGTCACACAATTTCTTTTTTCTTTTTCGCAATTTCTATGATGCACTGTCCATCCAGTACTTATTTTACTATATCTATCTGTGGCACTCGTATCACAAAATTGCCCATCTGAAATAATCGTTAAACGTGGCTTGAAATGTTCAAAAAGTTCTGAATAAAAACCTGATTCTCGACCATGATGAGGTGCAAGTAGTATATCCGCATTTTTAATAGCATTCCTAAAAGACTCTTTTTCCAATAGTTCTTTCCAAGAAGGGGGTTCATTATCGCCAGCAAGTAATACTTTGCTATTTGCATATGAAAGAACAGTAACAATACTGTGGTTGTTAATATTTGAGGTACTGCTTGAGTTGGGAGTAAATGTTTGGATTTCAACTCCACCATTGTTATTTGATAATGAAGGATCTTCAGAAGATGAAACTGGTGATGAATATCGTTGATTAATCTCAAAATATTTATCAAAAATGTGCATATCATCTTCTTGAACATTTTTGATTATCTCGTTCTTAGGAAGGTGTTTTGGGCGAGATAAAACTCTTGGTGAGAGCTTATCGAAATTCATTATATCATCAATGTGATCTTTGTGCGGATGGGTAATAATAACATAATCAAGTTGATTAACTCCCCATTTATTTTTAAGATGGAGGAGTGGACTAAATTCTTTACTACTATCCCCATACGAACCTATTCCTAAATCTTGTACAATATGTTTTCCATTAGGTGTTTTAATGTATGTTGAACTACCGTGTTGAACGTCCCAAAACACAATCTCTAATGTCATTTATTGTCCTCCTTTTTCTTTGAAAATAAAGTTGAAGACAAGTCTTCTAATTTATCAGCAAATTGAGTAAATGAAAAACCTGCCAAGAATGATACCGCACAGTAAAACATAACACTTTTTGAATAATTTACCTCTGAAACCGATCCTAAGCTTAGTAAACCACCAACAATAATGAAATATACAACAACTCCAATTACTACACTAATAAGTGGTCTAAATATATACCACCATGTCCAATTAAATTTGAAATTGTTTTCACCCAAATTTTGATAAAATCCTCTTATACAATAAATTGTTCCACCCAACCCTCCAGAACTACCAATATATATAAGTGACTTTATCAGTGGATCCTTAAGATTTGAAAAATATACTATCAATGGCGCTACTGTTAAGGTTAATAAAAAGAATGTGAGATATATCCCAATTAGGTTTATTTTTGTATTTGATTGCATTTTATTCCTCTTTCCAACTCTATTTCATGAGTCCTAAAAAATAAAAGGGCACCCTGTGCACCCTACCGTGCCCTCATCGACTCCACCGCCATCGCAACCATCGCCTTATACTGCTCAACATCCGTTGAGTAATGCTCCCTCGCCTTCACAGCATCAGGCTCATTGCCCTGCAATCGTGCGATTCTCTTTGTGGTCAGTTTTGCAGTTTCAACAACCCATCTGTCGCGCGTTGCTGCATCCACAATATGCATGGACTCAGCCCTTATTGAAGTAAGGACATTTCCTTCCTTGGTCGTAAAAGTCGTTGGTTTCCCGATAACCGCAATGAACTCAGGAGGCGCTGTTCTTGCCAGCACCTGCGCTGCTTCGGGCTGGTATTGCCCTGCTGTCACATAGAAGACGCCTGTGGGGTCAACGATGCGACCGCGCCAGAATTCAGAGTCAGTCCCGACATCTTCTTTTTCTGTGAGCGTCCCCACAATAAAGATGCGGTTGCATTTTGCTCCAGTCGGCGTGATGAGATACTGCGGTGAATACTGGTCCTGTCCTTCCTTTGATTGGAGATTTGATTCTTTTAGTTCTGCTGCGAATACACGGTGCGCTACTTCACGAACATATCCTGATCCATTTTCAGCCATGATTACGCCTCCGCTGCAACAGGCGTTGCAGTCGCAGCAAGTATCCTTGCTATGTCTTCTTCGATCGGTTTTACATCCAGTTTGATGGAATCAACCAGTATGAACCGGTCAAGTTTCTTTCCAGATACAACATAATAGCGCCCCACAAGCTTGTTTTTGATAACATCAAGCACAACTCCCTGGTCAAGGGCTTCTGTTGCCATTTCCTTTGCTTTATCAAGAGTTATACCGGTAAACGCTTCGGTTATTTCCCTGTTCATCAGGATATCCTGCACTTTTTCGCCATCATCAAGGACGGCTTTTATCCGCAGGTCATAGACCCCTTCAACCTTTCCATGCTCGCCGCATGCGCCTTTTACAAGCGCACGGTTGCATTCGGGGCATCGCTTTATCAGGCCTGAACCGCTCTGGACATCCACGATCGCGCCTGTGAATTCGGTCAGTGTTGTCCCCACTTCAATATTTTCTGTTATCGGGATGAGCTCGCTCGTTTTGTTGAGCTTAATGCTGAATTGTCCCTGGTATTCGGAAGTGGTTACATTCTTGAACAGGTAATTTTTTCCTTCTTCGACATTTGGCAAATTCGATTTAGTCCATTTGGTGAATTTTATTGTCCCGGATTCATCTCCGAATAATCCTGCCTGCGAGATGGATTCAGAATTGGTTTCCCACAATTGCACGACTTTACCGCGCAGTGACACCCATTTTCCATCCTCTTTGATATCGGATGCTTTTACCTGTGGTGTTTCACGCGGGGTGAAAAATTCAGACTTCGGGATGTTGTGTTTCTTTAAAAAGTAATTTATTACATTCCGGCGAGCTTCTTCTGGCGGGACCTTGAACTTATTGATCAACTGGTCAAGCTTTGTATCGATTTCGCTCGTCTCTACCTTTACGCCCAGTTC
>JAPZAP010000002.1 GCA_027460585.1 Candidatus Methanoperedens sp. | reverse complement strand
TTATTATCGTTATGGGACGACCAGATCGGCAAGATCGCGGTAGATGATACTATTTCTATCCAGAATGGATATATTTCCGTTGTAAGAAATTCCATGAGATTGAATATTGGAAAATACGGCAAAATGCTCCTGGCAGAAGAAGCACTTACAGAGGTCATTACTGAACCCAATATGTCAGACAAGCATGTAGAACAGCCCGATCGCCCAAGACGCACCGGCAGCTATGGCGGAGGAAGCAGCAGCGGTGGAGGTGGCGGAGGCCGCAGTGGCAGCGGAGGTTATGGCAGCATGTACGGTGGTGGAGGCGGAGGCGGCGGCTATGGTGGTGGCGGAGGAGGTGGCTTTGGCAGTGGCCGGGGCGGTACTGGCGGAGGTCGCGGCGGCAGGGACCGCGGCAAGGATTCAAGAGATAAAAGAGGCGGAGGAGGAAAGAGAAGGTAATATTCCTTCTTTTTTTCTTTTTTTTTAATCACTCTTTTTTATACTCAGCAGTATTATATAGCGATCAATGCTTGAAAA
The DNA here is from genome assembly GCA_027460585.1 of Candidatus Methanoperedens sp. Lineage (GTDB taxonomy): Archaea > Halobacteriota > Methanosarcinia > Methanosarcinales > Methanoperedenaceae > Methanoperedens. Next base: position 8,818 of record JAPZAP010000002.1, on the reverse strand, counting down.
TATTCCGGAAATATTCCGTTCTATAACTGATAAGGAATTTCGGGTTCTTACTGCCATCGAGAACAAAATGAAATTCTATGAGTGGGTTCCGATAGAGGAAATTGTCAATTTTACAGGATTTGAATTGAAGGAATTAGAATATCTATTCGGAAATCTGGCGTACAACAAGCTTATCCAGAGGAATATCCAGGCTTATGAAGGATACAGGATATACTTTGAAGCATACGACCTGCTTGCGCTTAATGCATTCGTGAAACGGGGGACGGTGAATGCTTTGGGCGAAGTTATCGGGATCGGGAAAGAATCAATCGTATTTGATGCTACAGGCGGCATTATAGACAGGCGTGTTGTGATTAAATTCCACAGGGAAGGAAAAAGTAGTTTCAGGCATGTCAGGGTAAAAAGAGAAACTACCGGGGAAAGACGGCATCTTTCCTGGTTGTATGCTGCACGGCTTGCTGCTGAAAAGGAATATGATGCTCTTGTCGCCCTGTATCCGCAAGTCAATGTTCCTGAGCCCATAGATCAAAACAGGCATGCGATCGTTATGTCTGTAGCAAAGGGGCAGCTGCTGGCACATTCAAAGCTTGATGAACCTGGCTGGTATCTTGATGAGATATTAAAACAGGTAAAAATAGCATACACGCTGGGGATCATTCACTCAGACCTGAGTGAATTCAATATCTTTGTTAATCCTGATGGTTGTGAGCTCATCGATTTTCCACAATTTATCACTCCCGCTCACCCCAATGCGAAGGAGCTTCTTTACCGGGATATTGATAATATCTTATCCTTTTTTACCAGGAAATACAAGATAATGAGGAATATAGAGGAGATTATTAATAATATCGTAATCTGAATCATGCCGAAACCCTGCGGGTTCTCGACTTGGCGCGTCACGATTTATTTGAACTATCTCAGACCCTTAAGTTGGGTCAAGTTTGACCCAGTAAACATCGCCTCTTCTAATCAATTCCATCTCCTGATGTTATATCCCAGTCCTGGGAAAGTTGTTCGTCTTCAAGCTTTCTCACCTTGTATCCGGCGGTTAATTCTGTTATAAGGTTAGCTTTTTCTTCTTTTTCGATCTGCTCCCTTATCGATTCAGCTATGAAGGATGATTTATTCTTCACATTTTTTAACGTATAGGAAACTATAAACACATATCCACATCCTGCGGCATAATATTAGTCCAATTTTTTGTGATTTATGTAATTTCAAAGCATTCGTAAAAAATCATCTTCGTTTATTAGCTCTATCTCCACCCCTTTGCCCAACAATTTTTCAGCTTTTTCTTTTTTAGAACTCTTGCCATCTTCACCAACTTTGCGTAAGTCTTGAACCCCCATAACTAAATAATTGGTCGAAGAAGCAACAGAAGTCCCGCAAAAGCCACCTTTATTTAAAACTAACTTTTGAGCTTCTGAACGAACAAGTGCCTGCAACGTTCCTGTAAATACAAAAGTCTTACCATAAAAAGGGTGTGAAGTGTCAACTTGTTTGTTTTCTTCGAACACACATAGATTTTTATAATTTCTTTCTGGTTTGATTATTGAAGATTTAGAATCATCTTGCTGCAATTCTTCAATTTTATCATTCGAATTAATTTGTATTCTTTTATGAACTCTATGTTGTTTGATAGTTGAAGGGTTATAACCATTTAGATATAATTCTCCAACTTTAATATCTAATTTATTTTCTATTTCTTCTATAGAATTAATTTCTGATTTTTGGAATGCTTTAATCGAAATACTTGCACAAACATTTGCATCTGAAAATGCATCGTGGTGATGTTCTAATTGAACATTTAACATATTTGCTAAATTTTTCAAATTATACGATAACAGACCTTTCCAAACTTTTTTGGAAATTATATAACTGCAAGTATATTTAAGGCCTGGATAAGGAATGGAATAGGAATCTAAAACATTTCTTAATACGCTTAAATCAAAGCTTGCATTATGAGCAAGTATTAAATTACAATCCAAATAATTTTTAAATTCATCCCATAATGCGTCAAATTCTGGCTGATTAACAACATCTTTTTCAGAAATACCATGAATAGATGTGTTAAATGGATTAAATCTCAGGTCAGGTGGTCTTATTAGCCAAGATTTACTTTCAATAATTTTGTAATCTTCAACAACCGCTATTCCTAGTTCACATACACTATTTCTTTTTTCGTTAGCCGTTTCAAAATCTATTGCTACAAAGTCCATATTTATTTTTCAATTATTCACTACTGGCGGGGTTAACTCTAAATTGACCCATGGAGCTTTCTTGACATTTCATTAATATCTAAAGGAAAAATTATATTCATTCTGACTGTATTCATTATGCACCTGAATTGAAGTATTATTGATATGTATGTTATATGTGCTTAATAATGATTTCCAAAAAAAAATGAAATTTATATTTATCTGTGTTAATCGCTGTTAATCTGTGTCAAAAAGAGATGTTTTTATCCAGAAATCTATAGAAAGACCTATCCTGAGACACGGATTTCGCGGATTTACACAGATTATTGAAAAAAATCTCCATCCCTCATCGAAATACAAATCTATAAGAAATTAAATGCTGTAAAAGAACCATTCATTATTACAATTTAGGTCTCCGGTCATGTCAATTGATATTATAACCAAAGTCAAACTCGCAAAAAGTGCATCGATCCCACTTGCAAGCATCCCCAGCGCTACAAAGAACAACGCCCTTGCTGCAATGGCAAAAGCCCTGGATTCTAGCAGGGGGATAATAATTTCAGCCAACAAGAAAGATCTTGAAGCAGCAGAAAAGCTCGTCGCAGCAGGCAAACTCTCAAAATCGCTGGCAAAAAGGCTAAAAGTTGATGATATTAAGATCGATGAAATGATCGCAGGCATAAAAGATGTCATAAAATTCGAAGACCCTGTCGGCAAAACCCTTTCTGCTCTTGAGCTTGATAAAGGTCTTGAACTCTACCAGGTAAGCTGCCCCATCGGATTGATCGGGGTCATATTTGAATCCCGTCCTGATGTGGTCCCGCAGATAATGTCGTTGTGCCTGAAAAGCGGAAATGCCACAATATTCAAAGGCGGAAGTGAAGCATCCCATTCCAACAGGGCGATTTTTGATGTGCTTGTCAAGACAATCGAAAATACGAACGGAATGCCGCATGGGGCATTCGCCCTGATGGAAACAAGGGAAGAAGTCAACGAAATGTTAAAACTTGATGATTATATTAACCTCATTATTCCCAGGGGCTCAAACGAATTTGTAAAATACATCCAGGACAACACGAGAATCCCCGTTCTCGGACACTCTTCGGGCATCTGCCATGTGTATGTGGATGGCGAAGCCGACATGGAAAAGGCGCTTGATGTCAGTTATGATTCCAAAGTCCAGTATCCTGCCGTCTGTAATGCCATGGAAACGCTGCTTGTGCACACAGGAATAGCAGGAGAATTCCTCCCCGCGATAGGAAAGAAATACAATGCTGCCGGTGTTGAACTGCGGTGTGATGAGCGCTCATTCGATATCCTCAAAGGAATGGGATTCTTAAAAGCCATAATTCGTGCTACGGAAGAGGACTGGAAAACAGAATACAACGACCTCATACTTTCAATAAAGATCGTTGATTCTATCGAAGAGGCGATCGAACATATCAACAAATACGGCTCGCATCATACCGACGCTATTATCACGGAAAATAAGACCGCAGCGAGCAGGTTCATAGACCTCGTGGATTCATCAAGCGTCATGTGGAATGCATCCACCCGTTTTGCTGATGGATTCCGCTACGGAAAAGGCGCTGAAGTCGGGATAAGCACAAACAAGATACATGCCCGCGGACCGGTGGGGATGGAAGGGCTCCTTATCTACAAATATGCACTTCTGGGAAATGGTCATAAGGTCGCAGATTATGTGGGAAAGACAGCGAGGAAATACACCCATAGGAAATTAAACACAAGCCTTGGCGAAAAAATGGGATAAAGATTTTGATGGATCAAATTGAAAATATTGACCGGAAAGAGCTTTTTTGTGATCTGAAGAAGATCGTCCTTAAAATAGGCACCTCTTCGTTGTCCAATGAAGACGGAAGCTTTAACCGCAGATTAACCGAAGACATCGCAAGACAGGTGGCACATCTTCGAAAGCTTGGAAAAACAGTCATTATCGTAAGTTCAGGCGCCATCGGGATAGGTGTCATCGAGCTTAATATGCAAACGCGTCCGCGTGAGATCCCACTTCGCCAGGCTGCGGCTGCTGTGGGGCAGAATATCCTGATGCAGGAATGGATGATGGCTTTCAAAAAGCATGACCTCAAAGTCGCACAGATACTCCTGACATACGAGGCTTTCTCCAACAGGATGACTTATCTTAATCTTCGAAACAGCATCTCGGCGCTGCTTGAAGCAGGCGTTGTCCCGATAATAAATGAAAATGACCCGATTTGCGTGCATGAGATAGAGGCGACATTTGGGGATAATGACAAACTCTCTGCGATGGTTGCAAGCAAAGTGGAAGCTGAACTCCTGATCCTGCTTTCTGATATAGATGGCCTGTACAATAAGAATCCAAAAAAGAACGATGATGCAAAGCTCATAAGCATCGTGGAACAAATTACGCCCGAAATTGAAAGTTATGGTGGAAGTCCCACAAGCACAAAAGGCGTGGGCGGGATGAGGACAAAAATTGAGGCAGCAAAGATAACATCAATGGCCGGCTGCCACATGGTGATCGCAAACAGCGCCATCGAGGATGTCGTCATCAAGGTCACAGAGGGCGAAAATATCGGCACGCTCTTCCTGGCGCGAAACGGCAAGTTCAAGAACAGGACACGCTGGATAATCCTTTCAAAGGCGTCAGGGAAGCTCATCGTGGATAATGGGGCTAAAGTTGCTGTCAATAAGGGTATGGGGCTTCTTCCATCAGGGATAGTGGAGATCGCGGGGACGTTCGACAGGGGAGATATTATTGAGATAGAGAGCGATGGATGTGTGTTTGCAAAAGGTATCACGGATTATTCATCTTCCGAGTTGAACAAGATCAAGGGGAAGCATTCTGATATGATAGAGAAGATTCTCGGATACACAAATTATGATGAGGTCATGAAGAAGAGCAATATCGGGCTGCTGTGATATTCACACATTTTTTAAAAGGGGATAATAGGTTATTAACTTTTTCGCAACAAATTTGTTGCATAACAAAAATGTTGCATAACATTGCATGCAGGTAACTGGAAGTTAAAACTTATTTTATCATATCAGCCTTTTAATATTCTGGTTACCGTATTCCAGTTTCGAGTTGTAACTTTCCGACCAAATTCTTTTTCAAGAACGCTCATCAAATCAGAAGTTCCCCGGATTGGTGAAAGCGTGATAAAGCTACATACTTCGCTGGCTGAAACTTGTACAATTTTGATATCCTTTTCAATCGATTCATACGGAATTTTTAAAGTGCTTTCTGGCTTCTCTGAAAGAAATGTGACGTAGAATCTGGTTTGTGGAGTGACTTTTATGTTTTTGAAAGGATCTGCGTCCACCAGGCTCTGGATTTCTTCGATAGTACGAAGCAGTACACCAATTTCATGCCCAAGCTCATTTTCCAGTTCTTCCTCGATTCGTTTGATGAGATTATCTGTGTCCGTCTCTGGTGTCTCAAAAAGCACGTTTCCGCTGGCAAGAAGCGTTTTGACATTCTTAAATCCCATCGCTTCAAACGCTTTTTTTAACTCCTCCATTTTTACTGGCTTGTGGCCTCCGACATTGATTCCGCGCAGAAATGCTATATATTTAGTCAATTCTTAACCTGGATATTATGTTCTTACTATAGTTTGAAAAGATATTACATTAAGTTATCCACTAACCGCCGTCTCCACACACTTTTCAGTGCTTGCCAGAATACTTTTCACCCCGCAAAGGTTTGGCGCATACTTATGCGCTTTCCCTGAGTTAACCATCATGCATTTGAATTTTTCACTTGCAGGCGACACTACCATGCAGGTATCGCAAAAAACCTTCGCGCCGCTTTTCTCGATACGCTTTATCAATGCCGGTTTCCCGTTCTTGATGGCGCGCGAGGTGCATATCCACGTCTCCTTTTTCACCTTTTTTCCAGCCAAGAGACGTGCCAGGTTTTCAAGTTCAGGAACGCTGCTGTGAGGGCATCCGAAAGCTATCAGGTCAGGTTCGAGAGACCCCTGGGATTTGTAAATCTCCTGTATCTGTTTTTCCTCGATTGTGATCTCCTCATGAGGCATTTCATATTTATCAGCTTCCGGGGTGACATCCTTAACATGATAAAGCGCAACCGCGCCAGATGCTGCCATGGCCGCGCCGAGTGATTTAAGATCGTCTTTCGTGGGGCGGGAATTAAGCTCAAAAACCGGGACTTTATCACCGATCATTGCACCCACGATGTATCCAAGCGCGCCATAATCGGAATCGTGAAGCTCTGGCTCCACAGTGATCGAAATGACCGGAACCCTGTTCTCGTCCAGGTGAAAACCAAAATTCGGGGTCTTTCCAACAAGTGCTGCTGAAAGCGCACTCGGTCCTCCTTCCCTGTTTGTGCGCGCGCCGATAACAGAATTGGCGTAAGATATCGCAGAGGATTCGCTCCATGCCACATGATCGCCAAAACCTGCGAGGTTGTCAAAAATATTATAAGGGGTGCAGGAGCACTCGGTTTTTACACCCAGCGCCTCGTATGCCCTGATAATTTCCTGCTGCTTGTGTGAGAATTCCTCGCTTATTCCCATTTCCCTCCAGCATTCCAGATCCATTCCTGCGGGATTGAGGATCGAAGGCACCACAACCTTTCCTTTCAAATCGGATATCCACTCAAGACCAGCATCTCCTATCGTTTTATATGAAACCCCTGCAATTTGCGTGCTTTTTATCGGGATCAGCCTGTCCGCGCCATATATATCGCCAAGAGCCGCGAGTATTTCGATAGCTTTCTGGTATGTCGGGCCGCGCTCACCGTTCATGAGCTTTTCTTCGTCGGGGGTGAGGTACATTAGTTCTCCCATATGCATTTATTCAGGTCCATCTGCGTTTTCCTATGTATCATCCGCGCAATCCGTGTTATATCAAGTCGTGTACATCGCATTTATCTTCACATAATCATAGGTCAGATCGCAGCCCCACGCGATCGCCTCGAAATCACCAAGTCCGATATCTACTTCGATAAATATCTCTTTGCCTTCCATGATCTCTTTTAGCGCCTCAAGCTTTCCCTCAACGATCCTTCCGGAATCAACCAGCAAAACCTCGTTCCTGCTATCTGAGAATTTAAGTGATATTTTATCCTGGTCGATATCGGCGCCCGAATAACCCGCAGCAGCAACCACTCTTCCCCAGTTCGGGTCTTTTCCGAAAATCGCGGTTTTAACAAGGGGCGAGCGGCTTATCGCTTTTGCAGCTTTTCGCGCATCTTCCATACTCGTTGCGCCTGTAACTTTTATCTCGATCAATCTTGTTGCGCCTTCCCCATCTTTTGCGATCATTTTTGCAAGGCTGATACACACGTGGTCAAGCCCCTCCTGGAACGTCTCTTCTTCACAATCATGATACCCCGTGGCAGTAAGTAGCGCCATATCGTTCGTGCTTGTATCCCCGTCAACCACTACCATATTGAAACTCTTATCAACTGCTTTTTTCAGGCACACATCCAGTAATTCTCCCGGCAATTTCGCATCAGTATATAAAAACGCTAGCATTGTCCCCATATTCGGTTCTATCATTCCTGAGCCTTTGGAGATACCTGCGATGCGCACACCATTATCAAGCTCGATCGCTATCTCTTTCATCGTGGTATCAGTTGTCATGATGGCTCTTGCGGCGGCTTTACCTGAGTCTTCTGTATTCGATAATTTCCCGAAAACCTCATCAAGATGCCCTCCAATCCATGTCCTGTCAAGATTTCGCCCTATCACACCTGTTGAGGCGACTCCTATTTCATCAGGGCTGCAATTTAATTTTTGTGCAAGAATCCCGGCCATCCATCGTGCGTCATCCATGCCTTTCTTGCCAGTAAATGCATTTGCACATCCGCTGTTGGCGATCACTGCCCTTAAATTACTTTTTAAAAGTGATTCTTTTGTTATTATAAGAGGAGCCGCTATTACCTTATTTCGCGTAAAAACGCCTGCTGTCGAAAGTTCCATGGCATCAGCTACAATTATCGCAAGTCCGTTCTTGCCCTGTTTTATCCCGTGCGCTTTTATGCCTTTTACTGAGCAGATTCCACCATTGATATTTTTCATGCTCATTCCGCCGATTCAGAAAGACCTTTAATTATATCGCTTCTTGCAACTATTCCCACAAGTTTACCATTTTCAATGACTGGCAACCTGTTTACGTCATATTTCACCATCATTGTAGACGCATCTTCAAGATCCTCATCAGGAGAAATTGCATGAACTGTCTTAGTCATGATCTCCTTTACAGGACGAAGCTTCATGTTCTCAAAAAATTTCTTTGTTTCTTCAAACTTAACAAGGTCGCGTATGGGTATTTCAATTATTTCAAACGGACTGGGGAGCCATAAATCATTTGAATATTCAGGGATCTTGAATAACTTGATCAGGTCAGTTTCGGAAACAAGCCCCACGACTTTTCCTTTATCAACAACCGGGATCCCGCTGATATGGTTCTTTTTGAACATATCTGCGAGATGACCCAATGTATCATTGGGTGCACATATAATAACATCTTTATTCATCACATCTTTTATTTTCATTATTTTACCTCATGGAGCAAGACCCGGATGCCAGAGACCTGTTGTCTCAGGAAGCCCGAACATCAGGTTCATATTCTGGATAGCCTGGCCTGAT
>JAPZAP010000001.1 GCA_027460585.1 Candidatus Methanoperedens sp. | reverse complement strand
TATGTGGATATTGATTTTATGTAACCAAGGGTCTTTCAATAAACCCCGCCATAGGCGGCGCCTCACCGGGGTCTGGGGTCGCAACCCCGGCGCCATAAAGCGCAAATAGACCAAAAGTGTTAATAGTACGCTAATCCTGTCGAAAAACAGGGTAATATTGCTTCTTTGTGATAACGTTTCTTTGCGGCTCATTTTTATGAGATATTATAGTTGAATACCAAACAATTCAAACTATCTTTGCGTCCTTTGCGCTCTTTGCGGTGAAAAAAATCGTGCACTGCAAAGGACGCAAAGAGCGCAAAGTGTTTGGCATTTTGTGAAATAAATTAGGTTCTTGACTATAATCACCAAGTTCAATTAATGCAGACAGGTCATTATTAGTCGGAAACTACCTATTTTATTGCTGTTAGTGGCAGCGTGAAAGAAAATGTGCTGCCTCCACCGTACTTGCTTTTGACCCATATCCTCCCCCCATGAAGCTCGATCAGCTTTTTAGAAATGACAAGCCCCAGGCCGGTGCCGCCGAATTGTCTTGAAGCGCCTTTATCGATCTGTTCAAATTCCTTAAACAGCCTTCCAATATCCTCTTCTTTTATCCCGATCCCTGTATCTCTCACCGAAATCTGGGCCATCTCACCTTCTTTTCTCGCAGTTATGGTAACGATCCCCTGCGGTTTGGAGAATTTTATGGCATTGCTTAGAATATTATAAAGCACCTGTCTGATACGATTCCTGTCAGCATCTATGAGGTCTGATCCCGGGTCAATTTCTGTTATTATTTGAATTTTTTTCTGAATGGCAATATCTTTAATAATAGCTATTGATTCATTTATAACATCAGCTATAGACATTTTTTTGATCGATAAATGGATTTTACCTGCTTCAAATGTTGAAAGATCAAGGATATCATTGATAATCATCAGCAAATTCTTTCCACTTATGTGGATATTATCAATATATTTTTCCTGGATCTCGTTCAATTCCCCAAAATTCTTTTTTTTCAAAAGGTCTGAAAAACCAATGATCGAGTTCAATGGAGTAAGCAATTCATGGCTCATAGCCATCATGAACTCAGATTTTGTTTTGCTCGCCTGGATAAGCGCCTCATTTTCAAGGATCATTTTCTCAATTTTGCGTTTAGAAAAAGTAATTTCAAGATTTATCTGTAATTCCCTGTCTTTTAATGGTTTTATTATATATGCATAAGGCTCTGTGATTTTTGCCCGTTCAAGAGTGTTATTATCGGAAAATGCGGTCAGGTATATAACTGGAATATCAGAAAAAGAATGAATTTTTGACGCTGCCTCGATCCCGTCCATTTCACCATCCAGGTGAATATCCATTAACACCAGGTCGGGATTATTTTCTTTCACTTTTTCAATGGCTTCTTTTCCTGAGGTTACTACTACAGGAACATCATATCCCAGGTTTTTCAACCTTTTCTTTAAGTCCATTCCTGTAATTACTTCATCTTCAACGACCAGTATCTGTTTTCCTGTTAGCATTTTGCGTGCTTGAAATTAATCTGGAATTCTGTTCCGTTTTCTCTATTTAGAATGATCTCACCATGAAGTTGACCTTCTGCAAGGGAGGTGACCAGCTCTAAACCCAATGTTTTAGTATTTCGAATATCCACATCTTCTGGAATACCTACGCCGTCATCACTTATTGAAAGCCGGATCATATTATTATCATTTGATGTAACTGAAATTTGAATTTTTCCCTGTCTTCCATCCGGAAATGCATATTTTAAGGAATTTGTGACAAGTTCATTAATTATTAACCCGCATGGAACTGCATAATCAATTTTTATTGGAATATTTTCCACATTAATATCGATTTGTATATTGCTCTTTTGTCCGTAAGATCCAATTATATTTGAGACTATATCGCTGACATACTCTTTGAAATTAATTTGTGCAATGCTCTCGGATTGATAAAGTTTTTCATGGATAAGGGCCATTGCATGTATCCGGTTCTGGCTGTCAATAAAAACATCTTTGTACTTTTTATCTTCGATATTTTGGGATTGAAGCATGAGAAGGCTGGAAACTATCTGCATATTGTTTTTTACACGATGATGGATTTCCCGGAGAAGAACTTCTTTTTCCTGGATGGATTTATTAAGTTGCGCAGTACGACTTTCAACAATTTCCTCAAGCTGGTCATGGTGCTTTTTCAGCTCATCCTCAGCCTTCTTCTGTTCTGCCTGGGAATGCTCGATGCCTTCAAGCATATCATTTATTGAAATTGAGAGGTAAGATATCTCATCTTTCCCCTCTACAACCACATGTTTTGAGGGATTGTGGCTATTTTTTATCAGGGTGACATCGTTATTGAGCCGCAAAATCCTTGAAACCACTTTTTTCTCCATAAGCCATATAGACATACCGCCAAAAATAAAGCCGACGAAAATAAGCGAAATCAGGAAATAATTTACGCTGACTTTTCCCTGGTTATATATTTCCCTTGGCAGGTCCACGCGCAATATCAGGGACGGATCCCCGCTGATGTCATTCAATACCGCATATCCTGCCACCTTCCCCTCATTCAACGGCCGGGTGATTATTTTTTTGTCCAATGAAAATAATGGAAGGACCGCCTTGAAATCTCCAGGTAATTGCTTATTATCCAGACGATCTAAAGTCAATGACATTTGGGTTATGGAAGCCAGGCGCTCAAGCTCCATTTCATCCAGGTACCGCCCGAAAATGAGCGTCCCTCCAATAGGACCTTCACCGTCACTGTTCAAAATTGGGTATGATGTGATAATCAAATTCCCCTCAGGAAGAAGTACTATTCCACTGTAATTGCTTTGTGGTCCGCTATGCTTAAGAAGCACACTATCCTTGTTGATCAGCTTCTTCACGCCTTCCGGGATTGGTAAATCTTTCTTTTCCCGATAATCGAATCCCCTGGCATAGACTATCTCCCCGGTATTATTTATATAGATGATCAAATTAAGCCGCAACCCTGCTACAGACTCATCACCCAGAACTGCTTTGATATATTCAGGATTATCATCCCCGATAAATCTATAAGTGTCATCCCACCAGGCCCAATCACGATTCATGGTTTTCAAATTGCTTATGTCATCATTAACGGCACCAATTGCCCTGTTGACATTCTTTTCAACGTCCTTTTGTTCCACTTTGATAAAACCATCAACAATGATAAAAGTCGAGATTGAATAAACGAAAAAAATTAGGCATAGGATCGTCATTCCTATGAGGAACAGTGTCTTCCTACGCAAATTCATAACTACTCTCAATATTTTTCTTTGACTAAGCGTTCAAATATTTCTCTTGAATGCTTCACAGGTCATGCAGTTGTGTACTTTCGCTCTTGCATCACCCTGTTTTACTCCGCCGCACCATGTTCCCTGTACAAGCCAGCAGCGGGCTTCGGGAGACTTAAATCCCGGACATTTCTGCTGGATTTCAGGTTTGCATTTCTTGATATCCCAGCAGCGTACATATTCATTTGCAGATTTGAGTATAAAATGGGAAGTAGACATCTGCAATTCCTCAGATAATGCAGCCAGTTCTTTAGCTTCATTCAGAAGCTCAGCCATTGAAGTGGCTTGAGCTTCGGCAGTAGCTGATGTTTGCTGTGAGCCGGCAGCTGACTCTTCGATTATAGCTGAAACATCCTCAACAGAAGCTGTTACTTCTTCAACCGAAGCGGATTGTTCTTGTGCTGCTGCTGCTATCTCCTGCACCATATTCGCTACATCCTCCGCAGCTTTTACGATCTGGTTGATGGCAGAAACCGTTTCTCCTATTGTCTTTGTTCCCTCGCCTACAGTCTTTGTGCCCTGTTCCATGGTCACAACCGCCTGCTTTGTGCCCTGCTGGATCTCTTTTACCAAGCCCGTTATCTGCTTTGCTGCAGCTCTTGATTCCTCAGCAAGTTTGCGGACTTCATCCGCAACTACCGCAAAGCCGCGTCCGTGTTCGCCTGCCCGCGCCGCCTCTATTGCAGCATTTAATGCAAGCAGGTTCGTCTGGTCGGAAATATTAGTTATAACGCCGATTATCTCTCCGATCTGCTGTGATTTGCTATCAAGCTGTTTTATCACTTTTGCAGAATTATCAACGGTTGCCTGGATATCGGTCATCTTCTGAGCCACTTCACCTGACATTTTGCCTACATGCTGTGCGTTCGTGCTTGCTGAATTTGCACCTTCTGCGGCTTTCTGGGAGTTTTGAGCGACCTGCTGCACACTTTCTGACATCTCCTTCATTGCGCGGCTCACTTCAGATATTTTTTGTGCCTCGTGGCTGGAACCAGTTGCCATTTCCTGGGTAGTACTCGATATCTGGTCTGTAGAAGCTTTCATATTCTCACTTGAGGTTGATAGTTTCTGGGCTGTCGAACCAACCTCCATTGAAGCTCTTTGCACTTTTCCGACTATAGTTTTTAAGCTCTCGGTCATTTCCTGGATAACAATGGAGAGCTTGCCCAACTCATCTTTTGAAGAAAGACGTATATTTGCCGAAAAATCCCCGGCTGCAATCTTTTTGGCAGCTTTGTCAAATTGTTGTAGTGGAATCAATATGGAACGCGTAAGACCTAAGCACATAAGTATTGATGAGAAAATAGCAAAGAACAAAACAATGATGATCCCATATACAGGGTCAATAAATGCTCTGATGCTCTCACGGTATATCCCAATGATCCCAACCATTAACATAAGCATATCTACAACTATGAAACTGAATACGATTTTCATGCCAAAATTGAACTTATCAATGGTCAACTCATTTGCTTTATCAACAATTTTCATTAAATCCATTTTTTTTTCCTCGTATTTTTTTTCTCGTATTTACTATACTAATAATAATCACTACATTCTAATTTATATAGGAAGTTGTGAAAAAGGTGTGATATAATGCTAAATCAAAAAAGATAAACAATATTAAAAACAATAATCTAATTTTATCTTCCAATCATGAATTTATGATGTATCAATCCATGTTTCAAATAATCTTGCCGATTTAAGACCGGAAATAATGCATATATTAAATAACCTGTTCCGTGAAATGATGAAACAATCGGAAAAAAAAGGAAAAAGCAGCTTCCTTATGCGGTCGCTGCTGCTTCTGTGGATATTTTATTTACATTATGAAGTTCGTTGGCGCTAAGTATCCTGTCAATATCAAGCAGTATAAGCAGCCTATCTTCCATTTTGCCCACGCCGCGTACATATTCCGTACCGATCTTGTTCGCAATGACCGCAGGTGCCGGCTCGACGCTGCTCTCAGGAATGCGGATGACCTCGCTCACCGAATCCACGATGAAGCCCATTACATTTTCACCGATATCCGCGACTATGATGCGGGTATTCTCATCCTGGTCCTTGCTCTGCATACCCATTATCACATCAAGATTGATAACCACGATTACCCTGCCGCGAAGATTGACTATTCCCTTCACATAGCCTGATGCCTGCGGGATCTTTGTGATATTTGTCATACGGATGATCTCCTGCACGTTCATTATCTCGACGCCGAACTCTTCGGTGCCGATATTAAAAACGACGAGCTGGAGCTCGTCGCCTGATTTTGCTTTTGAATCCTTTGGTTGTTTTTCTGCCATGTTGTCCTCCTATTTTGTCAGGTCTCCGGGGCTTGAACCTGCTGGAGCTTTCCCGGCCTGTGCTCTTCATCCTTATTTAGCATCTTGCCCCAGATTGAACTTATTTACTTCAGTCTGCAATTCAGCAGACAATCTTGCCATTTCCTGGGCTGCATTAACAAGCTGATCCATCGAAGCACATTGCTCTTCTGCGGCAGCTGATGTCTCCTGTGTGCCTGCTGCTGATTGTTCACTAATTGCCGATACATCCTCCACAGAAGCTGTTACTTCTTCAACAGTTGCGGATTGTTCTTCTGCAGCTGCCGCTATTTCCTGTACCATTGCGGCAACCTGTGCAGCAGCTTTTACGATATCATTAATGGCAGTCACAGTCTCTTGTAGATTTTTTGCTCCTTCACCTACGGTCTTTGTGCCCTGTTCCATTGTGGTTACGGCCAGCTTTGTGCCTTGCTGAATATCTTTGATCAATCCTGTTATCTGGTTGGCAGCGCCTCTTGATCCTTCGGCAAGTTTCCTTACTTCATCAGCAACTACGGCAAAACCCCGGCCATGCTCTCCGGCACGCGCCGCTTCTATGGCAGCATTGAGCGCAAGGAGGTTGGTCTGGTCTGCAATATTTGTGATCACCACAATTATCTCACCAATCTGCTGGGATTTTCCATCAAGTTGTTTTATTACTGTTGCCGAGTTATCCACACTTGACTGTATCTGAGACATCTTATTGGCAACATCAGTGGACATCTTGCCAACTTTCTGGGCTGTCGCGCTGGCTGAATTTGCCCCTTCTGCGGCTTTCTGTGAGTTCGTGGCGACCTGCTGGACACTTTCTGACATCTCCTTCATGGAACGGCTGATCTGGACCATCTTTGATGCCTGGGAGCTTACACCTGTTGCTATATCCTGTGTTGTGCTTGATATCTGATCAGATGAAGCTTTCATTTCCTCACTTGATGCTGAAAGTCCCCTGGCTGTATCTGCAACCCTTATTGAGACATTCTGTACTTTTCCAGTCAAATTCTGCAGGTTTGAGGTCATTTTTTGGAAATATTTTGCAAGCTGTCCAAGTTCATCTCTTGAAGACACATCAAGTTCTATTGTTAAATCACCCTCTGCTATCTTGTCAGCCGCATTACTGAATTCGTTCAATGGTTTCTTGATGGAGCGGGTAAGCCCGATACACATCATTACGGATGCGCTAACAGCAAAAATAATACAAATGATGATAGCCTGTTCAGGATCAATAAAAGCAGTGATACTCTTACCGTATAGTCCCATATATCCCACGAACAGCAACAGTATATCAATCACGATGAAGCTATATGCGATTTTCATTCCTATGTTGAACCTGGAAATTGTCAGTTCATTGACTTTATCAATGATTTTCATTAGATTCATAATAAACCTCTAAGTATTGCTAAAAACGAGTGAAACAAAATCAAGTAATTCACATACCATCGTTAAGTTCAGTTCTTGTTTTCCATATCTTAACATAATAATCTCCTTTTATTTATTGTGCAACTTTTGCGTAGTATAACATTTTATTGATAGTATATAAATTTATTCCAATGAAGTGCAACATTTGCGCAAATATGTTGATCAGGTATAAAATTCTTGGGAAAAAAAGTGACAGTTACATTACTGTTGGTATAATTTTTGGCAGTATCCTGAATTTCATGAATAGATGTCATTTTGAGTGCATGTCTTGAAAATCCCGCATCTGCGCCTCAGTGGCTATATCATGATTTTTTTAGACAGGATCGACAGGATTTACAGGATTTGCCACAAAAATCGTATCCTGTCGATCCTGTAAATCCTGTCAAAGGTCACGAT